>JBFRWJ010000159.1:0-7637 GCA_051439525.1 Spirulina sp. | reverse complement strand
AATTATCGTGTTAGATACACCCAGTCAAAAACTCATTCCAGGCAGTCAGGTCAGCGTTGAAATTATCGTCGATCGCGAAGACGATGCGATCGCGCTCCCCCCTCAATTCATCCAAGACAGCGACAGTGATAATCCTTTTGTTTGGGTAGTTTCGGAGTCTGGTAAAGCAGAACGCCGTCCGATTTCGTTAGGTTTGGTCGGCGATACAACCACAGAAATTAAAACAGGTTTAGAAGTTGGCGAACAAGTGGTCAGTCCTCCCCCCGATCGCCCAATTGAAGAAGGACTAAAACTCTTACCCATGAACAATGAACAATGAACGATTGACCAATAACAAACAACAAATAACAAATAACAAATAACAAATAACAAATGAATTTTCTCGATCTACTGCAAATGAGTGTGAGTTCGCTTAAGCGGAATAAAGTGCGAACGATGCTGACAATTTTAGGTGTATTTATGGGAGTTTTAGCCGTCAATTCTACATTGCAAATCAAAAGTATTAGTCACACTAAAATTCTCAATCGCTTGTCAGAAAGAGAGGCACCTCATTTACAAGTTTGGACAGTTTTTAGCACCTTAGAAGATATTGAGTATCTCAAAAAAGAAATCAAAGGAATTCACTCGATTAGCGCCACAATTTGGGATTGGAGTAGCGATCGCGTTATTTATCGCGATCGCGAAGAAGATATACAATTGTTGGCAGTTTCAGAAGAATATTTTTTAGCCACGGGAAGACAAGTTTTGCCCAATTTAGGGCGTAAATTACTGGATGATGATTTTAAAAATTATCGCAATGCTTTGGTCGTTGACACCATTGCCAAGGAACAGCTATTTGGCCGAGAAAATCCGATTAATAAAGTTGTTTATATTACGGGAATGCCCTATCGAATTTTAGGCGTGATGGAAAGAAAACAAAAACAATTTCAACCCGATGAACCCATTGGAGAATTTGTTATGCCCATTTCAACTCATATCGCTCTAAGCAACCAGCAGGAAATTAATCAATTCATTATTCGCCCTCATAATATCGAGAGAATGGAGCAGCTCAAACCTCAGATTAAAACAGTATTGCAAAAGAAATATCCGGAATTAAAACAGGCTACTTTTAGACATCTCCCTTATATTGACAGTAATGTTGAAGATATTTTAGCAGATCGAGAAATTGCTCGTATTGCGACAAACGGTTTATTGGCGGCGGGAATTATTTCTTTAATTGTCGCGGGAGTCGGTATTGCGAATATTACGATTGCCTCAGTTTTGGAAAGAACTTCAGAACTGGGACTACGGCGGGCAATTGGGGCACAAAAAAAACAGATTTTAACGCAAATTATTCTAGAAGCCACGATCGTGAGTTTTATCGGGGGGACGAGTGCGATCGCTTTGGTCAATGGCGTCACGTTTCTATTAATGCAACAAGAAACATTCGCCTTACCGACTTATGAATTGAATCTCGAAAATATTCTTTTATCTTTTAGTGCCGCGATCGCCACCGGAGTCGGTTCGAGTCTCATTCCTGCCATTCGTGCCAGTCAAGTCGAACCCGTAAAAGCCTTGCGCAATTAACCGATCGGAATTCACAATTTAACCGAGTTTAAGAGAGCTTAAAAGAAGTTCGATGTTGGGGGGAAATCCCGTATTGTTTAAGAGCTTGACGATGGCGTTTCGTCCCGTATCCTTTGTTCGCAGCGAGATCGTAGTGGGGATATTTGTGGGCGAAACGCACGATTAAATCATCTCGCCAGACCTTAGCGACAATACTCGCCGCCGCGATCGCGGGAGAGTGCCGATCGCCGCCAATAACGGTTTTTTGGGGAATCGATAAATCGGGAATGGGAAATTTGCCATCAATTAGACACAATTGCGGCACTGTTTCTAACTTTAAAATTGCCCGTTTCATGGCCAATAAAGAAGCCTGCAAAATATTGAGGCGATCGATTTCTCGAACCGTCGCATAACCAATGCGAACCTCCATTGCGATCGCGGGAATTTCCCGAGCCAATTCAGTGCGTTTCTTGGCAGAAAGCTGTTTGCTATCTCGAACGCCAATAGCTTTTAAGGGTTGGCATTGACCTAAAGGCAGGCAAACCGCCGCCGCCACGACAGGACCGAATAAAGCACCCCGTCCCACTTCATCGACTCCAACCAGCAACATTTGGTCGTTAGCATTTTTGGGTAAATAGGAGCGATCGAACTCGGAGACGGAGTAACTTTCCATTTGCCTTATTAGTTATTAGTTATTGGTTATTGGTTATTGGCAATCAAAAAACAAACAACAAACAACAAATAACAATGTTACTGAGCGGAGGAACGACGACGGCGACGGCGAATTAAAGGTCGATTATCGGAGTCTTCAGGATCGGAGTCTTCAGGATCGAGTTCTTCCACCTCCTCAGTCGATTCCGCGATCGCCTCTTCGATCTCTTCTGTCTCCCCAATTGTTATTTCTTCTTCAATCTCGAGATCTTCCTCTTCGCGCTTCCAAGGTTCTTCAGAAGGTTGGGGCGTGCTAATCGAAAGCATCACGGAACGGGGATCTTTCACTTCTCGCTCTAGGCGCACTAAAGGAGAAATGCCCATCAACGCATAGACATCCTGTTCGAGAGTCGTCATCTCGACAGCAATTTTCTCGGGGGGTGGGGTCTCCCGCCGCGTAACGCGCCGTTCGTAACGCTCCATCGTCTCTCCCGCCGAGGGCACCTCGTCGTCGCTTTCTCCACTGCGCCCATTGCCTCCATTGAGCCGAATTTTTGCCCCTTTACTGGGGGTTTCTATCTCTCCCACGCGGCGACGGCGACGACGGCGATTTCCGGCGAGATTTTGCTCCTGATAGCTGGGGTGATGCAGCAAATCGAGTTCTTGGGGATTTTCTTCCCCCCCGAGGTCTAACAGTGCCTCGAGGTCGTCCTCTCGTTTTTCTGGAACTTTAGCAGTTGGTACGGCAATGACGGGGAGGCTCTTTTCGATCGCTTGCCCATCCTGTTCCATGCCGGGTAAATTCGCGACATGACCCAAACCGTTACAAGTGGGACATTCTTTGCCAAAGAGTTCGTAAATGTTTTGTCCTTGGCGCTTGCGGGTGAGTTCTACCAAGCCCAATTCTGAAAGTTGGGCGATTTGCGGGCGCGCTTTATCCCCGCTCAAGGCGCTGTTAAAGGTTTCCAACAAGGCCAGTTGATCCCGCCTGGAGTCCATATCGATAAAGTCCACCACGATCACGCCGCCAATATTGCGCAGGCGCAGTTGACGGGCGATTTCCGTAGCGGCTTCGTTATTCGTCCAGAGGACGGTTTCGCGAGCGGTGGCGGAGCGGGTAAAGGAGCCGGAGTTTACATCGATGACCGTGAGAGCTTCGGTGGGCTCGATAATAATATAGCCCCCAGAAGGCAGATCGACGCGAGGTTTGAGAGCTTCGAGAATCGCCGCATTGACGCGGAAATATTCGAGAATGGGTTGGCGATCGCGATGGTGGTCGATGAGAACGCCTTCGGGCGATCGACCGCCGCTCCAGTTTTTTAAATGCTGTTTGACGCGCTTGACCCCTTCGTTGGAGTCCACCACGATGCGATTGACATCGGCACTATAAATATCCCGCAGGACGCGCTGAATGAAATCATCATCGCGATTGAGCAAGGCGGGGGGTTTGGTGACGTTGGCCTGTTGTTGGATGTCTTCCCATTGTTTTTGGAGGTATTCCAAATCCTCCATAATGGCTTCCTCGTTTTTTCCTTCGGCTTCCGTCCGTACCAATAAACCCATTCCTGCCGGCTTGATCAAAATTGCCAAGGCTCTCAGGCGCGATCGCTCGGTTTCATTTTTGATGCGACGGGATAAATTGACTCCGCGTCCGTAGGGCATGAGCACTAAATAACGTCCGGGGAGGGTAATATTTCCCGTCAGTCGAGGACCTTTGTTCCCCGTCGGTTCTTTCATGACTTGGACGAGAACCTTTTGGTTGGGGGCGAGCAGTTCGGTAATTGCCCCCGCACTGCGGCGCAACCGCAAGGGGCCGAGATCCGTCACGTGCATAAACCCGTTGCGTTCGGCATCGCCGATGTTGACGAAAGCGGCATCAATGCCCGGAATGACGTTTTCTACCGTTCCGACATAGATATCGCCGACTTGTTGGGTTCCCGTAGAGACAACAAGTTCTTGGACTCGATCTTCAGAAAAAATGGCAGCAATTTGATGTTGTTCTGCAATAATGATCTGCTTGGGCATGCAATTTCCTCAATATTCTATCAATTCGGTGAAAGCATCCATGCGCGATGGGGGGATTATGTGAATCCTTCAACAAAGCGATGCTTGCTCTGTGAATGCAAGGCTTCGCGATCGCGTCACGTACGGACGCTGTATGGGGGCAAGAAAAATTTTCTGAAATAGCAAGACTGAATGGGAAGGAGAATTAAAATTCTACCCGCAATGCGGAATGAGGAGGGATGAAAAAAGGACGATCTGGAGATGAACTCGACGTTTAACCCTTGCTCGGTGGGATTCTTGGGATCGGACTTCTCGCACTGGAAATCCCGTCCCTGACAATATGAGTCTATCGCTACACCCGAACATTAAATCGATCTTTTTTTGAGTCTGCACTCTCCCGAGAACGGGCTAGTGGTTAAAGAGAGTCAATCTCGCAAATTTTCCCTTTCCGGCGTTCCCTCATCCACGCATTTATTTTAGGGCAAGCAAGAAATTTTTGCTTCTTTGGCCAAACAATCTCAACCGATGGGGTTTCAGGGAAAGGACTTGGACTTGAATTTTATCAGTGCCGACTATTTCTTTCTTATTCTAATTATACCCTGTTTTGACATCCTCATCCCGCCAAATCGAAGATTATGGCGGGAGAATCCCCGGAAGGATTACAGATGACGATCGAGTTACCCCGAACAACCTTCTCTCCAAACGGTCAAGCGAATAGCGATAATTGAACCCATTCTCCCGTTCGAGGATTCCCCGGCTCATCAGTCCCAACAGACACTGATTTCTCCGTTCCTGTCTCGGAAGAACCTGTTAATTCAGGTTCGAGCGTAACTTTTGCGGGGACGACCCATAGCTGAGAGGGACTAATTCCCTCTCTTGGTGCGCGTTCCTTTGCTGAGGAAACCTCAGCAGGGTCGCACCGCAGAGTTTTAAGTCCGCGATGAAGGATATTAACCGATGCTTGAATGTCAGCATCGTCGTGATATCCGCAACTCTCGCAAAGAAATTTTTCCCGATCGCGATTATTGGGACTGATATAGCCGCAATGAGAACATTCTTGAGATGAATGTTTGGGGTCAACTTCTAAAACCAATTTGCCTGACTTCTCAGCCACGGCTTTAGTTTTTAGATCGCAATAATTCCCCATATGGGTTGATTATACTCTTAATCGAATACAATCCCATAAAAAATATATACAGCAACCTTGACTCCCCAGTTTAATATTTGGCGGTGATTCCCCATAGGACTAAACGTTTTGCGTTATAGTCGCAGCACCCTCACCGCCGTTTTTGGGTGGGTTGTGCGTTATGCTTCTTTTTCGAGATTGTTGCTGGAGTCGATTTGGCTTGACGCAGGGAACGAATCGCGGCTAGGGTGGCTTCGGCCACGCGATCGATTTCGGCTTCGGTGTTAAACCGTCCAATGCCAAAGCGCAGGGAGGCATAAGCTAAGGAGTCCGGATGTCCCAAGGCGGTGAGGACGTGGGAGGGAGCGGTTTTGGCACTGGTGCAGGCGGAACCGGAGGAGACGGCGGCGATAGATTGCAACCCCAAGAGTAATGCCGACCCATCGACCCCTTCGACACTAATATTTAGGTTTCCCCCCAAGCGGCGATCGCGATTGCCGTTGAGGTGAATGCCCTCGAGTTGCTCGAGTTTTTGCCAGAGGCGATCGCGCAATTTCTGGATGCGCTCTCCTTCTGTCTCCATTTCTGTTAGTCCCAATTCTACTGCTTTTCCAAAGCCGACGATTTGGGGGGTGGGGAGGGTACCCGATCGCCGTCCCCTTTCCTGTCCTCCCCCTTGAATTTGCGGGGCCAGTTTCACGCGCGGATTCCGGCGACGGACGTATAAGGCGCCGATGCCTTTGGGTCCGTAGACTTTATGCGCCGTCAGAGACATTAAATCGAGATTCATCTCTTCGACATCGAGGGGAATTTTCGCGATCGCTTGAGCGGCATCGCTATGAAACAATACTTCATGTTGGCGACAAATTCTACCAATTTCGGTGAGGGGTTGCAACACGCCAATTTCATTATTGGCTGCCATCACCGAGACGAGAATCGTTTCGGGACGAATGGCTTCCTCCAGTGCGTCCAGATTCAACAAACCGTCTTTTTCAACGGGCAGAAAAGTAATCTCAAAACCTAGAGATTTTAAGTAATCACAGGGATCGAGAACGGCACGATGTTCGGTTTGTACGGTAATAATATGTCGGCCTTGGGTGTAATAGGATTCGGCAACGCCTTTAATGGCTAAGTTATTGGCTTCTGTGGCACCACTGGTAAAAATGATTTCTTCTGGTGTTGCACCAATACTGTTGGCGATCGTCTCTCTGGCTTGTTTGACGGCGGCTTCGGCTTCCCATCCATAAGCGTGATTGATGCTGGACGGGTTGCCGAAGCGTTCTGTAAAATAGGGCAGCATGGCTTCGACAACGCGCTCGTCAACGGGGGTTGTCGCGTGACAGTCGAGGTAAATAGGGCGCTGAGACATGACTAAGCCAAGGATGAAGACTGAGGGATGAGGGATAAATTTTCGCGATCGGCGATCGCTCGCTCTTCTTGGCCTTTTGCCCATTGGTGATAATCGGCAAGAAGATGAGAAAGAAGGCGTTGTTTGATTCTCATTAAAACATTTTTGGCTAAACTTTGGCCGGCGGTTTCAAGTAATAGTTTAGGAGCTAATAATAAGACTTGAGGCAGTTCGATCTTCACTTCAATAAATGCTTCTCCTTTTAGATAAGTTTTTCCCTCTTTTTGTAGAGAAGAAAGTAATCCTTTGACTTGGAGAGAAAAACGAGTATTAATGTAATCAATTCCTCGAATTTCACAAGATTCCGACTGTAAATAAATCGTGCCGCGACTGCTCGACCACACCTTGAGTACCACCGTCGGCTGAAAGTGATAAAGATCGAGAAGATTGAGGGGACGCATTTTCAAGCGGTAGCGATCGCTTCCCAATATCTCCATTAATTTGGGATCGGCGATCGCGTTAACCAAACGATGGGGTTGACGGAGATAATGCTGGATGGGAATCGATTCTTGTTCGACTGGAATGGTAACGGGTTCGGAGACATTCAAACAGATTTTCATAAACTTGTTATTTGTTGTTGGTTATTTGTTATTTGTTATTTGTTGTTGGTTATTGGGTACTGGTTACGATCTAGCACCTTTTATCACATGAATGAATTAAAACATTGTTAATGTGAGTAAAAATCACCTCGCGAACAATGTAGTTCATCTCATTGACAATTGCTATAATGCTTCTTAAAGGAAGAAAGGATCGGAGTTAAAGGCGGACATTAACCCCTCTGCTCTCAATGATTTGTTATTGTATCAGATTCGCGAACACTCAACAACTTAATCAGTCACCACCTCATCAGTCACCAGTCACCAATCCCCCCTTCTTTTCCCCCCTTAGTAAGGGGGGTTAGGG
>JBFRWJ010000158.1:0-4606 GCA_051439525.1 Spirulina sp. | reverse complement strand
CCCCGGAAAAACACTCCCACAATCTTGCTCAACCGACACCTACCCCCCTCCAACACACGCTCAAAACTATTGAATTGTCAAGGTTCTGGGGAATTTGGCAGACCCCCCGGGATTTTTGACCCCGCTTCGGTCTGCCAAATCCACTTTCCCTATCGTAAAATTAATGCTGGTTTTTGTCAAAGAACCAGAACGTAAAGAGAACCACATTCTCCCATCCAAGCACCCCTCAAACCCATGCCAGAACGAAAAATTACCTCAGACTCCCGTGACGAAACAACCGATGCGATCGCAATTCAACCCTAACTGCTAAGATATAAAGTCAAAGATCAACAAATAACAAATAACAAATAACAAACAACAAATAACAAACAACAAATAACAAACAACAAATATGCACATCCTCGGAATCTCTGCTTATTACCACGATAGCGCCGCCGCCCTCGTTCGAGATGGGCAAATTCTCGCCGCCGCCCAAGAAGAGCGCTTTTCTCGCAAAAAACACGATGCTAGATTTCCGGGGAATGCGATCGCTTATTGTTTGCAAACTGCGGATATTCCTCTGAAAAAACTCGATTACATCGTCTTTTACGAAAAGCCCTTCATTACCTTTGAACGCCTCCTCGAAACCTATCTATCTTATGCCCCCAAAGGATTTCGCTCTTTCCTTGCAGCGATGTCCGCATGGTTGCAGGAAAAACTGTACCTGAAAACCATCCTCAAAAAAGAACTCGCCCGCCTCGGAGACTGTAAAGTTAAAGAACTTCCTCCCCTCCTCTTCACCGAACACCATCAATCCCACGCCGCTTCTGCCTTTTTCCCCAGTCCTTTCCCCCAAGCTGCCGTTCTCTGTCTCGATGCCGTGGGAGAATGGGCAACAACATCCCTTTGGTTGGGGGAGAATAACCAACTAATTTCCCAATGGGAGATTCATTTCCCTCACTCTCTCGGAATGCTCTACTCGGCTTTCACTTATTACACCGGATTTAAAGTCAATTCTGGGGAATACAAGCTCATGGGACTCGCCCCTTACGGCGAACCCAAATACACCCATCTCATCCTCGATTATCTCATCGATCTCAAAGAAGGCGGGACATTCCGGTTCAACATGGACTATTTCAATTATGCCACCGGATTAACCATGACGAATAAGAAATTCGATCGCCTCTTTGGTGCGCCTCCCCGCCAACGGGAGAGTCAAATTAGCCAACGGGAGATGGATATCGCTGCCTCGGTACAAAAAGTAACCGAAGAAATAGTCTTGCGTTTGGCTCGGACGGCACATCGAGAACTTAAAACCGAGCATTTGTGTTTGGCGGGAGGCGTTGCCCTGAATTGCGTCGCCAACGGGCGTTTGTTGCGCGAAGGACCCTTTCGAGATATTTGGATTCAACCCGCCGCCGGGGATGCGGGAGGGGCAATTGGGGCAGCTTTAGCCATCTGGCATCAATATTGCGATCGCCCCCGCCAAGGTTCGACAACCGACGCGATGCAAGGAGCTTATTTAGGACCGCAATTTAGTAATGAAGAAATTCGCCAATATCTCGAGGATGTCGGCGCAAAATATACCCATCTCGAGGATGGCAAATTAATGCCAGAATTAGCGGAAATTTTGGCATCGGGAAATGTTGTCGGTTGGTTTCAAGGTCGCATGGAATTCGGTCCCCGCGCCCTCGGCAATCGCTCGATTATCGGCAATCCTCGCAATACCGAGATGCAGTCTACCATGAATTTAAAAATCAAATATCGCGAGTCTTTTCGTCCTTTTGCTCCCTCAGTTTTAGCGGAACGCGTTGCCGATTATTTTGCCTTGGATCGCCAGAGTCCGTACATGTTGCTCGTTGCTCCCGTGCGGGAAGAATTACACATTCCCATGACCGAAGAACAGCAACAATTATTTGGCATTGAAAAGTTAAAAATTCCTCGTTCTACTCTGCCCGCGATTACCCATGTAGACTATTCGGCACGGGTGCAAACCGTACACCCAGAAACCAATCCTCGCTATTACGATCTCCTGAGTCATTTTGAAGCCAAAACCGGGTGCGGCGTATTGGTGAATACCTCCTTTAATGTCCGAGGAGAACCCATCGTTTGCACCCCTGAAGACGCTTATCGCTGTTTTATGCGGACGGAAATGGACTATCTGGTTTTGGAAAACTGCTTGCTGGCAAAAACCGATCAACCCCAGTGGAAAAAAGATGAGTCTTGGCGAGATGAATTTGAGTTGGATTAGCTCAAAGTGTGATAAACTATTGCTATCGATCCTGTAGTGTTACGCTTTTTTTCATTCCGAATTGTTCATTGATAATTGAAAAATGTCTTTAACTCAATTTGCTTTGAACGCTTGTAAAATCTCTATTTCTGTCTTTTGTCTGGTGGGCGGAGGCGCGATCGCGCAAACTCTGCCCCTCAGCGAAAATCTGATTAATCTAGATTCCCGAACTGGAGAAAATCTCCTGTTTGAAAGTCAAGCAAGACGCGATTATATCCCCCTGAGTTTACAATTTGTCAGTCAAGATAATCTCGCCTATTGCGGGGTTGCCAGTATGGTAATGGTTCTCAATGCCTTGGGGATTGAAGCGCCTCACGCGCCAGAATATCGCCGCTATCGAGTCTTTACCCAAGAAAACTTTTTCAGCAACCCCAAAACGCGAGAAGTGCTTTCCCCAGAAATCGTCAGGCGACAGGGAATGACTTTAGAAGAATTAACGCAGTTTTTACAAAGCTATGGGGTTGATACAAAAACTTATCATGGTGGAGAGATAACCCTCGGAGAGTTTCGTCAGCGTATCGTTACCAATTTAGGACAGCCGAATAATTTTGTCTTAGTGAATTATCTCCGCCGCGAGATCGGTCAAGAACGAGGGGGTCATATTTCTCCGATCGCAGCGTACCATGAGGAAAGCGATCGCTTTCTCATTCTCGATGTCGCGCGATATAAATATCCTCCCATTTGGGTCAGTGCAGAAGAACTTTGGCATTCAACCAATACCATTGATTCAACATCGGGCAAAACGCGAGGTCTCGTGTTAGTGAGTAAGTAAATTTATAGCTCTTTTAAGAGGAAAGAATAATCGTCCCAAATACTTTGGGAAGCACTTTTTACTGTTCGCTGAAATGACTTTAGGATTGAGCAAAAATAAAAAAGAACTGCGCCAGTTTGGTATGCTTTTGGGAACGATGATCCCCCTTCTCTTTGGCTTAATTTTGCCTGGGTTATGGGGTCATGGTTTGCCTCTATTACCTTGGATCGTGGGAAGCCTATTATGGGTTCTCGCGATCGCATTCCCCATCTTTCTCCAACCCATCTATCGGGTATGGATGAAAATTGCGGAAATTCTCGCCTTTGTTAATTCGCGGATTATTCTGGGGATGATCTTTTTTGCGATCGTGACCCCAATGGCATTTATAATGCGTCTGGTACAGCACGATCCCATGGCAAGGAAACGCGATCGCCAAGCGGAAACCTATCGTATCAGCAGTCAAAAACGCAGCCGAGACAGTATGGAGAAGCCTTACTAATGCTAGACTTGATTAAAGATCTTTGGGGATTTTTAAACGAACGGAAAAAATATTGGCTTGCTCCTTTAATTCTGAGTCTGGTAATATTAGGCACAGTAATTGTTTTTAGTCAAGGTTCTGTAGTTGCTCCTTTGATCTATACAATTTTCTAAAGTAGAGTCGGGCTAACTGTCTGACTCGAAAAATCTAGTTGCATTTTTCTGGGGATATTGCCAACTCTACCCTTAAAATTAGATTAATATAGCGATCGAGAATGCAATTGAAACAATTAATAAAGCAAATAAAAACTTATAGTTTAATCGGTCTGATTACCTTAATTTTTCTGGAAATTGCCTTTCAATTTTCCAGTCTCAAACCCTTACAAAATCTTCCCGTCCTCAAAAGTTTATATAAAGTCTCCGATCGCGACAAATTTGGCGATAGTGCTTGCGGCTCTTATTGGTGGAAATCTCAATTCATCAAACACTACGAAAGCAACCGAGGATTCATTCGAGAAGAACGCTTACACGATCCCCATCCCACGCGCGGTTGGACTCCCAAACCCAACCTTTCTGTTACGATCGACAATACGAACTACACGACCAATAAACAAGGCCATCGTGCCTTAAGAGATTACCACAGCGATCGCGATAAATATACCATATTAATTATCGGAAATTCTTATACCTTTGGAATTGATACTGATGACTCTTTTCTCTGGACTAATCAATTACAATCTCAACACGAACACCTGAATATTGTTAATCTCGGGGTCGGGGGTTACGGTTTAGATCAGATGTATATTACCTTGAAAGAAACGATTGATATCTATCAACCCGATTTAGCGATCGTTGCCTTTATTTCCGATGATATATTTCGGATGCGATTTGATTTTCGAGATTACAAAAAGCCACAATTAAAAATCAAAGGAGATGAATTAATCGTCACGAATACTCCCATTGGGAATTTACAGGAAACCTACCAAGAAGTTAAACAAGAACTAAGATGGACGACCGTTCCAGTTTTAAAACTTGATGATGTTGTTTATAACTTATCTGTTTCTTGTCGAGAAGTGAGTTACGATTTAGCCACTGTCTCTTATACACAT
>JBFRWJ010000157.1:0-10412 GCA_051439525.1 Spirulina sp. | reverse complement strand
CCAAGACGAGTTCTCCGCTCAATTCTGGCAGTGAGTAGAAGGCGGATTCGTTCTCCGTCACGATCGCCAAGTCTGCGGATGCCAAATCTTCCGGCTGGCGAGCTTTGGGCTGCTTCGCGAACTTGGTCATCGATTTTTCTCGAGTTTTGTGAGATGACCAACTGGGGGAGCGATCGCTCGCGCCGAGGGTCGGCGTTTCTTCGGTTAAAGCTGCCATCTCTTCGGCCATTGCCTCCGCTGTTGCCAGAGCGGAATCTGCCGGACTTAAAGTTGTCGAAGCCGTCAGGACGACCAGAGAAACGAGGGATAGGCGCATTGTTTTAGTTCGGTTTAGCACGTCCACACACCAATTGAATGAGGTTTTTAAGAGGGTTCGATCGCGCGATGGGCGATCGATTCCCGATTACCGCTTTTGGATTCCCTGCGCTTGCAGGACTCTTTCCCGAAGGGCTTGATAAGTCGATTCGACTTGCCCGAGATCGTGACGAAAGCGGTCTTTATCCATGACTCGCCGTTGGGGATCGCTTTCGGCAGCATCCCACAAGCGACAAGTATCGGGACTGATTTCGTCGGCGAGACGAATTTGGCCTGGGGCGTCCGTGCCAAATTCGATTTTGAAATCTACCAAAGTGATGCCACAATCTTCAAAAAACGTTGTCAGATATTGATTGATTTGTAAAGCGCGCTCTTGCATTTCTTCGACTTGCCCGACAGACGCAAGTTCCATTAACAAAAGGCGATCGCGGGTGAGCAGGGGATCTCCCAACTCATCATTTTTATAGTAAAACTCGACGAGGGGATGAGGGAGGCTCCGACCGAGGGGCAATCCGGTTTGCTTGCACAAGCTCCCCGCCGCAATATTTCTCACCACCACTTCCAGGGGAAAAATTTTCACGGCTCGGACGCGCATTCGATCCGGTGCGGTTTGTTCGAGATAATGGGTGGGGATGCCTCGCTCCTCGAGGTATTGAAACAGGACGGCCGATACCGTACAGTTGACCTCTCCCTTTCCCTGAATATTGCCTCGTTTTTGGGCGTTAAATGCGGTTGCGTCATCTTTAAAGTAGGCGAACAAACTTTCTGCATCCTCTGTGGCATATAAGATTTTGGCCTTACCTTCGTATAATTTGGGCGATTGGGACATGAACAATGGGTAATGGGGGATGGGCAAACTCCGATCGCGTCGCGCTCAAAGCGAATGCCGCAATCATTAACTTACTAATTTACCGCAATGTCGCCAGAAGACTCCGGCTTTGATAAGATGGTAAGGCCAAACAACCAATCACGAATTTGATGAACGCGGGTAGAATTTTGGCGATCGCTGCGAATGGATTTCGCGAAACTCTTCGCGATCGCGTTCTCTATTTCATTGGCATTTTTGCCGTCTTTTTAGCCGTCGCCAAGAGGTGGCTGCCAGAAATTGCGGCGGGAACCGAGACCAAAATGTTTATTGATTTGGGATTGGCAACGATCGCGGGATGCTGTGCGATCGCTGCCATTTTTATCGGCACGAGTTTGATTAATAAGGAAATCGAAGGGCGCACGGTCTTGATGATATTGTCTAAACCGACCAGTCGCGCTGAATTGATCGCGGGCAAACATTTGGGGTTGTGGGGCGTTATCGGCGCGATGGAACTCGGAATGAGTTTCGTCTATTGGGGACTTTTAGGCGGAAATTACAGCAATTTCTCCTTGGGAAATTTTCTTCTCGTCCTCGCGTTTTTATTTTTGGAACTCGGGGTATTGATTGCTGCTGCTTTGATGTTTGGGACGTTTACTAATTCTTTTGTTGCTGTTATGCTCTCTGGGAGCATTTACCTGATGGGACATGGAAGTCAAGACTTGGTCGCGTTGGGAAGGTTAAGTAAAAATCCCCAGATAGAATCGATCGCACAAAATCTGTATCTCATTCTCCCGGATTTGTCAAGGTTTAATTTGAGAAATGAAGCCGTTTATAATTTGCTTCCTTCTCGGCTGGAACTGCTGAACAATGCGCTCTATGCTTTAATTTATATCGCGCTCTTTTTAGCGATCGCGATCCTAATTTTTTCCCGTCGTCAGTTTTAGCTGAATTCCGAGAAGCCTCACGCCATAATCTTTGATTTGGCGCGAGATGAATCGGTATTAAAAGCCAACATTCGATGTGTTGGCTTTTAATGACAACTTCTGATATAATCAATACCATATCAAAGTTATCTCAAAAAATGAGAATCGCTTATCAATATAGACTAAGACCAAATAAAGAGCAAATCACCACCATCGAGACATGGTTGGAATTGCTCTGCAAACAATACAATTATAGGCTGTTTGAGCGGTTCTCATGGTGGGAAGATAATCGTAACCCCGTTAATGCTTGTCCACTCAATACTCCCATTCCCAGATTGAGAGAGAATCCCGATTACTATTCTCAAAAACGAGCACTGCTCGATACAAAAGAACAGTTTCCTGAATACAAACAGATTCACTCTCAAGTTTTACAAGATTGCATCAAGCGAGTTAAATTGACTTTTGAGCGTTGGTTTAAAGGAGATAAAAATGGGAAACGAGCAGGCAAACCTCGATTCAAAGGAATAGGACGCTATCGGAGTTTTACTTTTCCTCAAGTGAAACAAAACTGTTTAATAGGAAAATGGATTAGTCTACCGAAAATTGGACGATTTAAACTAATTCAACACCGTCCTTTACCCGAAGGATTTGCCATAAAGACTGTAACAATTACCCGTAAGGCAAATGGCTATTACATTACCTTATCTCTAGAAGATAAATCAATCCCTAATTTCACCCCAAATATTAAACCTAATCTAGAAAATACATTAGGAATTGATATGGGATTAAAAGATTTTCTAGTGACGAGTGAAGGCGAAACCATTCCTATTCCTCAATATTACCGAAAATCTCAAAAAAGATTGAAGGCTTTACAAAAGCGCTTATCCAGACGAAAGAAGCGGAGTAAACGATGGTTAAAAGCGGTTAAAGCGATTGCGAAACAACATCAAAAAATTGCCGATAAACGCAAAGATTTCCATTTTAAAACGGCTAATCAACTTTTATCAAAAGCTGAGGTTATTGCTCATGAAAATTTGAACATTAAAGGACTAACAAAAACGCATTTGAGTAAATCAGTCAATGATGCCGGATGGGGTCAATTCCTGACTATACTTTCTGTCAAAGCCGAGAAAGCTGGGCAGTTAACGGTGGCTGTGAATCCAAACGGTACAAGTCAAGATTGCTCGAATTGCGGTCAAAAAGTCCCTAAAAAATTGTCGGAGAGAATTCATTCTTGTTCCCATTGTGGTCTGATTAAAGATCGTGATGAGAACGCTGCAATTAATATTAAATATAGAGCGGTAGGGCATTCCGTTCTTAACAGCCCGGTTAATGTTCTGGAGTTATCTGGAAGTCTCCGGGAAGCCCCCGCTATACCGCAAAGCGGTTAGCGGTGGGAGCATGTCACTTTTTCTGTTGGGTTTGATTGGGGAGTTCATTAACGGCAATTCAGAATCAGTTTGTGCATAGTGGGGCGAAACAGACGATGGAAATAACATCTGTCCTACATCTACTTATTATCGCGGAAGACCATTCTGACGCGCTCCCTCTCATTCGGGTCTTAGACGCGAATGCTCTGTTTTTTAGCTATGATATTGCTATTGGAGAACAAGAATATCTCGATTGTTTCCAAACTCAACAATATCAGGGAATTTTTTTCCTCGAGTCTCATCGAGATTTTTCCGAAAATCTTTTAGATAAACTCTTACGGGTTCTCTCCTTTGGGAAACAATTCCAAACTTCAGTGCCGTTCATTGTCCTCGCCAATCCCGAAACCAACGGATTGATAGATACCTATTTAAATTTAGGTTTTACGGGCTACGCGAGTCAAGCAAAATTTCCCGATTGTCTCAAAAAATTGCAGCAAGAATATGTTTATCGTTACCCTTCCCAAAATATTGTGGAATACAATCCCCATAGTTGTATCAAGACAACGATCGATCTATTGCATGAAATTCTAAATATCAGTTCTTGTTTTATTGTGTTACCCGATGGCGAGAAAAAATCAAGAGTTTGTTACACTTCTCAACAAACTCTACAGCAAGAATCTCCTTTGGTTGATTTTTGTTTAGCAGGGAAATCTTATTCTCTCAATTGCAATTGTTCGACAAGTATTGCTCGCGTTAATGACAATTCAAGACCTCAAAGCTCAATTGAGACTTTAATTCCTTCAACTTTAGAAATTCCTTTACACTATCAAAATATCGATCTCGGGATTTTAATTTTGCAAGATTGCGATCGCGAACGTCAATGGAGCGAACGAGAAGTTAATATTGCCAATACTCTCGCTCGAGATTGTTCCCTTGCTTTGTACCAAGGACAAATCGAGCAACAATTACAGCAGCAACAAGAACGAGAAAAATTTCTCGATCGCATCGATCGCCTATTCGATGGCGAGGAAGATATTGATATTATTTTACAAACCGCGATCGAGCAAATTGGTATTTTCTTTAATGTCGAACGCGTATTGGGTTTAGTGGTTGACGAAACCGATGTTTGGGTAAAATATGAATGGCGCAATCGCCCAGAAATCTCTTCTTTATTAGGTCTGAAACTCTCTGCGTCTGCATGGCAAGAAGAGTTAAACCAAACCGACAAGCTAGGAGCGCGTCATTATTTTTTAGCTGTTAATTATCCAGAATATTGTCGAGATAAAAGTCATAGCTTTCAACATTTAAAAAAAGATCGTCCTCGTTCTTTATTAAATGTTGCTAGTGTATTTCGAGGAAAATTTTATGGAGGGCTGAGCCTACAAACGATCGGACAAGAGCGGATTTTTACCAAAAAAGAAATCAAAACATTAGGAGATATTGCCCGTCGAATTGCCATTGCTCTCAGTCAAGGACAACAGCAAGAAATTGCGGCAAAATTGGAACGTGAAAATCGTCAAAAAAGCGAACATTTTTCGATGATGAGTCACGATCTGAGAACTCCTTTAACCGGAATTGTTGGCTTGGCTCGCATGCTACTCGATCGCATTTATGGCGATCTCAACCCCAAACAACTGCAATATATCAGCGCGATCGCTTCCTCCTCAGAACATCTACTCGAACTGATTAACGATCTTTTAGATCTGGCCAGAATTGAAGCCAATCGAGAAGAATTATTCTTAGAAAAGCTATCGATTGAAGAAGTTTGTCTGGCTTCGGTCTCGATTGTCGAACAACTTGCCATTGCTAGGGGCTTGGAATTACAATTAGAAATTGCTCCCACTCTGACGACTTGTATGGCGGATCAACGCCGTCTCAAACAAATTTTAGTGAACTTACTTTCCAATGCAATCAAGTTTACAGAATCCGGTTCGGTGACTCTGAAAGTTTATCAAACGAGCGATCGCTTGAAATTTTCGGTCATTGACACGGGGATCGGGATCGCCGCAGCCGATATGGAAAAGCTATTTAAACCTTTTTCTCAGATTCACAATCGCCTTCAGCGCAAGCATAAAGGAACCGGTTTGGGTTTGGCTCTTTCTCAAAAACTCGCTCAACTTCATGGTGGTGATTTAAGCGTGACTTCACAATTAGAAAAAGGAAGTTGTTTTACTTTTCAGTTACCGTTTTAGTTATTTGTTATTCGTTATTCGTTATTTGTTATTCGTTGAACTCGCTAAGTTTTTGTTATCTAAAAAAGTTGACATTTGAGGTGAATTATGTTGCCGGAAAAACTCAAAAAACTGAAAACTTTATTTCAAGAAGTCGATCGCGCCTTAATTGCTTATTCTGGGGGCATTGATAGCACATTGGTGGCGAAAATTGCTTATGATGTGTTAGGCGATCGCGCTTTGGCAATGACGGCAATTTCGCCTTCTCTTCTGCCAGAAGATTTGGAAGATGCTAAAATTCAAGCAGCGACAATTGGGATTGCTCACGAAGTCATAGAGACTCATGAAATGGAGAATCCTAATTATACTTCCAATCCCGTCAATCGCTGTTATTTTTGTAAAAGCGAACTGCACGATACTTTAAAACCGATTGCGCGCGATCGTGGCTATCCTTATGTTATTGATGGGGTGAATGCTGACGATTTGCAAGATTATCGTCCGGGAATTCAAGCCGCCAAAGAACGGGGTGCGCGATCGCCTTTAGCCGAAGTAGGAGTGACAAAATTAGAAGTCCGAGAATTGAGCAAAATGTTGGGTTTACCTTGGTGGAATAAACCCTCACAACCCTGTTTGAGTTCTCGCTTTCCTTATGGGGAAGAAATTACTGTGGAAAAGTTACAGCGCGTTGGCAGAGCAGAGATTTATTTGCGAAAATTGGGATGGCAAAATCTGCGGGTGCGATCGGATGGAGATACCGCGAGAATTGAACTCCCCCCAGAACAAATTCAGGAATTTGTTGCCAGTGCGGATCTGCCGAGTTTGGTGGCTACTTTTCAGGAGTTGGGTTTTCTCTATGTTACTCTCGATCTTGAAGGATATCAAAGTGGTAAACTCAATCGCGTGTTAGAGCAGCAAACCGTCTAATCGAGAGTCGCTCGTTAATAGTCGCTCGTCGAGGGAGAATCAGAGGGGAAGAAATCGGGATTTAAAATTTCCTCAGATGTAAAAGGAGACTCGTTAGGAAAGAGGGCGATCGCTAATCCCGTTTCTTCGGCAGCATCTTTGCGAGCATAATTGTAACATTCCGTCAATATTTGTAAGTAAAGCGGTTTGAGACTGGGACTATCGGATAAAAGAAAATCAATTTGGCGACGTTGTTCGCGAATTGTACTCAGCCAACTTTTAGACCGTTTTTCTTCTTGGTATTTCCATTTCAATAAGTGAGACAGCAAAACAATTAAACGACTTTTAAGTTCTCGTTTTTCAGAACGTCCCATACTTTCTAATTCTTCAATTAAATTTTGGCGATCGATCGCATTCCATTCTCCGGCTTTTAATTGTTGAACCGTAGCCTGCAACCATAATTGAAAATCGCGATCGTAAAGGATTGATGTGGATAGTTCTGAAAGCTGCATTATTTTACAATATAATTTTACTCTAATTTTATGACTTTAGAGCTGCGATCGCAAATCCTTTGTGATGTTGATAGAAATAAAAAAGATGGGAATTAAAACTCCCATCTTTTCCTCGATAATTTTACACGCTATGGTTTACAAACTCGCCATTACTGTTCTGGCAGCTTCTAAGGTTTTATCGATGTCCTCATCGGTATGCGCCAAAGACGTAAATCCCGCTTCAAATTGAGAAGGAGCTAAATAAACCCCATGTTCTAACATTCCGCGATGATAGCGAGCGAACTTAGCCAGATCGGACTTTTTAGCATTCTCATAGTTGTGAACGGGATCCCCCGAGAAAAAGAGGCCGAACATACCGCTAATATGACCGCCATAAGTCTCGTGACCCGTCTCTTTCGCAACCGCTTGCAACCCCGTAATTAATTTGTTGGTGATGCGATCGAGATGTTCGTAACTGCCGGATTTTTGGAGCAATTTCAAAGTTTCGATCCCTGCCGTCATCGCCAAAGGATTCCCGGAAAGAGTTCCCGCTTGATACATGGGCCCCGCAGGAGCTACCATGGCCATAATATCCTTCCGACCGCCATAAGCGCCGACAGGCAAACCACCGCCAATCACCTTTCCTAACGTCGTCAGATCGGGGGTCACCCCAAATTTCTCCTGTGCGCCACCGTAGGCAATACGAAATCCCGTCATCACCTCGTCAAAGACCAATAATGCACCATTTTCTTGGGTGATAACCCGCAACCCTTCCAAAAATCCGGCATCGGGGGGAATAAAGCCAGAATTGCCGACAACGGGTTCGAGAATGACTCCAGCAATTTCCTCGGGATTTTCCGCAAACAGCTTTTTAACGGCTTCTAGGTCGTTGTAGGGGGCTGTTAGAGTATCGCTAGCCGTCGTTTTGGGTACTCCGGGAGAATCCGGTAAACCTAAAGTTGCGACTCCGGATCCGGCCTTCACCAAAAACATATCGGCGTGACCGTGATAACACCCCTCAAACTTAATCACTTTATTGCGTCCGGTAAAAGCTCGCATCAAGCGCAGCACCGACATGCAGGCTTCCGTCCCCGAATTGACAAAACGAACGATATCAATACTGGGAACGGCATCGATAACCATTTCCGCTAGAGTATTTTCTAACAGGCAGGGCGCGCCAAAACTGGTGCCGTTTTCTAAAGATTTTTTTAAGGCTTCGAGTACGTCCGGATGGGCGTGACCGCAAATAGCCGGGCCCCAAGTGCCCACGTAATCAATATATTGGTTGCCATCGACATCCCAAATCTGGGAGCCTTTGACGCGATCGAAGACAATGGGTTGACCGCCAACCGATTTGAAAGCTCTCACGGGAGAATTGACTCCCCCCGGCATCAATTTCTGGGCGGCGGTAAAAATTTCTTCAGATTTGCTGGTATTTAAAGATGTAGTTGCGACCAAAACGTTCTCCTTGTTGGTAATTGAGATTTTGGGACGCGATCGCTTCGCGCTTGTCTCGAGGGGCAAAAGCCATGAGAATAATGGGGTGATGGACGAGCAGATACTTGGCGATCGCGCTTGTCCGTAACAGATTGCTAATTCCCTTTAAACTTTGAGATAGGCGACATTTTATCAGTTATCAGTTGTCGGTTGTTAGTTGTTGGTTGTTGGTTGTTGGTTGTTGGGACTATTCCCTATTCTCCATTCCCTATTCCCCATTCCCTATGCTCTTCGATTCTCCCCAAACCTACGCTCTTGCCTTGCATACCACCAGTTCCCAACTGGGACTGGCGATCGATAATTTTGCCGGGGACGCGCGCGATCGCGTTTGGGATTTACAGCGAGAGTTATCGACCCACTTGCACCCGTATCTCGCCGAATTTATCCAACCCCAAACTTGGGAGAATTTAGCGTTTCTTGCCGTTGCCAAAGGACCCGGCAGTTTTACCAGCACGCGCATTGGTGTGGTAACGGCACGTACCCTCGCCCAACAATTGGATCTCCCCTTATTTGCCATTTCGACCCTAGCCGGGTTTGCTTGGTCGCAAAAAGAGTTATTGGCAACTGGCGATCGCCTTGCCGTTGAATATCCTGCCAAACGCGGCGCGATTTTTGGCGCAATTTATCAAGTTGCCCCCCATCGCAACGGGCTCGAGACGATTTTGCCCGATGCGATCGCGACACCGGAACAATGGCAAGACAAACGACAAGATACTGACAAACCCGCCAGCATCCTGAAAGTTCCGCCCGATTTGGGCGCAACCGTTGGCAGTATTTTAGAATTAGCCGCGATCGCTTGGAAGCAAGGCGATCGTCCCCACTGGTCGCAAGCCTTCCCCTTCTACGGACAACACCCAGTTCAGTCACCAGTCACCAGTCACCAGTCACCAGTTATTTAACCGATGGTTATTCCTCCTTTATCCTTCATCCTTTAACTGTTCAGACTTGGTTGCTTTCGATCGCCCACCGCGCCAATTCGGTGCGATTTTTCAGTTGGGTTTTGTGCAACATGTTAGAAACATGACTCTCTACGGTTCGCTGACTGACGTTCAGTTGGTCGGCAATATCTTTGTTCTTCATGCCTTGAGCCACCAATTGAACGACATTCATTTCTCGATCGGTCAGTTCGACTCCTTCGGGAACGTGTAAGGTGATGGGCATATCGGTTCCTTTTTTAGAAAGTTCGCGAATGCGTTCGACTTGAGAGAGGGATGATTTTACTTGGGCAACCAATTCTTCGGGTTCAAAGGGTTTGACCATGTAAACGTCAGCCCCTTTACTCAAGCCTTTCACGCGATCGGAACTTTGTCCTTTGGCAGAGAGAAATAAGAAGGGAATCCAATTGAGTTTGGCATTTTCTTTAACTTTTTCCACGAAGGTATAACCGTCCATTTCGGGCATCATGACATCGCAGATGATCATGTCGGGGATTTGAGTTTCCAGAATTTCTAGGGCTTCTCTGCCATTTTCGGCGGCGATAACTTCATACCCTTTCCATTCGAGATAATCCTTAACTAAAAGGATTAAATTCGGGTCGTCATCTACGAGCAAGAGTTTTTGGTTTTCTTTTTGAGAGGTCTCTTTCATAGTCCGATTCGGCTCCTATCGGCACGGTGCAAAAATTTTTATATCTTTCCTAGTGTATTATTGCTCAAGAATTGGTGTTTCTCCCGAATCGACTCGAGGCTTGCCTGCTGGATGTACCGATAAGGGGTGCTGGCAGAAAATATACTCTTCTACCGGGCGATCGCCGATTAAATGTTCTTGAATAATGCGCTCGAGGATCTCTGGAGTGACATTGCGATACCAGATGCCATCGGGATACACCAACAAAATCGGACCTTCGCTGCAAACTCGCAGGCAATTGGTTTTTGTGCGGAAAATACAGGTTTCGCGATCGCCGGTGGGTTCGTCTAAACCCCTGTCTCTTATAC
>JBFRWJ010000156.1:0-12470 GCA_051439525.1 Spirulina sp. | reverse complement strand
TTACAGGTCACTCCCTATCAAGATGAATTTGGCTTGGATTGGTTGATTGTCGTTGCCGTCCCCGAAGTCGATTTTATGGCACAAATTTATGCGAATACTCGCACGACCGTTATTCTTTGCCTTGTGGCTTTAATTATTGCAATTTCAGTGGGAGTCATAACCTCTCGCTGGATCTCGAACGGTCTTTTTAGCCTCAATGAAGCGGCAAAAAAACTTTCGGATGGAAACTGGGGACAAACGGTTCCCATCGAGCGATCGGACGAGTTAGGAGAGTTGGCGCGATCGTTTAATAGAATGGCAACTCAACTTCAAGATGCGTTTCAAAAATTAGAAGCGCAAAATGCAGAACTACAACGCATGAATTGCCTCAAAGATGAGTTCTTAGCCAATACCTCTCACGAATTGCGAACGCCCCTCAACGGCATGATCGGCATTTCCGAATCCCTGCTGGCAGGGGTTGCGGGTTCGTTGTCCGACGAACAAATCTATAATTTGCAATTGCTGTCTCAAAGCGGCAAGCGCCTCGTCAATCTGGTCAACGATATTCTCGATTTTTCCAAGTTGCGGCATCGAGAACTCCAACTCCAATTTCAACCCGTCAGTCTGCGGGAAATTGTCGATGTGGTTCTGCAATTGGCGAGAGTCTTGTTGGAACAAAAAGAACTGCAAGTCCTGAATCGCATTCCTGCGGATCTCCCTTTAGTAGAAGCCGACGAAAATCGCTTGCAGCAAATTTTGCACAACCTGATCGGCAATGCCATTAAGTTTACCCCCCAAGGGCAAATCGAGATTTCCGCCCGCCTGTCGGACCCAGAACCGAAGGCGATCGCGATCGCCATCTCCGATACGGGAATCGGCATTCCCGAGGACAAACAAGAGCGAATTTTTGAATCTTTCGAGCAAGGAGAAGGTGCCGCCGATCGCCAATACGGGGGAACGGGGTTGGGACTCGCGATTACCCGCAATTTAGTGGAATTGCACGGGGGACAGATCTGGGTGGAGTCGGTACCGGGAGAAGGCTCTACATTTACCTTTACCCTCCCCGTCAGCGATCGCCAGCCCGAGGCGAATGCCCCCTCCGAGGAACATCCCGTCTTTGCCGGGTTGCCCTCAGATTCGCTGGAAACTGCCGTTACGGATTGCGTGACGTGGGACAATACCCCTCATATTCTCGTGGTGGATGACGAACCCGTGAATTTGCAAGTTTTGAAGAATTTTTTGAAATTAGAAAATTACACCATCACCTTTGCCATTGACGGTCCTGCCGCCCTCGATCGCTTGGAAATCGAGCCCGCACCGGATATTATTCTACTCGATATCATGATGCCTCGCATGACGGGCTACGAAGTCTTGCAAATCCTCCGCCAAAAATATCCCGCCGATCGCCTGCCCATCGTTCTGCTGAGCGCTCGCGATCGGACGCAAGATATTGTCACGGGGTTAGAACTGGGGGCGAATGACTATCTCACTAAACCCATAAACAAAGATGAATTGCTCGCACGCATTCAAACCCACCTGCAAATTCGCCAACTCGAAGAAGAAACCATCCGCTTGAGCGTCGCCCGGGAACAACAAATCGCCCAGTTTCTCGATGCCTTGCCCGTCGGGGTTTCCGTCCACAATCGGGATGGTTCGATTTTCTACTTCAACCAAGCTGCCAAACAGATTTTGCAAACCGATATGGTGACGGATGTGGATGCAACGGAACTGGCAACAACTTATCGTGTCTATCGGGCAGGCACGCAGACGCTTTACCCGACTGAAGACCTTCCCGTTGTCTTAGCACTGCAAGGCGAGAAAGTCTACCGGGACGACCTCGAAATTCGCCGAGAAGACGCATTGGTGCCGTTGGAAGTATTGGGCGTGCCCATTGTCGATGCAGAAGGCGAGATCGAATACGCGATCGCAACCTTCCAAGATATTACCGAGCGCAAGCGTGCCGAACGAATTTTAGCCGACTATTCAAGGGAGTTAGAACAAGAAGTAGAGCAGCGCACTGCCGAGTTGGAACAGACGGCGATCGCGCTGCAACAGGCAAAAGAAGAAGCAGACGCAGCCAACCAAGCGAAAGGTCGTTTTTTAGCCAATATGAGCCACGAACTGCGAAATCCTCTCAACTCGATTTTAGGATTCAGTCAGTTGATGGCGCGGGATTCCACCCTCTCGGATCTCAATCGAGAGCGGATTGTCGCGATCGATCGCAGTGGCGAATATTTGCTGAATTTGGTTAACAATGTCTTGGATCTTGCCAAAACCGAGGCGAACAAACAGGAGTTGAAACTCGCTCCCCTCAGTTTGAGCCAGCTCTTAGAGACGATTGAAGCGCTCTTTCGCATGAGAATCGAACAAAAAGACTTGCAGTTCCAAATTGATATCGACCCCGAAGTTCCCCAACACTTTATTGGCGATCGCGCTAAGTTGCAACAAGTCCTGATCAATCTCCTCGGCAATGCCCTAAAATTCACCGCTACGGGTCGGATTAAACTCGAGATCTTCCCGGAAAATACCATTTCTCCCGCAGAGAATACAGAATCGATCGCCTTTGCCGTCGAGGATACGGGGTGTGGCATTGCCAACGCGGAACTCGATAAATTATTTGTTGCTTTCGAGCAAACGGAGAGTGGCAAAAAAGCCAATACTGGAACGGGTTTGGGATTAGCCATTAGCGATCGCTTTGTCAAACTGATGGGAGGAACATTGCAGGTGACGAGTCGGGAAAAGGAAGGAACGCGCTTTTGGTTTGCCATTCCAGTTCGCACAGATGAATCCATCGCCTCTCCTGATGCACCAACGTCCCAACGCATCATCGGTTTAGCAGAAGGTCAGCCTACTTATCGCATCCTTGTCGTTGACGATCGCCCAGAAAACCGAGACGTACTGACACAATTGCTCTCTAGTGTCGGATTTGCAACGGCAACCGCCAGTAACGGACTCGAAGCGATCGCGGTTTGGCAGCAATGGCAGCCCCATTTTATCTGGATGGACGTTGCCATGCCCGTCATGGATGGGAAAACTGCCGCAACTGCCATCAAACAACAAGCTGCCAACAATGCCCCGGCGATCGTTGCCCTATCTGCCAGTCTCTCGGAGGAGGAACAAAGCCAAATTTTAACTTTTGGTTTTGATGATTTTATCGCCAAACCCTTCAAAGCAGCAACGATTTTTAACGCGATCGCCGTTCATTTAGGTGTAGAGTATTGTTACGAAACCTCAGAGTTAGCGGATTCTAATGCTAAGGAACAGAACGATCCCCAAGCCATTGCGCGAGACCTCGATACCTTGCCCGAGAAGTGGTGCGAGGAACTGAAGCAAGCTGCTCAAAAGCTGGATCGACGGGAGGTTTTCGCCCTGATCGAGCAGATCGAGAGCGATCGCTCCCGAGTGGCCCGCCATTTAACCCATCTCGCTCAACGCTACAATTTCGAGCAGATTATCAAACTCCTCGAGTCCTAATCAGTCCGATCGCAACTCGCCACAAGATCGGAAAGCGAGGAAGGATGAAGCAATTCTAATTCTATCGATAGGTTTTTATGTGAGAGTTGTAAGGATTGAGAGATTGCTCGAACGACTTTTTCCCCGGTAGCAGGATGGGTTTGGGGCAAGAGAATCGCAAGAGTTTGCCCGTTATAAGCCGTCATGAAATAGTCCTGTTGGGGAAGGGTGACAACAACTGCCTCCGCAATTGTTTGAGTCAGGGAGTGCCACGGAATATCGAATGCCGGGACGGATTCCCGAGCATCCGGTTGAATCCTACAGCAAATTAAACTCACGGGAGTTTGCTCCTGTTGGGCAGTCTCCAATATCTGTTGGCAGATGAGATCGAAGCGATCGCGATCGAGCATTCCCGTTGCCGCATCTAGGATTTTCAACTGCTTCAAGATAGCTTGCGCGTGTTGAAAGCGAGCGCTCATCTGCCGAACCTGCGTTTGGAGACGACAGATCTGAAGTTGATTTTCAATGCGGGCAATGACCTCGATAACCTTAAAGGGCTTGGTAATATAATCACTACCCCCAACAGCAAAGGCTTGCACCTTATTCCAAGGTTCATTGAGGGCGCTCATGAAAATGACGGGAATGGGTTGGGTGCGAGGATCCCCCTTCAAGTTCTGACAAACGGTATAACCATCCATATTCGGCATATTCACGTCTAACAAAATCAAATCCGGTAGCTCGGTTAAAACACTTTTGAGCGCCACTACTCCATCGATCGCTTGACGGACTCGGTAGCCTTCGTTTTCTAACATATCTGAAAGTAGGCTGAGATTTTCGGGGCGATCGTCCACCAACAAAATAGAGGTTTGCCTTTCCTCGGTGTCGGGTTGGGGAGGTGCTAAAGTGGGTTGAAGAGATGAAGCAATCGTCGGCTCCGGTTCTGGTGGAGTCGCAATCGTTGATTCGGGTTTCGGTATTGTTTGGGGGGAAGCGACCTCCTGTTTTTGATAGCGAGCGAGAATGTTGCGAACGTTATTTTTCCCAACCTTCTCGCCGATCGCATCCGAAAGAAGTTGCCAAAGTTGGGGCGCAATCTTTTGTCTGATGTATCGACTGGAGTAGCCGACGGCTTCGGAAATTTGCTCGTAGGTTTTGCGATTTCCTTGCAAGGCTTCTAGGAGAATGGCACGCTGCAAATCACTGAGGTATTCGCCTCGTCGATCGTAGATTAATCGATCGGCCCATTCAATTAAGGGATCGTTGGCTTGCATCAGAGAAAAAAGAACCCGAATAAGATCGATTTTATCAGCAGAGAGTCTCTCTTCCTCATATTGGGGTGAAAAAAAGAATCTCAGACGTGAATGCACCCGCTCATCATCCTACGGATAGATGAGGGGCTTCACTCTCCCATAGCGTAGAGAGGGTGACGGGCATTCTCCGTTTGTCTGGGGAGCTTTTGCCACCAGACAACTGACGACCATTTCTGTGCGCCAGTTTGCGTTTCCAAGCCCAATATCTCGCACCAATATTTTGACTACCATTGAGGTCAGCATTATATTGCTTGCCAGAAGCAAATTGAGCGTTGGCATAATTAGTTTTCGAGCGCTTCACCCGTCCAGAGCCATCGTAAGCCCAAGAAGATGTTCCTCTCGGATAAACTAACTCGATTTTTCCACCTAGCTCTTCAAACTTTTCAGTGGTTAATTGAACTAACAAGCGATGCAACCAACCGTGAAATTTTTGTTTGAGATTCGAGCGCTTTCTCCCACCTTTTGGTCGCCAATCTTTAAGGTTTTCAAAAACAATAACAGTTGCGCCATGAATCAAAGCCAAGTTAACAATTTGGCGAGAAATTTGTTGAGCAATTTCTTTATTAATTCGATGACACTTCGAGTAAGTTTTTTGGCAAAATCTGGAAGGAAGTTTCCCGCCAGAGCCAACAGTCAACTTGGCTTTATGGCGTATTGATTGCAACCGTTTGTCGCGACGGTCTATATCGGCTGCTGGATGAAAAAATTCTCTTGCAGTCACAGTGCCGTCAGACTTGACAACTGTTTTAATCAAAAATTTAAAGTCTGTTTCCTCTCGCCGCATTCGCGCTGAGTACGCAGAACACTTGAAGCCTTATTTTGGGAAACCTTATTTTTGGTCGCGTTCCTATTGCTGTATTTCTGTTGGCGGTCGGGCTAATATTGAGAGCGAGGGATGGCGAATCGAATTCGCCATATCCAATCGCTCTCGTGAAACTTTGCTGCGATATATTCAGAATCAGGACGAACCGGGAAGGCTTAAACAACCTGCGCCGCTAACTGCGGTGCGACCCCGGTGAATCGCATTCACCAAGCGGTCGAAGGATGGCGAGGTCTCCTCGCCATATCCAATCGACCAAGAGGGAACGCGCACCAAGAGAAGCGATTCGTCCTATCGGACTGAATCGTAGGATGCGCGGCGCATTTTTGCTCAACAATGCGATCGCTGGCAAATTTTTATCGTAAACTCGAAACCGGACTTAAGTTCTGAACCGATCGCGCCCCCGTATCGGGAAAATCTGTAAAGAACCCATCTAATCCTTGATTCAAGTAATACTTAATCTCTTCCTCTCCATCTTTAAACGTCACCCAATCCGGTAGAGAATCATCCCGAAACGTCCATGCGTGAACCTCCAACCCCAAAGCATGAGCCTCTTTGATAAAATTGCTCGGTTGACCGCTTTCCGGCAGGATCAAGCGCTTGTAAGTGCCTACCCCATCGGCATATTGGGCGATTTGAGCAAGGGGATAATTGGGCCGTGCAGAAGTATCCTCCCAACCGCGATCGCGTCCTTGCCAAACCAATTGCACCAACTTCACTTTAAACCCCGGATCTCCATCCAATAACCGTAAAATCTTATCGTGAAAAGACTGCACGTAAATCGCCGCATCTTCCCGGTTGAGGTTATTTTTGTTTAAAATTGCCTTTAATGGCGGAATATAATCCAACCCTTTCAGTTCGAGAATTTCCGGATCTTTGGTTTCCGGATAGAGACCAATGGTCTGTCCTAATTCCGCTTCCTTCGCTTTCACCAGATCGATGATCTCCTGAAACGTGGGGATTTCGTAGCGACCATCGTAGGACGCATCGCGATCGCGAGTTTGAATCGCCCGCAATTCCTTAATTTCTGCTAGGGTAAAATCCTCCACCCACCAATCGAGGCGATCTTCGGTATCGAAAGAGGTTCTATCCATGCGCTGGCGATCGGCAAATTTGGGAATCGCAGCCACATTGGTAGAATCGCTGAGATAGCGATCGTGCCGCGCCACCAAAACCCCATCTTTTGTGAGAACTAAATCCGGTTCGATATAATCCGCCCCTTGCGCGATCGCCAGTTCGTAAGCGGCGAGGGTATGTTCCGGACGATAGCCGCTTGCCCCGCGATGGGCAATAACGAGGGGTTTTTCCCCGCTTAAGGTTTTGTACCTCCCCCGCATCGCCGGACTGGGTAAGGAGCCAGAAAAGGCAAAAATAGCCAGAGGAAGCGAGAGTAAAGTTGCAATGGTAAATATTTTCATGGTTCGACGTAGGGGCGCAATGCTTGCGCCCGTATTTCAAGGATTACGGTTAAATATTCGATTGGGCAATTTCACGAGATGGTCGCGATCGCAAAATTCCCCAATCCATTTCAATGGATTTTTTGTATGAGACAGGGATTTTTAATCCCTGGTGGATCCTTAACTTTCATTCAATCCCCAAAAAGATTGCCAAAGAAAAAAGAGGGAGAAAGAACGCATTCCTCCTTCATCCCTCATCCTTCAGCCTTTATCCCAGTCCCCGAATGGGCTGACTGGAAAGGCGACGGACTGCAATTACCGCAGGTTTGGGGGGATCGTTGGCGACTTTACCCGGCCAATTCGACCCGATGGGCACCTCGCGAGTCTGAGTAAACTCCTCGCCGTCTGTGGTTTTCATGGCATATTTGCGCGTTTCCGACTTCATCCCCTGACGGATGCCATTGCGTTCCCCGGGATGCTGGACTGCAAGGAATAAAGTCTCTTGATCTTCCGTGAAAAACGGCCCCGTACACTCGCACTCGCTGGGTCCGATACCAAAAGGATATGCCTCACCCGCATTCGGTCCGGACGTGGGGACAAACCAGATGGAATTGTTCCCAAAAATCCCCAATAACTCCTTCTGAGAAATGGGTTGACCTTGCTTGAGATTGTCCTTGGTGCGACTGGGAACCGGCTTATTGTGAGTGCTGGTGGACATATCCGTAACGACCCAGAGATTGCCATCGTTGTCGATTTCGATATTATCCGGGTTGGAGAAACCCCCACCCCCTGCAGCCGGTTCCCCACCCATGGCGAAAGATTGCCAACGGAAGGTCATGGCACCGGGATCCGTACCATCTTCCTTCAAGCTGACGATCCAGCCGAATTCGTAAGGCATTTCCCCGTTAGGTCCTTTAAAAATCGTGGTGTCGGGACCGCCATCTCCCCCCGGCGTTCCCGAAGTGAAGGCGATGTACAGGGTACCGTCTTGTGCGACGATGGTATCTTCTGGGCGCGCCGTGGTGGTGATTCCCGCCGCATTTCCGGCGTAGTGCGCGTCGATGAGGATCGCCCCCTGTTTCTCTACTTCCGTGCCTTCGTAGAGATCGCCGAGGGTGCGGAATTTCGCTTTCATCGCCCTTGCTTCTGCATCGTCGGTCACTTTCACCACGCCACCCTTGGCGCGATCGGGGTTGGGGAACTTCACCATACCCCCCGCGACGGTACTGGGGAGAATGGGATCGATCGCGGTACTCGGAGACAGGGGAATCCAGCGTCCGGTGCCGTCGGGGTTGAATTTGGCTCCGTAAAGCATCCCGTTTTCGAGGAGGCGAGAGTTGGCTTTATCGGTGACATTGCGCACCGTGCCTTGGGAAACGAACTTATAGAGGTGTCCCCCTCGGCGATCGCAGCCGGAATAAATCGCCAATTTTTTCCCCGGACGCACTAAAAATCCGACGGCTTCGTGACGGTAGCGACCCAACCACGTATGTTTGGTGCCGTAGTCGTTGGGGTTCGCGGGATCCAGTTCCACCATCCAACCGTACTTATTGCCGGCCAAACCGAAGGGGTTGCCGTGACCTTTAATATTGGTGATATTAAAGGGTTTATCAGAGGGCGGCATCGAGGAACCATCTGCCATCACGGGCTCGGGAACGAGGTCTTGGAAGTTTTCTTCCGCACTGAATACGGTCCCCCAAGGACTGGTTCCCCCGGCACAGTTGCCAAAGGTTCCGATGATTTTACTGCCCAAACCATCGTCATAGCCTTTTTTATTACCCTTGTTAAAGATCGCCACCGAGGGCCCGGTGGATTTAAGATAGCGTCCGTCTTCTAGACCGGAAATTCCCGTCACCCGGCGATCGCGATTCGAGTAAGTTCTTTCCCACTGACCGATCGCATTGCGACGCAGGGAAATCACCCCCATGCCAAGATCGATCGTGGCTTCTTTCGCGATCGCTTGAATCTGTTCTTTTAAAGTATTGTCGGACAGTTTAAAGGCATCAACTTCCCCTTCACTGCTGGCGAGGGCGTTGGCAACGGCAGCAAAAGGCAAAGATTTACCGATAACTTGGGGATAGGTTGCCTTCCAAGTCTTGCCGCTAATGTACTCGAAGTTAATGGTTAAATAGCCTTCATTGGGAGCGGTTTCCACAAAAGAGAGGTAATCGTTGTTATAACCGAAGCGAGAATCTCCCACGCGATCGCCCCAAGCGGCGATAACGTCATAGGTAAAGCCCGGGGGCAATACCACATCATCTTGCACCTCATAGGTACCGTAGGAGTCAATTTGCTTGGTACGAGTCAGATTGCTAATATCGAGAGGAATGGGAAGTTGAACGGGTTCAAAACTTAAGCCATTTGCCGACAGGGAAGAACCCGAGCCGGAAAATGGCATGGCTAAAGTTTTCTGCGGAGAGGCAAGAGAACCGAGGGCAACACTCCCGGCACTCGCTCCCATAAATAATAAAAAGTGACGACGTTTAATGCCCATTATATTTATCGTTTGAAGGGTGTTCGTTCTCTCGTTTTTCTGAATTTGAGGCTGTTTGAGACCAGCGCACAACACCCAAGGCTAGCTCGATTTATTTAAAAGGTTGTAAATTCTAGGTAATCTTGAGGTTAAGACTTGTTATTTCAGAAAGGAAAATCTTAACAGTATGGTTAAGCGATCGCTAACCTTTAAAACAAATAGGAAAAATTAAAATAAAGCCCGTCATCTTGAGCATCCGTACCGCGATCGCTAATATTGACTAACGGCACGGTTCCATCCACCCGCAACAAGAAATTTCTCATCGGCGACCAAATCAATCCCATTCCCACTCCAGCGAGAAAATGTTCGTTGGTAATGACGCGAGGATTGCTGGGATTATTCCACACCGTTCCGATATCGATAAACGGGGCAATTTGCAGGAGTTCTGCGCCGGGTTGGTTTTGCACTAAAGTGATGCGGTCTTCAATGGAGATGCGCCAGCCATTATCCCCCGATCGCGCTCCCTGACGGTAACCCCGCAAGGTTTGAGCGCCTCCCATCGTAAAGGTTTCCGAGGCGAGGAGGTTATCGGGAGTCAGTTGCAAATCGCCAGAGATAACGAGGAGATGAGTGTCTCCCAACCGTTGCAGTCTCTAAATTTGACCCAACCAACTCAAAAAACGACCGTCTGGAGTCGAACCCGAATTAATGGTACTATCTAATAATCCCGTGCCGAGGTGAAATCGAGAGCGAAAATTCCAGACCCCCGATGCGTCCCGTTTCAGGTATTCCTGCCCAAAATAAAAGACGGCAGTACGGGTGACTCCATTCTCATCCGCACCGATCGAAAAGGGCGTTCCCGTGCCATCAAATAGGAAGGTTTGTCCGGTTTTGTGTTTGAATCCAGAGGTGAGAGCGAACTCTTCTCGAAGGGAACGGATAATAGGTTGGCGGAAATTCGCATCGTAGAATTCCGATGCTCCTTCAATATTGAGGGTATCGAAGGGAGAGAGGGTGACAACATTGCGATCGAGAACAAAGTTGAGATTGACCGTGCCATTCATGGGATTCACGGGAAAGACATATCTGAGGTCGTAAATATTCGATCCCCCCGTGGTGGAACGGGTATAACTGGCCGTGAGAGTATCTCCCAAGCCGGTCAGATTGCGATAGCCGAGGGATAATCCCGTGCGGACGGAACCGAGACTGGCTGAGGATTGGTTATCTACAAACGCGGTACCGAATACTGAGTTTGCCTCTTCTATAGCGATCGCGAGAATGCTTTCTCCTTGCACTTCACCGCTTTGCAGTTCGGGATCGATGTCTTTGAGGAGGGAATCTTGACTCAGGAGTTGAAGTTGCTCTTCGAGTTTATTCACTTGTAACGGTTCGCTGACCCCAAGATTAATCCGAGAGCGAATATAACTTTCCGAGAGGCGATCGAGTCCGGTAATTGAAATATCTGCCAGTTTGCCTTCGGAAATTTGAATGGTTGCGTTGCCGTTTAGGGGTTGGTTGAGGAGGAAGGCGCGAGAGGTGAGATAGCCGCGATCGAGGTAGAGTTGAGTAATGGCATCAATGGCAGCTTGCAGTTCGCTGAAGGGAACGTTACGACCTTTGAGGCGATCGAGAATGGGGGCGAAGTCTTCGGCGGTGAAAACGGTAGAACCTTCAACAGTAATGGTTTCAATGGGGATGAGGACTTCTTCTTCTACTTGCGTTAACTCCCATAAAGGTGTTAGAGGGTATCCCGAACCTCGGGCGATTTGAGGAAGCAAGAGACCGCATAAAACGAGACCGATCGTTACTGTCGATTTGAACATTGCGTGTTGGTTGTTCGCTATCGTTCCTTTTGCTTCTGGAAGCATAACATCATTTGTATCATTTCCACGAATAACGATCGGATGGGAAGGAGCGATCGCTCATTCTTCTTCCTTCTCTTCTTCAATCTCAAAGCGTGCCAATAATTCCTCGCGAGAGAGTTGCAGGAGGAGGGGAGCAAATTCTTCTGAGGGAAGGGATGCGATCGCTTCTACGATTGCTGCGAGTTCTTCATCGACTTCACCAAATCGAACTTGCAAAAGGTTGTTAATCAAGCGCAAAGTTGCTTGTTTTTCTCCAATTTCCGTTCCCTGTTGGAGCACTTCAGCCTGGATTTGGGGACGCAACTCTTCTTGGATTTGGGGACGCAACTCGGCTCGAAGTTCTTGGCGCAGTTCTGCCATCGCCTCTTCATACATTTGTGTTAATGTCATAATCAACTCCTTATCAGTACGATCTAAATCTCGTTCTCGATTTTGCCGCTTGGCCAAGAGCGCCACCAGTTCTCTTACCAATTTTAGGACATTTTTCCGCCGTCGATCCTCCCGAGGCAAGGCTTCGAGTTCCCGAATGGCTCGTTCTTGCACCCTTCCTCTTCCCAATAGCCTCAACCATAGGGTTTCTGCAGTTTGCGGCAGTTGGTGAATGACAACAATTGCCGTTTTCCAACCCGTCCCCGCAAAATAGATGCCTTGTTCTTCGCTTTTGGTGGATGGTTGGCACCGGAAGCGTTGCAGCAAATTTTCGGAAGCCGTGGGAGTGAGAATCCATAATTGAGGCAGATTGTCCTCATTGAGAGCAATATTTTCTCGTTTGGCTTCTCGTTCTAATTCAGCGTGCAAGGTAAAGAGTTTAATCGTGCAGGTGCGAATATCCCTTGCGGCAACGGGGTTGCGGAAAGGCTCAAATAACGCTGCTGTTAGGGTTAATTTTCCCAATAAACCGAGGTTTTTCCTTGTCTCTGCTCCTGTGTTGGAGGGAGTGAAGAAAAGATCGATTTCTCGAGATTCCGGGTGAACTTCTTTGGCAGTTTCTACTTTTCCCAGAGGAGAAAGGAGTTCGCTGAGATATTGTTTGGCGAATTGGTCGTGTATGAATCTCGTCACGAGATGTTTGGACAAAAGAACAAGAGTATTATATCCTACATTCCGCACTTCAGAATGAAGTACGGAAAAATACATAATCAAAAAGAAGAAAAACTGACCTAAAAATGGGTG
>JBFRWJ010000155.1:0-5265 GCA_051439525.1 Spirulina sp. | reverse complement strand
GTCTTGTCGTAACCCAAACCGGATTTCTAGCAGTCTAAATGTATCGCTGACAGCACAGGAATTCGCGGTCAAAGTTTCTTCGGTGTAACGCTTTTCAATCGCATTGGCTAAATCGTCGATAAAAGCAGCCGGACAAAAAGCCAGAATATTTCCCCCAGTAGAATAGATAAGGAGTTCGGGAATCAGTGCGCTGGAAAGACCGGGAAAATTCACCTCTCGATCGAGCCACTCTCTAACCTGCTGGCAATAATTTTTCGCTTGCTGATACTGAGGCAATTCATTCGATTCTTCCCCTTGAAAAAATGCAGGTAAATCGATGAGATTGATGCGATCGAGCAATCCGGATGCACCTCTAATATCGGGAAGTTTAGCGGCTGCAAAAATATATTGCTTAATCTTGGTTGCTCCCCCATAGACTAACCCAATGCGCGTTTTTTGTTGCCAAAGTTGGGAGTAATCGTGCTTTAATTGTGCAATATTTTTCGGAAAATCCCCTTTCGGAATCCCTTGCCCTTGTAATTGCCGAACTCGTTTCACCAGCGATCGCACTTCTTCCGGTGTCTCTTGTTCTGCCTGCAACGCCTGTCGCATTTGCTGTAATATACTGGGATGAAACTGAGGTGTTCGTTCTTCTCCCCATGCTAAACACCACGCGATCGCAATATCGATTGATTTTTCTGCGGATTTTTCTTCTTTGGACATAAAATTTACTCGATACGCGATCGCCGACTCCCAAAAAGAAGAGGAATAATGAGATTTCTCCCCTCTTCCCCTCTTCAACTGTTACCCGTTCTCTGTTCCTTAATAACTGGTGACTGGTGACTGGTGACTGGTGACTGTTCAAAGCTCCTCTCCCAGTTCGAGAATGCGTTGGAACAAATACCCCGTTCCCCGTGCTGTGAGAATCAATTCCGGATTGCTGGGGTCGTCTTCTAATTTAGCCCGCAAGCGAGAGATGTGAACGTCTACTACGCGAGTATCGACGTGACGTTCGGGGGTATAGCCCCAAACCTCCTGCAAAATTTCCGATCGCGAAAACGCCTCCCCCGAACGACTGACCAATAATTCCAGTAAACTAAATTCCATCCCCGTCAAGCGGATGCGTTCGTCTCCCTTGTACACTTGTCTCTTATTGGTATCGATGCGAATCGAACCCACTTGAATCACCCCAGAACTGGGAATTCCCGTACCGCCATTTTTATCCACCCGTCGCAGCACCGAACGGATTCTCGCTTCTAACTCCTTGGGAGAAAAAGGCTTGACGACATAATCATCTGCCCCCAGTTCCAGCCCCGTAATGCGATCGGCTACATCCCCCAAAGCCGTTAACATGATGATCGGGATATCCGATTCCTTGCGTAACTCTTGGCAAACCCCATAACCGTCGAGTTTGGGCATCATGACATCCAGAACCACCAAATCCGGTTCGCTAGTGCGAAACGTTTCGATCGCCTCTTCTCCATCGGCAGCCGTGATCACATCGTAGCCAATCATGGAGAGGCGGGTTTCCAAAATCCGACGAATACTGGCTTCGTCATCAACCACCAAAATTCTTTCTTTATGAGTTTCCAAGGAATTCAGACTCCTTCTCGATCGCGATTTAAGATTCTTTAAAAGTAAGCGTTAGTGCGCCAGGCGCTATTTTTTAACTAACTTGTCTTTCTAGAATATCTTCTCTTGGCACGATCTCAGCCTACAGACCCATAATTTTAACACTGATTTTTACAGTTTTTAAGGTTTGCTTAATTGTTAAGATTTGTTTTATTGTTCCCCTTCAGCCGAGTCAAGTTTCTTCACAACTATCCCGATGATGGCGATCGCGATCGCTATCTCGATTCCTCGAATTGATTTCCCTTCTAGGGCAGACGCGATCGCCTCAATCCCTTTGTCACTCGATACTACAAAAAATTCCCTCTCTCCCCTTGACAGGCTTGTATTATTTTTGTAATATAAAAGTGTGGCGAGGAGCAGAGGGACACAACCTCAATTTTTCAAGCCATACGCACCTTGACAAGTAAATATTGTATTACATTTTTCCGGGAAAGGTTGAAAGAGCAATACGAGCAAACCGCGAACGCCAAATCGTTAGCGTGTTACAAAAACTCACCGCTCATTTCAATCCTTGCGATCGCGCAGCATCGTCCATCAATTTCTTGGGATTGTAGCTCAGCCGAGTAGAGCGCCTGTCTGTCTAACAGGAAGTCGCGGGTTCAAGTCCCGTCAGTCCCGTTTGATGAGCGATACAAAAGTGCGATTCTCAGTCCTGTAGGCGAATTCAGTTAAGCCGCCAGTCTCTCAAGCTGGAGATTGCGGGTGCAAATCCCGTCAGGACTTTCGAGGCTGGGTAGCCAAATCGGTAAGGCACTGTTCTGCAAAAGCGGTAATTGCGGGTAACTCCTGCGGAAACGCTTCGCGAACGAGTCCCGCCCTAGCCTCCAATATCGCAGCGTAGCTTAACGGTAAAGCACTTGGCTCATAACCAAGTGAATACGGGTTCGACTCCCGTCGCTGCAACCACAATGTGAGGATGGTGTAACTGGACAACATTTCGGCCTCCGAAGCCGAAGATTCTAGGTTCGAGTCCTAGTCCTCGCACTGACCGTACCCCAACTTGCGAAGCCTACAAACTTGGTAAATGGTTGCAAAACTATTGGGTTCGACTCCCACTACCTCCACTACGCGGGGGTAGTCAAAAACCGCTTCTCGAACTTGTACGGTCAAAACAATTCAAAATTATTTTTTTACATTTTGAATTAATAATTTTGAATTCTTTAAAGTGCCGTAGGCAAATGGGTTAAGCCACCTGTCTTTCAAGCAGGCGATCGCGGGTTCAAATCCCGTCGGCACTATTTTCAGCCAGTTCACTGGTGACTGGTGACTGGTGACTGAAAAAAGGTTGCAGGTTCGATGCCTGCTGGGGCAGTTGTTATCCTCGGTCACCGATCGACTAATTTAAATGAGGAGTCGCCTAACGGTATGGCACCGCTCTTTGAAAGCGGACAAATGCAGGTTCGATCCCTGCCTCCTCAGTGAGAATGTGCTCCAGTAGCCCAATTGGTAGAGGCGACTGTCTCAGAAACAGTTTCGTGCGAGTTCAAATCTCGCCTGGAGTATAAACCATTTTTTGAATTGATTTAACTTGCTCCCGTGGCGGAATGGCAGACGCAGCAGACTTAAAATCTGCATTTTGTGGGTTCGACTCCCACCGGGAGTATGAACTCTTAATATATCGTCGTGCTGCATTAGTAGGTGTCCGCTCTCATTATTTGTCAATTAAAGTTAATAAAAATGTATTTTAATTGCCAAAAAATTTCTTGGATCTCGTCGTCGGATAAACTGAAAGTAATAATGGCTAAGAGAAGCCGTTTGTCAAGTCTTCCGGAATAAAGATTTGTTAACTGTAGCTTCCCTTAGAATCGAGATAATCTCACCAATCGTCGTCATGATTGGGAGTTGGAATAATGAAAGGTATCAACAACTTCGCGTTTACAAGTTTTGTATTGAGAGCGATCGCCACTTTGCGTGCCATCTCTGTCCCCGCGATCGCTCTGACTTTGAGTTCAACGATCGCGACTTCCGGTGCTCTTGCCGTAGAACCCGTTGATTTGGAGACTGGAGAGACGGAAGCGTTTTCTGTTGTGCTGTCCGACCAAAACCAAAAGTATGTCAACGATCGCAATAATGCCGTTGGGGACGAGGACGATTACTTTGTGAGTCAGTGGAGTTTGTCGGGAATTCGAGCCACCTTCCGAGACTATCCCGGGCAACAAAGGAATTCTGCTTTCCAACCGCAGATCTGTGGGTTCATGGGACGGGGAACCAACCAATGTACTCCTACACTTCAACGGGAACGAACCAGCTTATCACCAGTCGATTATACCCCCTCAACGATTTATTTTTCCTTGGGCGATCGTACCTATCGCTACACCAACGGCCCCGTTTCTCGAGACTTAGCGAATGCTTTAGCCAATGTGACCTCTGACACGATAACGATTCGCGTTGAATTCACAGAACCCGGACGGGATGATTTAGAAGTGGAGATCGATGCGAATACTGTCGCAACGTGGAAAACCGTGTTTACGCGTCCCAATTGGTGGGCCGATCGCGAGCTCGAGGAGAACTAGGCTCTAGTTGCTGCCTGTAGCAACAAGGCTAACACTGAATTGAGTTCAAACTCCTGTCTTTCGGACGGGAGTTTTGGCGATCGCATTAGCAAGGCAAAATAATTTTGACAGATCGGCGAGCTAACAGTTCTCTATTCTCTCCGCAAAGCGGAGTTTGGCGGAACGAGAACGGGAATTATTTTGGATTTCTTCCGGTTTAGGAATGATGGGTTTCTTGGTGATGACCCCGAGCAATGTTGAATTGCGAAAACCATGTTTGACGATGCGATCTTCTAAACTATGAAAACTAATAATACCCATTCTTCCGCCTATTTTTAGCCATTCGGGAGCAATTTGGATGAACTTTTCTAAGGATTCTAATTCGGCATTTACGACAATCCGCAAGGCTTGAAAAGTTCGCGTTGCGGGATGGATTTTGGCATGGCGATATTTAGCCGGAACTGCGTAATAAATGAGTTCTGCCAATTCTTGGGTTGTTTTTAAAGGGCGCTTTTCCACAATGCGTCTGGCAATCCGTCGCGAAAGTCTTTCTTCTCCATATTGATAGATAATATCTGCGAGTTCTTTTTCCGATCGCTCATTAATAATCTTGGCAGCAGTTAAGACTTGACGGCGATCCATGCGCATATCTAAAGCAGCATTTTGCTGGAAACTAAAACCGCGATCGCGATCGTCGAATTGTGGAGAACTCACCCCCAAATCGGCAATAATTCCGTCAAATTTCAGTGCGAGAGGATTGTACTCGGCAAAATTTCCCTGCCAAAATCGTACATTTTCGGGTAATTTTGCTCGGGCTGCCGCGATCGCGTTTTCGTCGCGATCGATTGCTGTTAGTTTGACATCCGGTGCAGCTTGCAAAATTAGATCGCTGTGTCCTCCTCCTCCCACTGTCGCATCCAAATAATGTCCGCCACTCTGAATATTCAAACCGGCAATTAATTCTTGATATAGAACGGGGATATGGTGAAAGGAAGAATCTTGCATTTTAATTATCAATTATTACTGAATTTTAGCTGGGATCTAACATACTCGTAAATCCTTGGTGCTGCGTCCACTGTACTGCCCCATGTCGTCCCGTTACGTAGACGTAAACCCCTTTTTTTCGTAATGCTTGAAAGGTGTCTTTCGAGACATAGGAAGT
>JBFRWJ010000154.1:0-3219 GCA_051439525.1 Spirulina sp. | reverse complement strand
AGTATCAATACATGGATGAAGAACTGATTGAGTTATTGAATGCAGCAGTCACTCCATTTCTGATATAGTTTAATATTTTATTGTCTTATAGAAACAGAATAAAAATGAACAAGAAAAAAGAAACTCTTGCTCAAACCATGTCTTTTCTCATGTCAATTCGCCCTGAGAGCGATATGGGTAAATTGTTAAATTTTTGCTTGGCGACAAAAGTAGAACCAGAACAAACTGGAAAAACTGCTTATGAAATGGCCTGCGATTTGTTAGAACATCCGGATATTTTATCGAATTTCATTCAAGAAGCAATGGAAAGCGACGGCGAATACACCCCCGAAGAATATGTTGCCATGGGAGAACTCCCCACGCGAGATCCAGAAGGATTCATGCAAAAAATATTCGCAGAATTAGACAAAATCGAATTGTAATGCAAGTATTTGCAAATGCTCATTGCTCATTGATAATTGTTCATTGTTCATTGCTCATTGTTCATTGCTCATTGATAATTGTTTACTGTTCACTGAGATCCCCGGTTTCAATGCGCCAACAGCGATCGGCAATCTTGGCTAATCCTTCCGCATCGTGGGTGACGACTAACAATGTCCAATGCTGTTTTAATTTCTCTAATAATTTCACGACTTGACGGCGAATTGACCAATCCAAACCCGCCGTCGGTTCGTCCAACAATAAAAGATTGGGCTGGCGAATTAATTGTACGGCGAGAGCAAGGCGGCGCTGTTGTCCGCCACTGAGAACGTGAGGGGGGGTAGACAGAGAAATATGGTCTAAACCCACCTCGAATAAGGTAGCTTTAACCCGTTCGTAACCCAGTTCCGGATGACCGAGACGCAATTCTTCCAAAATCGTTCCCCCGCAAAAATGTCGCTCGGGAAACTGAAACACCAAACCCGCTAAATACTGTAAATCGTAAGCATCCAGCTCTTGTTCCCCCCAAGCAATTTCCCCTCGAGTTCGTTCCGCCAGTCCCGCTAAAAGTTCCAAGAGCGTTGATTTTCCCGAACCACTCGGCCCGACAATTAAACCCAGTTCTTGCGGTGCGAGTTCGAGGTTAACATTTTTGAGGATTGGGGCAGGGGTTGCGGGGGGATGATACGTTAAGTTTTTTAGATATAACATTATTACATTTTATCGTGCGGAATGTAGGTTTTAAACGACAGAAAATTCTGCCCGAATGATGATATCGTTATAATCGGTATCGCCCCCATTGGGAAGGTCTTCAAAGCCCCAGAAATTATCCCCCAGCAGGCGGATATGGTCGAACCCATCCTTGTTCGCTCCGAGGAAGGGGAAATAGAGGGCGGCATTCTCAATCGCGCTGCTCGTTTGATTGAGAAGTGCTTCCACGGAATTATCGACAACAATAAAGGGAGCGAACAGATATCCTCCCTCCAGAGAGATTGAGGCGGATTGACTCGCCACAAAACCCCGTTCCTGACTGTTCCGCAGTGCCGCCACATTGTATCCCGTTTCGCCGGGGTCGATCGCCTGACCCGTGAGGGGATCGATGACAGTGCCGTCAGTATCTTCAATACGATAAAAACCAATGGTATTGCTATAGTTCGCCTCGCTTTCAATGAGAGGGAAAAGGGCTTGTAGGGATTGCCCGGAATAGTCTCGCAGATCGATGAATTCTTGTTCTCCATTGCCTTGGGTTGCCGTCCCGATCGGGGGAGTTTCATGGGTCATCTCCACTTGCAGGATTAAATCTGCCAAAGTATCTCCCAATCCATCTTCAAAGCTCAATTCAAAGCGATCGCCGCTCAACTCGGCAATGTTGAGGGTCTCGTTAGCGAATAAAACGCTATCTCTTAAATTCCCATTCTTGAGGACTCCATCTCGGGTGCTGTTACGAAGGAGAGCAAAAGATAGGTTTTTGCCTGCAAATCCTTGCATAATGCGGCTGGGATTGGGCATAAACGCATCGGGTAAGACGGAAAAAATGGTTTTTCCCAAACCCAATGCAGCGTCAATATAGCCGTTTTCTCCCGGTAACAGACCGTTGACTCGTCCTTCGGCATCATCGACGGCAAACACGACTACTTCGTGGACGGTTTTAGCGGCCAAATCTTTATCGGTTAGAGTGAATTTAAGATGGCTGGTGCTGGACTCGTCCACCTTCAACAAGTAATCGTTTTGGGGGTGGCGACGGAGGGGTCTGGAGCGATCGCTCTCCAAGGAGGGCCGATTTCCCGATGGAAATTGGATTTCTCCGACCCAGGGAGGAGCGTATTGCAGCCCAGAATTGGTGTAAAGGCGATCGTTTTCTCGGGGGATTAAATCGGGGTCGAAGTTGCGCGAGTAAAGTTCGTCGTAGTTGCCAACTGCTTTAATCACCTGCACGGCAAAATCATTGCGAATGCCTAAAGATTCCCCATAATTGCCTTCTAAACCTAAGAAGCGGCGAATTTCCGGATCGGTGCTGTTGTTGAGAAAGTCATCGATATTTTCCGAAGTAATGCCATAGAGTTCTGCTTGTACGGGGACAGCCATCACCCACTTCACGATATCGGCAAAGTCAGACTGGTTTTCGTCAAATATCAAGCCGAGGGGTTCTTTGGAGAGGGTAACATCGAGCAGGCGATGTGCCGTCGGCCCCTCTCGGAGACCATATAAATTGCTGACTAAGATGAGACGGTCTGTAGATACGGCATCGATCGCGTTGCGATCGTAAGCATCAAACAGTTCATCATTCGTTTCGTATAGTTGTATCGTGACATCGAGACCTGTGGTTTCGACATAATCTTGGAAGTTATCGGCCCCGGTTGTTGCCCGTGCCAAACCGATAGTCTTCCCACTCAAGTCATCAAGAGTTTCAATGCCGCTATCCGCACGAACCAAGACCCCTTGACCGTCGTAGAGGTAAGCCGGACTGTAATCGACCCCAAACGCCGCATCTCGCACGAGGTTATGGGTAATCCCCATCCCCACTACATCGAGTTCCCCATCGGCAACTCTCTGAAAGCGTTTGGGAGAATCCCCCGGAGTAATTTCCATGGCTTCGGGGTCGCCAAACATTGCCGCCGCGATCGCCCGTCCGAGATCGGCATCAATGCCAAACCACTGCCCCTCAAATTCGTCGGAGAAACCCGGATTATTACCAATCAGTCCGATTTTGAGATAGCCGCGATCGCGAATGTCCTGCAATAAGTCTCGCTCGTCGTTGTCGAGTTCTCCACTCACGGTATTGACGGAGCCACTGAGGGG
>JBFRWJ010000153.1:0-18503 GCA_051439525.1 Spirulina sp. | reverse complement strand
CGATGCGATAGCCCAAATCGACATTAATGGAAAAATCTCCGGAAATATCGCTACTGCCCCCTAACATTTGATCTACTAACAAACCCCGATCCAATTGGTGAATTAAATCTGCGAGAGTTCCTCGCCCGGGTTCGACGACAAGATTCACCAGTTCGGGAGTGGGATAGCGTTCGAGAGAAGGACGAAACCCATTCCCGGTTCCCGTCGTTCCCAAAACGCGACCGGTCGCGCGATCGCTATAAAATCCCTCGAGTCGGCCCTGTCGAATAAGGGAGAGAAATTGAGTTTTGGTTCCTTCATCGTCAAAGGGGCAACTGTAAGGGCCTCGTTCGGGTTGTTGGCTGAGGGACAATTTCTCAGAAACTACGAATTGGCCTCGGCGATCGCTCCAAGGGGAGGATCCTTCCAGCACGCGTTTCCCGTTGATGGCTTCGGATACGGTATCCCAAAATAAAGTGGCGGCTTTGCCCGTAAAGAGAATGGGAATGGGACCCAGGGGCGGAGGGGTATTTTCTCGCGCCCAAGCCAAGCGCATTAAAATCCCCTCAATGAGATTGTCTAAACTCAGTTGGTTGCGTTCTTCGCGATCTTCATAAACCCCCAGAAAATCTTCTCCCCGTACCCATTCCACTCCCAAATAACCGCTCAGGGTAATATCGGTATACTGACAGTGCAATCCTTTGCTATTGGTGAGGGTGGTGGTCTCTCGTTCGCATTCAAATTCTGCACTGCACAGAACCTCGGGATACCGCTCTCGGATGCCAGCGATCGCCTCTCGTCCCAATTTGACCAATTCTCCCACTTCCACCACTTCCCCCAAATCTGGCAGGATTTCTGTTTTGGGCTCGGCCAGTTCGATGGTTTCGAGAGGATTGAGTTCCGAGAGGGCGATCGCGCCTTCGACTAATTCTTCGGGTTCGATGCGTCCGTAAGCAACAGCCAGCCCCGGACGATTATCTCGCCATACTCTCAGTGCCGTACCTTCCGACTCGCAACTCTCTAACTGCTTGAGTCGGTTGGCTTCAAAAAAGATAGGACGGGAGAGGGTGCGGGATTGATAGACTTCCGCACAACTCGCTCCCGAAGCAAGGGCTAATTCGAGTAATTGTTCGGCGCTTATTTCTTGGGATTTCATCAGGCTCGGGGGAGGAATTGCTCATCAGGAGTAACAACGCAATTGTACGCCCTTACCCGAACGCTATTGTAATTTTTGGCCGGGAAGAATAAAGATTGACATCCTCTCACCGCTAAACGCTATGCGTTCTAGCGGGAGAATCCCAAACCTCACGATTTAGGTTTCTGTTTCTTTCCTCTTCGACTACGCTTAGAGGTTTTTCGCAACTGCCCTCCAGAACCATGTCTTTCAGGTCTTATGTCCGCTCCACAGACTGTCACCGCCAGCCCGGCGGCCAGAATATTTTGTGCTGCGTTAACATCTCGGTCGTGGCTCGTCTCGCATTTGGGACAAGTCCATTCGCGAGTCTTCAACGGCATTTTTTCAACCACGTAACCGCAGTTCCCGCAGCGCTTGCTACTGGGAAAAAAGCGGTCGATTTTCACCAGTTCCCGTCCGTACCATTGGCATTTATAGTCCAACTGGCGAAACATTTCTCCCCAACCCGCATCCGAGATGGAGCGAGCGAGCTTATGGTTTTTCACCATGTTCCTCACTGCCAAATCTTCCACTGCAATGGTCTGATTTTCTCGCACCAAATGAGTCGTCAGTTTGTGCAGGAAATCTTGACGGGCATCTTTAATCTCGACGTGTATTCGAGCCACTTTCTGACGCGCTTTTTCTCGGTTTTTCGAGCCTTTGGTTTTCCGGCTCAAATCCTTTTGCGCTCTTTTCAGTTTTTGAGACAACCGATTAAAGTGTTTGGGGTTAACAATCTTTTCCCCATCACTGGTGGCGACCAAGCTGGTAATTCCCGCATCAATCCCCACTTTCTTGTGGGTTTTGGGAAACGGTTCGATTTCCTCATCGACCAACAAAGAAACGAACCAACGTCCGGAGGGATCGAGTTTAACGGTTACGGTCGAGGGGGTTGCTCCTTTTGGCAAGCATCTCGACCATACTATCGCTAGGGGTTCTTTGCTTTTGGCCAAAAACAGTTGAGGCTTGCTGAGCGGTGTCGAAGCACCGTTTTCCCATTTGAATGCTGATTTGGTGAATTCGGCAGAACCTCCGTTTCGCTTCTTCTTAAAGCGAGGGTACTTGGCTCTTTTGCCCCAGAAGTTGGCAAAGGCTTTTTGCAGGTGTCTCAGGCATTGTTGCAAGGGAACGCAACTGACTTCATTGAGGAAGTGCAATTCCTCTGTCTTTTTCCATCCCGTCAGCAGACTCGAGGTCTGACTGTAGCCAATCCTTTCTTGTCGTTCGTACCAAGCCTCGGTTCTGACGGACAAGGCTTTGTTGTAGACCAGCCGAACGCATCCCATTGTCCGTCGCAAGAGATTTTCCTGTTCGGGGTTTGGGTAAAACCTAAACTTGTAGGCGCGTTCGGTCATGGATTGGTCAATGTTTTGCTTTTTTACATTTTACCCTATTTTTTTGTAAGAATGTCTCTTTTGACAGCAATTAATTCGCAAAATCCGAGGCATCGAGCCTCGAATTTTGCCCTGTTTCCTCTCACCGCTAACCCTTCGGGTCTAGCGGGAGTCTCCACAGGAGGTTTGTGATGAGAGGGCTTCCGCTAACTCTTCGAGTTTAGCGGAAGAGAGGGTCACTTATTCATCTTTCAAAATCGACAGGGTAATTTTTCCCTCGTTATCGTCCTTATAAGTGTCGAAGAATAAAGCAGAAAGCTTGAGCGTTTCGATAACTTCTAAGGTCATGGTATCGTCATAACCATTTAAAGCCGTCCAAGTACATCCGACTTCCAGATTGGTTTTCTTATTGATGAACTTGCCCCCGTAGAACCAAAGTAAAACCCAAGGTTCCCCGGCAAATTTTTGTTGAAATTGCGGCCAGTAATTAAACAAACCACTTTCAATGCGAATCACATAGACCCCGGGGGTTAACTCGAGGGTATTCGACCCACTTTCTAAATAAGCTAATTGATTGGTGTCTAGGACATAACAATTGCTTTTGCTGTTCACCGTCAAAGTTCCGTAACAGTTGCTTGGTAAACTGACAGTTTCGAGTTTGTCCGCACCCGATCGCTCTTCTGGAGGTTCTTTCTCTTGTCCCGCGATCGCCGCCGCACCCGCCCCAATTGCAGCCGCCGCACCCGCGATCGCGGTAGGAGATACAGCAGGAGTATCGGGTTGTGCAGGAGTCTCGCCAACAGGTGCGGGAGGGGATGTTTCCTCAACTTTGGGCGGTTCTGGTGGTGCGGGAGGCACAACGGGGGGAGACGAAACCTTCTCCGCCTCGGGGGTTGGTGTCGGTTCTGAATGGGTTTCGCTGGGCGTTTCAGGTTCTTTCGGACCAGGTGCGAGGGCGATGGGGGGGGGTTGTCCGGGCAAACTGGCGATCGCTCGTTGGACAAAAGACGCCGCCTTTTGTTTGTTCAGCCACAACCACACCAGTCCCACTAACCCTAAAAAGCCTAAAAGCCACCACAGTATCGCAGCATTATCGTCCTTATTTTCGCTGTTTGTTTCTTCCGGACGGGTTTGAGCAACAGTGTTTTCTTCAGGCGGTTCTGAGGTTTGAGAACCTGATGAATTGGCCGGGGCGATCGCGACGGGACTCTCATTTTCAGGAGTCTCGCGGTTTGTCTCGGGAGCGGCGATCGTGGCTTCTGTCTCTAGATTATCCTCAACGTTTGCCGAGAGAGAAGGCGTTTTGCCGCTCAAATCCGGTGCAAGTGCCAGCAAACCCGCAGAAATCGCTGTTTGTTCTCCCGCTTTGGCCGATTCGACGATCTGCTGGCCGTGGGGAGTTGCGATTAAACCCAAAAACGATTTAACCGCCGTATTGGCACGATCGTCTTGGTGATAGGCGTAGTAACGCGGTTGAGAGAAAGGATAGCTCTCTTCGGTGACCGAGACATCGTGCATCAAAAGAATCCGCAATTCCGGGCGATCGATCGCTTGATCGGCAATGGTATAGCCGATCGCATTGGCGTCCAACTCTTTGATTAAAGCTAATGTACTATCCTTCTCCAACTGAACGGCACGATCCCCCGAGTCGAAGGGCTGGTTTTGAAAAACGGGATACATGAGAAAGGCTCGACGGGTATCGCTGGTGACGGGGCGATCGATGAAACGAATTTGACCGCGATCGCCGCCGATTTCAGACCAGTCATCAATCTCGCCGCGAAAAATTCTGGCAAACTGTTGGTAAGATAAACTGCCCTCAAAGGCGTTATCGGCACTGACAACGATGGCAATTTTACGTCGGCTTAAGGGATAAGCTAAAAATCCCTCTGCTTTTTCGTCGGCGGTCAAAGGACGGCCGATCGCGGCAAAGTCTATCTCGCCTGCTTTTAAGGCTTTAAGGGCTTCTTCCGGGCCCCGATATCCCACGATGACTCGGGTCTCGGGATATTGAGTTTCTATGTATTGTTTTAAGGTTTCATTGACCGTCGCCATGCTGCTCGAGCCATCAATTCTAACAACTGTTCCTTCAGGAATAACGGGGGCAAGAGATTGAGCCGCTACCGAATCCATTGGGAGTGCAACAACTAAAGCAGATGCAGCAGCTAAGGTCAATTGAAACAACAAACGAGCAATTGAAGTTTTCTTTTTCTGGGGCAACATCGCTTTGGGTTATTGGGTATTGGGTATGGGTTGTGGGTTGCTAACAATTTGCCAGCAACCCATTACGGGTTATTCGTCTTTTAAGATCGACAGGGTAACTGCTCCGGTATTGTCGTGAGCATAAGTATCAAAGAACAAGCCACAGAGTGTCGTTGTTTCTAAAACGTCTAAGGTTAGGGTATCATCAAAGCCGTTGAGAGAAGACCAAGTACAACCGACTTCAATATTGGTTTTCTTGTTGATGAATTTACCGCCATAAATCCACAACAAAACCCAAGGTTCTCCGGGATAGTCTTGGTTTTCGGACCAATAGCTGAAAGCGCCTTGGTTGATACGGACAACGTAAGTTCCCGGTTCTAATTTAATCGAATTTGCTGTATTTTGGAGAGCATTCATTTTACCCTCATCGAGAACGTAACAGTCTTTTTTGCTATCAATGGTTAGACGGGGCATAAAACTCTCCTTTTTTAAGTAGTAGATGTATCTAGGATTTTAGTTTAGCTCGTTTTTTTGGGGCATGCCAATCGTTTATTTTTTCTTTATTAATTGTGAGGGAAGCATCCTTAAATGATAAGGGCGCAATGTTTGCGCCCTTACAAAAATTTCCCAGAAATTACTGAGTGATTTTTAACACGCCACCCGAGATTCTTTCAAGAGCAAAATCCGCTCGATCGCGTCTTCTACCGATTTATCGGGAGTAGACGCGCCGGAGGTCACGCCAACGGTTATTTTCCCCTCCGGAAGCCAATTTTCCGTTACCTCGATCGCTTTTCCTAAAGGTTTGTGTTCGATGCGATTTCCCGGTCCGATGCGATCGGCACTATCGATATGATAAGAAACAATGCCTCTTTCAATGGCAATTTCTTGTAGGTGAGTGGTATTGGATGAATTAAAGCCACCGATGACAACCATCAGAGATAAATCTTTTTCAACCAGTCCGAACATGGCATCCTGACGTTCTTGGGTGGCATCGCAGATCGTGTTAAAACTCATAAAATGGGCATTGAGTTCCACCGGTCCGTATTTTTCTAATAGCGTTTTTTCAAAGAGTTTTCCGATCGCTTCGGTTTCGCTTTTCAGCATGGTGGTCTGATTGGCGACCCCAATCTTGTCTAAATCGCGATCGGGGTCAAATCCCAGAGAATGAGCATGGGCAAATTTAGCCAAGAATTCTTCTTTATTCCCCCCGTTCAAAATATAGTTACAAACATATTGTGCTTCTTCTAAATTCAGAACCACCAAATAAGTTCCGGCAAAAGAACTGGTGGCGACGGTTTCTTCATGCTTGTATTTGCCGTGAATAATCGAAGTATATTGGCGTTTTTTATGTTTTTCAACAGAATTCCAGACCTTAGAAACCCAAGGACAAGTGGTATCGACAATGGTACAGCCGCGATCGTTGAGGAGTTTCATTTCTTGGACGCTAGCACCAAAAGCCGGAAGGATGACGACATCGCCCGTTTCAACAACTGAGAAATCTTTTTCCCCTGCTTTGACCTCAATAAAACCCACATCCATTTCTTGTAAGCGAACATTGACCCCCGGATTATGAATGATTTCATTGGTAATCCAAATGCGTTCGTCGGGGAAATGATTGCGAGTTTCATAAGCCATGGCTACCGCGCGTTCCACTCCCCAGCAGAATCCAAAAGATTCTGCTAAAAATAGGGTTACGTCGCCGCGATCGAGATGATAATTATTCTCGCGAATTTCTTGGATTAAACTACTTTGATATTCAGTATTTAAAGCCGCAACAGCTTCCTTTTGCTTGCCAAATCCCCGACGGTAGTAATTAGGAGAATGATTGAGATCGCGTTTAAAGGCTCTTGTATCCATGTTTTTTTTGTTATTTGTTATTTGTTATTTGTTGTTGGTTGTTGGTTGAAAACTTTTTACGGTTCGCTGTTCGCCGATCGCTGATTGACAACTTGGTCGAAAATGTTTAAAGCCGTTCCCCAGACTTTATATCCTTCTGCATTGAGGTGCAAGCCATCGGTGCTGAGTTCCATTCTTAAGTTCCCGCGATCGTCGGCAAAAAGGGGATAGAGATCGAGATAAAAAGCGCCCTCCTCTCGAGCGATCGCGCGCAGTTGGCGATTGAGATATCGCAGGCGAGCATTAGGAATTTCCAAGAGGCGATCGCGTCCTTCCCAAGTCGCTTTTTCGCTACCGTGGGGCAAAATGGACTGTACGACGATGCGGGTCTGAGGATGGGTTTCTCGCAAATCTCGAACGATTAAGCGATAATTCGCCAAAATGGTTTCATCGCGAATGCCTGCCAAGACATCATTGATCCCGATCATGACCAAGAGGGTTTCGGGAGTGACGCGATCGAGCAAATGCAAGCGGCGCAATAATCCTTTGGTTTTCTCCCCGGAAATGCCTTGATTGAGCCAAGTTTTGTGGTCGGGGAGGAAATTTTGGCCGAACCAGAGAGTAATCGAATCCCCCAAAAGAACGGACAGGCGATCGGGTTGTCTTTGCGCCACGCTATCAGCTTCTCGTGCCAATAACTCCACCCATTGTTGATAATTCAGGCGGTGACTCGGACTGTTTTGCTCTCGGGCGAGAGGCGTTTTAGCCAGCAACTGCATGGAGGTGCCTGACAAATGAGCGAGGGCAACCTCTGAAGTTTTTGGCGATTTTTGCTGCCAAAGATAGGCCGCCATTAACAATAAAATTCCATTAACTGTCAGGGATAAAACTAACCAATGGTATAAATTTACATTTTGAGTTCCCCTCTGACGCAGCGATCGCGCCCTGATTTTCTCTTCCTGCTTGCTCGGGCGCAAGGAGATTTTAAGGGAGTCTCGTTGGCGAGAGGAGGGTTTATCGGGCATCCGAGGACAATGGTTCGCGATGGGAAAAAACCGATCGCGCTGCCATGGGGTTTTGTTTCGATCGTGCCGTTTTTTGGCGCGATGAGAAGGCTTTTTCCAAGGTGCAGACACAACAAATTGTCTCCTCTCGAACGGGGGGAATGAATAAAACTAAAAACCTGCCTTTGTCCCAGAGTCCGGGCGCGGTGGAGGCGCTCCTAGGATTCCATTTTAGGGCAAAAGGCAGGTTTTCTAAAGCAGACTGGTGCGATCGCGATCTGGAAATCGCGATCGGGCGATCGCCCGATCGATCAAGCGTCTCCAGCCACTTCGCTACCACTCACGGGAGCAACCGTTCCCCCCGCAAACGTATCGGTTTCCGTGACGAAGCCGCTATATGCCTCCATCCCGTGTTCGCTGATATCCAAACCGCGCAGTTCGTCTTCCTGATCGACGCGGATGGTCAAAACGGCTTTGAGGAGCAGCCAAACAATCGAGCTGAAGACTACGGTAAAGCCGCCGATGGAGAGAATGCCAACAATTTGAGCCAAGAAGTTGGCACCGCCAAAAATGGCCACGGCGATCGTTCCCCACACCCCGCAAACGAGGTGAACGGAAAGCGCCCCCACGGGGTCGTCAATTTTGATGGCATCGAAGAAGGAAACGGAAAAGACCACGATAATCCCCGCGATCGCGCCGACCACGACGGATCCCCAATAGGGAATGGCATCGCAACCCGCCGTAATTCCGACCAATCCGGCTAAAATCCCGTTGACGATCATGGATAAGTCGGGCTTGCCATCTTTAACCCAAGAGGTAATGGTGGCGAGAACGCCCCCCGCAGATGCCGCCAGGGTGGTGGTGAGGGCAATATAGGTGACATTCGGAGTTGCGGCCAATTCCGAACCGGGGTTAAATCCATACCAGCCGATCCAGAGGATTAAACATCCCAAAGTGGCAATACTCATATTGTGACCGGGGATGGCGTTAATCCCGCCGCTTGCCGGGTATTTCCCACTTCTGGGCCCGAGGAACGCCGCCCCCATCAAAGCCGCCCAACCCCCAACGGAGTGAACCACCGTAGATCCGGCAAAGTCATGGAAGCCCACATCTTCCCCAAAAGGAAGAGAACCCAACCAGCCGCTAGACCATACCCAGTGACCGGTAATGGGATAGGAAATGCCCACCAGTAAAAAGGCGAAGATCAAGAAAGAAGTAAAGTGAATCCGTTCTGCCACCGTTCCGGACACGATGGTTGCCGCCGTGGCAGCGAAGGCAACTTGGAATAAAAAGGATACGGAAATCGGCAGTCCTGCGGGAAAGGGATCGAGTCCGTAGGTTGCCGGATCGCTGCTGGAGAGGAAGAATCCATTGAGACCGATAAAGAGGTTCGGCGTTTCCGTGTCCCCGACTCCATACATGAAAGCAAAACCGATCGCCCAGTAAGCGATCACGGCAACTCCAAAAACAATCAAGTTTTTGGATAAAATATTCACCGCATTTTTCTGGCGACAGAATCCCGTCTCGACCATGGCAAAGCCGGCGTTCATGAAGATCACCAAGACGGCACAGAAGAAGACAAAGACCGTATCTAAAATGCCCTTGACCACTGCCGGATCGGCCATATCCATTGTGTCGAGGTCAAAGGCGTGCTGGGCGACTGCCGCTCCATCCCAGACGAAGACGATAATGGCGACTAAGGGAATGCAAAGCAACCACGTGGGGGACAACCAGCGCGAGATTTTCTGGAAGGGTTTGAGATAGGGGGCTGTTTCTGTCGCGAAATGCGATTTCCGTCTCCTCCTCGACCCCACCTTCTCTGTTTTTGAATTGGACATCGTTACAAAACTTTCCTGAATTGACGCAATACAGTTCGAGCATTAACTGGGAACGCCTTCTGTCTGCTTTGAATTTCAGCCAGATTTCGTTCGTTTCGCTTCCATTCTTGCTGCCCTTGAATGGGGTTAGCCAATCTATTGAATGGATACTTGCTCTGAATCTATACAATTACCCGATTTGCCCTCGAAAGTCTAGTCTTATTAGATATAAAAATATGCGATTGTTAAGATTGTTGAAATGCCGATCGCACAAATACGAGGCGATAAACCTATCAATCTTGTAATGTTACCTTTTTGTTTTCTGTATCTTTAATCACAGTTTTTCCAAGGTTAATACTTGTTTAATAATTGTTGGGGAATCACTGAAATGACACGAACGATCGCCAAAAGAAATAAAGGGCTAAAATTGCCAGCAGGGTGCGAAAACATAAAGTGACGATGCGATCGGGAAGTTTCGGTAAATAGCGGGTACTGGCTCGAGCCCCCAACAAGCCCCCAAATCCCAAGAAAATTCCGGGCAACCATAAAACATTATTTTGCAGGGCGTGACCGAAACAAGCAGACATCGAAGTAATCACAATAACCCCCAAACTGGTTTGTATTGCTGTTTTAATGGTTTCACCCAAGAGAAGGATTTGTAAGGGAACCATAATGACACCACCGCCAATGCCAAAGAGTCCGGCTAAAAGTCCGGCGGCGGCTCCAGTTCCTAAGCGAGAAATTAAGGGTTTTATTCCCCTCGAATGGGTTGGATGGATTTCGCGTTCGTGCAGGCGCTTGCGCAGCATTCCCAAGAAAATCGTGACGACGAGCAAGATACCAAATGCGCCTTCTTTGACATAATTGGGCAGTTGACCCACTAAATAGGCTCCCAGTTGAGCCGTTGCGATCGCAGGCATTCCCAACAAGATAACGTTCTTGGGATTGAGAAACCCCATGCGCCAATTTTGCCAAGTTCCCGATGCCGAAGTAATGACAATCGCCAAACTACTCGTCGCCACAGCTTGGTTATAGCCATATCCCAACCCCACTAAAATCGGCACGAGAACCGTTCCGCCGCCAATTCCCAATAAACCTGCCAGCAGACCTGCAAACAGCCCGGAAAGGGGCAATAAAAACCAAGATGTTGTTGCCATAGATCGCGAGCAATAAACGACGAGGGCATTATCGATTTAACCATCATTCCGAAACGGCTGAAGATTGAATGGCGGGTTTGACTGGAGAGATTGCGTCGCGATCGCTTGTTACGGTTAAAGTTCAGTCGAGTTCTTTTAATCAACCCGTTTAAATGTGAAAATGCTCGATTGCGATCGCTCTCAATTGGTTGCTGTAATTGACGCGATCCAAGAAAATCACGATTTAGTTCAAGTTGGTGCATTGGTTACCTTTAACCCACCAGAACCAGAATTCCCCAGCTTTACCACAGAAATTACCAAAATTGTTACGGTTTTGACGGCAAACGAACAGTTGAATAAGTCCATCGTGCGGGTAGTGGCGCAAATTGAGAGCGAAACCGAAGAATTGAAACCGGGGGCAAAGGTTTACGCTCGTATTGAATCCCCAGAACAAATTACTTTAGGACAGCAGGCTTGGAGGCAAATTCTTAATCTCTTCAAAGTGCGAAAATACTCATAACATCTGCTCCTTGCCAATCGGCCTTTTTCCTCGGGAAAATTGTTGGTCGTCCATCCCCCATGAGAAGCACGCGATCGCCCTCGGGCTTGTCGAATGTCCGGGAAGGTGATAGGAGTAAAGGGAAAAAGATTTTTGCGATCGCAATGAAAGAATTTTTTGAAAATGTTTTACGCTATCAGCGTTACTTTATCACCATTACATTAGGGATCTTCTTTTCTCTCTTTGGCTGGCTCAAACCCTTATTGAAGAATCCCATCACGGCAGTTGCATTGGTGGGATTGCTCGTGAGTGGTTCGATCTTTGTGGCCTTAACCTTGAGAGCAATGTTGGGTTTATCCGCCATTTGAAGCACAAATGAAGCAAAAAACAAGGATTTGCTTTAAAATGGAAAATAGTTGTCTTCACTGCTAACGGATGAGCTTCCCCAACATTTCTGCACGTTCTAAAGCTGCTGCACCAAGTTTGTCTCTTTTGGATAATTTTTAGATAATCGATCATCGATAATGGGGGGAATTATGGCTAACAGTCGTCGAGTTTCTAAGGTTTCTTCTTTAATCAAACGCGAAGTCAGCCAACTCTTGTTTAACGGGATTAAAGACGATCGCGTGGGTGCGGGAATGGTCAGCGTGACGGATGTAGATGTTTCGGGAGATCTGCAACACGCGAAGATTTTTGTCAGCATTTACGGAACAGAAGAAGTCAGAATGCAGACAATGGAAGGACTACACGCATCTACGGGTTTTGTGCGTCGAGAACTCGGACATCGGGTACGCTTGCGACGAACCCCAGAGGTGGTTTTTATTGAGGATCGCTCTCTCGAACGGGGCGATCGCATGATACATCTGTTAGAACAAATCGAAAAAAGCGATCGCGATCGAAAACCCACGAATGGCGAACCGTGAACGAACAACCAACAACAAATAACCAACAACAAATAACAAATAACAAATCCGATATTGGCCAAATGCTTGTGGTACGGGCATCTGGCCATTTATTTGACGAACAAATTCGCTATCCGGTTTGGGAAGCCACCAATCAACAATTACAATATTGGCTCGCAGATCTCAATATTGGGGGTGTCATTTTACTGGGAGGCAGTGCTGTGGAACTGGCAGCGCGATCGCATCAGTTACAAAATTGGGCCAAAACTCCCCTTCTCATTGCTGCGGATATTGAAGAGGGAGTCGGACAGCGTTTTCCCGGGGCGACGTGGTTTCCGCCTCCCATGGCACTCAGCGCCATCGCCGATCGCAAGATGGCGAAACAATGCGCGGCAGAAATGGGCAAGACAACCGCCAGAGAAGCCCTCGCATCCGGGATTAATTGGCTTCTCGCCCCCGTTGTCGATGTCAATAACAACCCAGATAATCCCGTCATTAATATTCGCGCCTTTGGGGAAACTCCGGAAGCCGTGGCGGAACTGGCAACGGCGTTTATTAGGGGATGCCAACACTATCCCGTTTTAACCGCGGCCAAACATTTTCCCGGTCATGGAGATACGGCAACGGATTCTCATTTAGATTTACCCGCTATCCCCCATCCCGAAACCCGCCTCGAGACCGTGGAATTAGCGCCGTTTCGGGAGGCGATCGCGGTGGGAGTCGATAGCGTTATGACCGCTCATTTGCGAGTTTTAGCTTGGGACGGCGATGTCCCGGCAACCCTCTCCCACCGCATTCTCACCGAACAATTGCGGCAAAAAATGGGGTTTGCTGGATTAATCGTCACCGATGCCCTAGTCATGGCTGGCGTTGCCAAGACTGCCGATCCCGAAGAAATTTGCCTCAGAGCGATCGAAGCGGGGGCCGATATTTTATTAATGCCAGCGAATCCCGAAAAAACCATTGACGCGATCGATCGCGCCATCCAAACCGGACGCATTTCTCGCGATCGCATTCAGGCTTCCCTCGATCGCATTCGCCAAGCTAAAGCCAAGATTGGGACAAATCTTCAAGAAAATTCATCCCAGGAAAAAGATGCGGCGATCGCTTTCTCCTTTGACCCCTCTCAGTTGGCCCGAGCCCGCGATCGCGAAACTGTTGAGACCATTCTGCGGGAGTCCATGCAGCAAGGAGGAAAGTTTCCCTTTCAGCCGCCACCTGCGCCTCACGAGGGGATTAACGCGATCGTCGCTCCCCATTTCCTCAATAACGATTTTCTGGGTTTTCATACCCCAGCCCTTACTATCCCCCAACAATTGGGTTACAAATTGCAACTTTTAGCCCCCCAAGATTTGCCTCAATTGCTCAACTGCTCGTCGATTGTCCTGCAACTGTTCGTGCGGGGCAATCCCTTTCGCGGTAGTGCAAGTTTAACCCCAGAAACTCAAACACAACTTAAAAGTTTGTTAAGAAACGGTAAAGTCAAGGCCCTCGCCCTATACGGTAGTCCTTATACCGTCGAGTGGCTGTTACCCACCATCCCCCCCGGTCTTCCTTGGGTGTTTTCTTACGGGCAAATGCCCGCCGCGCAAAGGATTGCATGGGAGTCGTTGTTAGGGAGTCCGACCTCGGGCAACCTTCGCCAAGATGCTTTTATATAACGTCTATTAATCTTTCGCCGAGAGAATTTATTCCCTTTCCCTCCTGTGGCGAAGACGGCAAAAGCAGCTTTGTGCCTCATTCCCCATTTTCCTTGACCCCTCATGCCGAGCTTATAACGATCGCGATCCAGTTTTAGAATTCTTATCTGGCGACGCGAGCGAACTGTAACTCCTTATACTGAATTAAGTGCGGTTATTCCCACAAGGATTGCTCGACACGATCGCTCGACATCAATAACTCGACATCAATAAAAAGGCTCGCTTAGTAGGTGAATTATGACTGTTCAAACTTTAACATCTGCCCCCTCCGCTCTTTCGTCTGCCCCTTCGGCCTTTCACTATTCCATTGAACTGCTTCAAGATGAAGCACGGGAATTGGTGGATAGAGGAGTGGTGAGCCGCCAACAACCCATTTACGTCCTCTGCCAACATATTCCCGCCCGTGAATGGATTTATGTCGAATGCGAATTAGAGAAATGCGAATATTTGCTTCGCGATCGCATTGGCGATTTGATCGGTTCGGAAACTTGGGACAATGATTGAGGATACTCACTGAGAACAATGACCTTGAAGGTTTCCTAGGGATCTCAATTCGCAATCGAGATTAACAACTTTCTGAGAATCTTGTTTCTTAGCAATCTTGAAAGCAATTACACTCAAGCCGCTTGCTCTAAGTAAGAGTTGATATCTTCGACTAATTGAGTGAACTCGGCTTCCGTTGTCAAGCGAAGGCGATCGTCTCTAACGGTGATGAGAACTTTGGCAGCAAAAGGCGTGGCATAAATATTAGGATTGCAAAATATTTCCAGAAAAACATCCCCCGCGTAACGATATTCCAGATTGGGTTTGGGGGATGGTTTTTTTGTCCCCGCAGTCCTTTCCGATGCGATCGCCTTTAAGGTTTGCATGAACGTTTGAATTTCTGTTTTGAGAGCCTTGGCGGAATCCGGCGTAAATTTGAAGGTCACAGCACCTTGCGTTAAATTAAGAGTGAGTTGGCTCATTTTATAGTTGATAATTGATAGTTGACAGTTGATAGTAAGTAATTTAGGGTTCCTCGGGCGGTCAGGAGTCGTTTGTAGGTTTCGAGCCTTATGCGTCCCTGAAAAAATTTATCAGAGAACGATCGCTTTTGGGTTTTCCTTAATAAAAGTCAACAAATGTGATTGATTCTCCATTTCCCATTCCCGATTCCCCATTACCCGTTACCCGTTACCCATTCCCGTTACCCCATCCGTGATTCAAGATAACCGTGCAGAAGTTCGTCGAGTTTTGCTCCTCACTTTGGGACTCAATCTGACCGTGATGGGTCTCAAAGCAGGAGTAGGCTTTGTCACGGGATCCTTGAGCTTGCAAGCAGATGCCCTGCATAGCGTCACTGATAGTGCCAATAATCTTTTAGGATTAGTTGCGAGTAATTTTTCTTCCCCCCAACCCGATCGCGATCATCCCTACGGACACCAAAAATTTGAGGCTCTCGGAGCCTTGGGAATTGCCGCTTTTTTAGGAATTGCCTGTTTTGAGATTTTGCAAAACGCGATCGCTCGCTTGTTTGGGGAATTAAAACCCATTAAAATCTCGGCAATAGAACTGGGATTTTTATTCATTGTTTTGGGCATTAATATTTTTGTTGCCGTTTACGAGCGCAGGGTGGGAAGGCGCGTTGGCAGTCCCATTCTCATTGCCGATGCCAAACATACCATGAGCGATATTTGGGTAACGATCGCTGTTTTAGGGGGCTTATTGGGCGTTTGGCAAGGAAATTTATTCGGCTGGCCGCAATTACAATGGTTGGATGTGGTTTTATCCTTTCCCGTTGCTTTATTGGTCTTTTGGAGCGGTTGGGAAGTGTTAAAAGAGAATTTACCTTGGTTGGTGGATCGCATGGCGATCGCGCCGGAAGTGATTTACGAGATTGCTACTAGGGTACCGGGAGTGATGAACTGTCACGCGATCGCCTCTCGGGGGGTTTTAGGCAGACAGGTTTTTATCGAAATGCACTTAATTGTGGATGCTCCCGATGTAGAAACCGCTCACCAAATTACCGAAGAAGTCGAGGCACGTTTGGAAGCACGCTTCAGTCCCGCGCGCATTCTCATCCATGTGGAACCCCCGAGTTATGAGAGCGATCGGATCAGCTACTAAATTCCACAAGATCCGAAGAAGTTATCCACAATCCCGTTGCTTTTTCCACAGATTTACAGGAGTTTTCCACAGTTGTTAAAGGTAAGATAATCTTTTTGATGCTAATTCTTAACACATTTGGTCAGAGATTCATCCCCAATCCGACAAAGAAAAGATTAACAGGTCTCGATCTAGCTCGAGGGATAGCGGCCTATGCTGTTGTTGTACTTCACTCTGTATCAGTTGATGCTTCAAATCCCCCGGGGTATTGGGCTGCAATACTTTTAAAATTATCGGGCTTCGCAGTCTCCTTTTTTTTCGCAACTTCTTTTTACTTACAAATCAATAAATTGTATTTTAAAGGAGAAAAAACGAATATAAAATTGAGATTTGTGCGACTTTTTATCCCTTATGGATTTTGGAGTCTAGTTTATCTATTGACTAGAGGAGTTAAATATTTAATCTCTCATGATATTGTTCGCTTAAAAGGAATGTTAGGAGATCCGATTTCGATCGTTTTTCTTGGCAGTGCAGCAGTTCAACTTTATTTCTTACCTTTACTATTTTCAGGAAATTGCCTCGCCAAGATAATAGGTGAATATTGCGTTCGACACACAATACAGATCAAAGCATTGCTCGTATTATTTATTATTAGTCTACTCGGATACGAAATCCTTTTAAGAACTGGAAATAATTTTAGCATTGAAAGCAAGTATGCGTTTCAAGCTCTTTTCCCGGGGAGTCATAACAATCAATTGTTGAGGTTATCATTAATAGGATTATCATGGATTATCAAATTACTCCCCTATATTTTTCTGGCTATAATTTTGAACCATCCATCGATTGGGGAACAATTTTTTCAGTTATCTCCTAGTGCCCTAATGGGAATTTCGGCTATTCTTTTTGTTGTCGTTACTTTTAACGATCTATCTTTACCTGCATCTTTGCAAGAGATTAGTCGCGGTTACTTACCTTTGATTTTGGCCTTGTCACTTTCCAACTATTTAAAAGATACTCCCTTAATTACTATTCTAGGAACTTGCTCTTTTGGAATCTTTCTCATGCATCACTTGGCGATAGAAATTTATCAGCTTATTGCCGAAACATTTTACCCTGCTTTAGTGAATAGTGTCTCTTTCTCCAATTTATTAATTTCTGCGACTATCTGTTTTACAATCTGCTGGCAAGTGACATATATATTCTTAAGAAAAAAATGGTTTTGCCAATTTATTTAGGGATAAATTATTGTTTACTTCAAGCGATCGAGAGTGCGATATTGAATAGCCTCGGCAACGTGCTGAGATTGAATATTCTCCTCTCCGGATAAATCCGCAATGGTACGGGAGACTTTTAAAATTCGATCCATTGCCCTTGCGGAAAGTCCTAATTTCCGAATCGCCATTTCTAATAAATTGCGACTGGCTTCGTCCAAGGTGCAAAACTGTTGCAAGTGGCGACTTTTCATGTCCGCATTGCAACGGGCGGTTTTATCGTCGCCAAAGCGTTTTCGGGCGCGATCGCGAGCAATTTCAACCCGTTCTCGAATCGACTCCGAAGGTTCTCCACTTGCCTGTTGCATCATTTCTTCAGGTTTCAAACGATTGACGGCCACCTGTAAATCGATGCGATCCATCAACGGGCCCGATAATTTTGCCCAATAATTCTCTCTCTGGCGAGGCGAACAAGTACACGGCTGTAGCGAGTCGCCATAGTAACCGCAAGGGCAGGGATTTGTACTGGCAACTAAAGTGAATTGCGCGGGAAACATCACAGATTGGCGCGTGCGAGAAATGGTTACGCAACCATCCTCTAAAGGCTGTCGTAAAAACTCTAAAACATTGCGTTTGAATTCTGTGAGTTCGTCCAAAAAGAGAACCCCTCTGTGAGCCAAAGAAATCTCTCCCGGACGCGGAATGCTTCCCCCTCCAACCAGGGACGGTCCCGAAGCAGAATGATGGGGATTGCGAAACGGTCGCGCTTCAATTAATGTTCCTTTATCCTTGAGTAAACCCGCGACAGAATGAATTTGAGAGACTTCTAAAGCTTCTCCAAAGGAAAGAGAAGGCATGATCCCGGGCAAACGTCTCGCCAACATGGTTTTTCCGCTTCCTGGAGGACCGACGAAGATTAAATTATGCCCTCCCGCAGCCGAAATTTCTAAGGCACGACGGGCATGATTTTGTCCTTTAACTTCTTTTAAGTCTGGTATGCCAAGTTTCTGAGAGTGAAATTCGACTTTAGCGTTTAATTCTACAGGGGAATAATCTTCAGGCTGGCAGAGAAAACTGGCAACTTGAGATAAATGTTTGAACCCATATATTTTTAACCCCTCAACCACGGCAGCCTCGCGAACATTATCCTCGGGAACTACCAAACCCGCTATACCCATGTTTTGAGCTGCGGCAGCAATGGGTAACACCCCCGCAACCGATCGCAAGCTACCATCTAAAGAGAGTTCTCCTAAAAATAAATAATCTCCCAATAATTGCGGGTCGATTTGTTCGGAAGCGGCAAGAATGCCCACGGCGATCGGCAGATCGAAACTCGGCCCCTCTTTGCGCAAATCTGCCGGGGTTAAGTTAATTAAAATCGGTCGCAGGGGGAAAATTAACCCCGAATTTTTTAAAGCAGCCTTGACTCGCTCTCGAGACTCTTGGATCGCCGCATCAGGCAACCCCACAACCACAACTTTAGGGAGTCCGCCCGATACATCCACCTCGACTCCAACTTTTACCGCATCGATTCCGACAAGAGACGCACTCCAAACCCTAGCCAGCATATTGATTTTATGTGTTTGTACCCAGTTCGTAAACTATCATAGCTGTCTCTTATACACAT
>JBFRWJ010000152.1:0-4217 GCA_051439525.1 Spirulina sp. | reverse complement strand
AGTTTGTTCCCCTGACTGTAGAGAGATTTGGCAGCTTGGGCTTCTTCTAAGCTCGCATGAGCCTGCATTTGTTGTTGCAGGGTGCGGGCGTGGAGGACGGGGAAGGCTTCGGGCGTTAGGACTTGCAAGGCTTCTTCGCAAGCCGCTAAGGCCTTGCGCCAAAGTCCTCCCGGTTGCTTCGCGGCTAATCCTTGATGATAGTAAGTGAGGGCGAGATATTGCTGCAATCTGCCCCAGGCTTCGGGGTAGCGATCGCGGGGCAAGCATTCCAATCCCCGTTCTAAGCTGGCGAGAACTCCTTCCTCCCCTCGTTGGTTGAGATTGGGGCAGGCCCGGGCCATGGAACTTAAAGCACTTAAGAGTAAATCCGCTTCTGGGGAGTCTCGGACGGCACTGGCGCGATCGCGCCACGTCGTCCAGCGATCGGCTTGTAATTGCAGGGCGCGATCGTAACTGCCGATGGCTTCTTCCGGTCGTTCTAAGGCGGCGAGGACGACACCGCGATCGCGCCAGAGGGAGGCTGAGTCTGGGGCGATTTTCAGGGCGCGATCGTAGCATTCAAGGGCTTCGGCAAAGCGATAGGCATCCCGCAAACAATTCCCGCGACCCTGCCAAGCTTCCGGGTAAGAACTGAGGGCAATGGCTTTATCGTAGGCCGCGATCGCCGCTTCGGTGCGCCCTAACTCGGCCAAAAGTCGTCCGCGAGACTCCCAAATTTTCTCAAAGTCGGGTTTGATTTCGCTGCTGCGATCGTAGTCCGCCAAACTTTGGGTATAATCGCCCAAGGCCAAGCGCGCATTGCCCCTGAGCCACAACAGGCCGTAATCGTTGGGTTTGAGTTGCAAGGCACTGTCATAAGAAGCGATCGCCTCTTCGTAGCGTCCCAAGCGAAACAAACAGGCACCTCGGTTATACAGGCTGTCGTAGTCGTCGGGTTTGAGCTTTAATGCCCCATCATAGCTCTCGATGGCTTCTGCGTCCCGTTCGAGGTGTTTTAAGCTATTGCCCCGACTCGTCCATGCCTTGTAAAAATCTGGCTTCAGATCGATGGCGCGATCGTAAGAGGCGATCGCGGCTTCGCTTTTTTCGAGGGCATCCAAACTATTGCCGCGACTGTACCATGCCTTGTGAAAGTCCGATTTCAGTTCGAGAACGCGATCGTAAGCTTCGACGGCTTCTGCATATCGTCCCAGTTCGTCGAGGGCCAAGCCTCGGTTATACCATGCCTTGTGAAAATCCGGCTTCAGTTCGATCGCCCGATCGTAGGAGGCGATCGCGTCTTCGTAGCGTCCGAGATTTTTTAACCCCAAACCGCGATTGCCCCAAGCTTGATGATAATCCGATTTGAGGGCGATGGCTTTATCCCATGCCGCGATCGCGTTCTCAAAATCCCCGGTTTCGTAGAACTGCACCCCTTGGGTGAAAGCTGCTTCGGCTTCATCTCCCCCCGGAGTCGAAGCGGGAGGACGCGAGATCTGACGCTGATTGATTTGTCGTACCAACTCCTGCACGATTTCTTGGGGATCCGTCGTGGCAAGTCCCAAGCGTTGGGCAACTTGCTGGACTAAGTTTTCATCTTCTTGCAGTTTGACCAAAAGTTCGTCGAGGGTGATGGTTTTGGCACCGTTTTCTCGCGCGTTTTCCCACGTGAAGTCGGAAGGAGCAGGGGGAGCGGAGGGAGGAGGGGAAGCGGGGGGAGAGGGGAGAGATAAATCTGCGGTTGTCTCTGGGGATTCCTCTCGGGGGGCACGGGGAGCGGTCTTCTCTGCTGGAGGACTGGTGGGGGGAGCGGGAGGAGACGTGGCTTCGTAAGACCAAGTATCGCTATCTCCCCCTTTCTCTCGAGCCATGAGCAAGCGTCCGATCCCGCTCGCCGTATCCCCGAGTTTTTGGAGGGAGGGTTGCGATCGCGTAATTTCTCCCAAGGCGATCATGCGCTCGGCGAGGGAGGAATCCGGAGGAGGAGATGCTAAAATTTTGGCACCGTAGCGTTGCAGCCATTCCACCCATTGCTCTTTCGTTCCTCGATTTCCGAGGGCTTCGATGAAGCGTTCCACCCGCGATGCTTGCCAACCGTGGGCGATCCCTTCTAAGAGTTGGGTAAATAAGAATTCATAATCCTTATCCGTCAGGGGTTGACCCACCTCCGTTCCCTTGTCTCCGAATCTTTGATCTCCATCTGTATCGACCGTTGACGGGGTTTGCGAGTTGAGTTGTTGAGAGAGATTTTTGAGCCACTGCAACATTTTGCGTTCTGAACCTCTGGGAATTGGGTGCGGGGTTGGGCAACGGGCGATCGGCACGAACCAATGGGAAAGCGCGATCGCCTAAAATTATAGATCGGAATCGTCCGCACAAAACCCGATTGCCTCGATCGGTGGGATGTCGGTTCGCTATTTTTCGATAATTGATAATTAATAATTGTTCATTGATAATTGATTTGTGGAAATACACTATCTCATCCGTTCTAATCTTGATGGTCAATATCTTGTCGCTCGCCCTCGGGACGATCGCGAAGATACTGGCTTTTTACTCCTGTTTCGCGAACATTTTGACGCTCTCAGTTATTTGAATGCCCATGGTCGGGATGTTCGCGATCGCTTTGGGGTCGAGTCAGCGACCCAAGCACAATTAAAAAGTATTATCGATCGCTGGGGCTTTGTCGGTGTGGGGTTGGTGGAAGATCCCCTCATTCCCCGCATTCAATTTTTATCTGTAAATCGTTTTTAGTTCTTGGTTATTGGTTGTTTGTTGTTCGTTATTGAGGAGAGTGCCATGACAAACGGTGAAATCAATTCGATTGTTGAGAAGTTACATCGATTGGTGGAAATTAACGTCCAAACTCATTGGTCTGTGTTTTCTGAAGATTTTGAGATTAATATTGATGGTTGGGGCAATCGAACTTGTAGCGATCGCGATCCCGCTTCGGGTCAAAGATTAACGCCCAATGAAAAGGGATATTTAGTTTGGGAAGCCGGACGCAAAGTACGCTGGTTGCTCCAAAAAATTACTGTTCCCAAGGATATTAATGGTTATGGGGTGCAAAATTTAGCCTTGCGACTTTGTTTGACTTGGTGGAGTGAAGATACGCAAATTTTTGTCAATCAAAAGTTTGTCCAAGCTGGGGATTTATTTGATTCTTCCGCACGGATTTTATTGAGTGATGCCGTTACACCGGGTCAAACCTTCGATATTGCAATTCGTTTAATCAGTCCCGATCATGATATCGGTGCTTTGATGCGATCGCAGTGTCTTTACGAATCGAGTTACGATGCGATCGATCCGGGTTTTGTTGCCCATGAATTAGCAGTATTGCATCAATATCTTACTAATTTTGAGTCGGATAAATTAGAACGATTTCTCCAAGCAATTGAAAACATCGATTGGCAAGGTGTTGGCGATCGCGATCGCTTCCATGCTTCTCTCCGTTCTCTTCGCAACGCCTTACACCCCCTCGCAAAATCTCTCAAACAACGCTGCATTAAAATGCTGGGTCACGCTCATCTCGATATGGCTTGGTTGTGGGAACAACAAGAAACGTATCGAGTTGCGCAACGAACTTTTACATCGGTTTTAAATCTACAAAAAGACTTTCCCGATTTAACATTTTGCCATACAAGCCCCGTTCTTTATGAATGGATAGAAAAACATCATCCGCAGCTCTTTTCAGCTATTCAAGAGGCTGTAAGAACCGGATCGTGGGAACCTTTGGGGGGGATGTGGGTGGAACCGGAAGTCAATTTACCCTCTGGAGAATCATTAGTTCGACAGTTACTATATGGACAGCGTTACACGCAAGAAAAGTTTGGAGAGATCGCTAAAGTTGCTTGGTTAACCGATAGTTTTGGGTTTTGTTGGCAACTTCCTCAGATTTTCCAACAAGCAGGAATTGAATATTTTGTCACGCAAAAATTGCGCTGGAATGACAGTACAGAATTTCCTTACGGAGTGTTTTGGTGGCAATCTCCCGACGGCACCAAATTGTTAACGTTAATGTCTCCTCCCAATCTTGCGGGAGTCATGGATACTCATCCCATTACCATCACTAATTTTGCCGTAGATTGGGAAAAACAAACGGGAATTCAAGATATTTTTTGGTTACCCGGAGTGGGAGATCATGGCGGCGGTCCGACTCGTGATATGTTAGAAGTGAAAGAACGTTGGGATCGCTCTCCTCTTTTCCCCAACATTGAATTTACAACAGCCAAACACTATCT
>JBFRWJ010000151.1:0-7840 GCA_051439525.1 Spirulina sp. | reverse complement strand
ATGCCAAAGCAGTAGGATTAAAAGACATGAAACTCTATGCAATTGTGGGATTACCGGGAGAAAATACTGATGATTTCTATCAAACCGCCCAAATGCTGAAAACCTTAAAAAATGCCGCTCCCGGATTGAGATTAACATTAGGATGTAGCACCTTCGTTCCCAAAGCACATACCCCCTTTCAATGGTTGGGAGTCAATCCCGAGGCACAAAAACGATTAAAATATTTGCAAAAACAGTTAAAATCTAACGGGATGGATTTTCGCCCGGAAAGTTATAATTGGTCGTTAATTCAAACCTTGATTTCTCGAGGCGATCGCAGACTCGCCCCCTTATTAGAACTGACTCGACATTATGGCGACTCTGTGGGAAGTTATAAACGAGCCTTTAAAGAATTGCGTGGCAAACTTCCCTCCTTTGACTATTACGTTCATCAGGATTGGCATCCCGAACAAGTTTTGCCTTGGCAGCACCTACAAACCGCCCTTTCCCCCGCTACCTTACGCAAACACTTACAAGACGCTTTAGACCATTATCAATGAACGATTATCAATTCTCAATCAAAGCGATCGAACGATAAGTATTTGCTTATTAAAGTAACAAAAAGAAGAGGCTGGACTCGCCCAAAACGAGGAGAAAAATCATGAAAGAAGCGATCTCAATTGGTTTGCTATTATTGACGATCGGTGCTTGTGTCGGAAGCGTTTCAGAACAACCCAATCGCTTGGAGGACTTTTTCGGGAGCTCGGAGAACTTTGATACTTTTGTGGATTGGTGTCGGAACAAAAATCGTTTGACTCCAGAGGTGAAGCATACCGTGGAAGTGCTATTGGAGAAAGCTGGGACGAAAAAGTGCGATCGTGCCGAGCAAAAACTCTCCGATCTAACAAGACTTGACCTCAATAGCAATCAAATCGCGGATATATCCCCATTAAGGAGTTTGCCTAATTTGCTAGTGCTTAGCCTCAATGGCAATAAAATCGAAGATACTATACCATTAGAAAGCCTGACAAATTTGCAAACGCTTGACCTCCGCAATAATAACATTGAGGATGCAACCCCGCTATCGAGTCTGACCAATTTGACAGGGCTTTGGCTCTATAACAATAAAATCGAGGATGCAACCTCGCTATCGAGTCTGACCAATTTAACAATACTGATCCTCAGTGGCAATAAAATCGAGGATGTGACACCATTAGCGAGTCTAACGAATTTGAAAATTCTGACTCTCAATAAAAATAAAATTTTGGATGTGACACCGCTATCGAGTCTGACCAATCTAGAATTTTTTCAACTCAATGAAAATGCAAGTGTGGATGTGACACCATTAGCAAACCTGACTAATCTCAGAGAGCTTAGCCTCAAAAATAACCAAATCGAAGATGTGACATTATTAGTGAGCCTAACTAATCTAAAAATACTCGATCTCCGTGGCAATCAAATCGCGGACATAAAACCGCTAGGGAATTTGAGCAACCTAACAAAGCTTAGCCTCTATAAAAATCAAATCGAGGATGTCACCCCATTAGCGAGTCTGACGAAGTTGAAAATGCTTGATCTCAGTGACAATCAAATTGAGGATGTGACACCGTTAGCGAATCTGACCAATCTAACAACACTTGTTCTCGTTAACAATAAAATCAAGGATGTCTCGCCGCTAGGGAAATTGAAAAACCTAACAGGGCTTAATCTCAATTACAATCTAATTGAGGATGCAATGCCATTAGGAAAACTGAACAATCTGAAAGGGCTTGGCCTCAGTAACAATCCCCTTAAAAATCTCACCTGCCCGGTTCAGCCTGCAAGGATTTGTTACTTCTGAAGTTAAGCGATCGCCCATGTCTGAATTATTATTTTTTTATGCGATCGCATCCAAAATTTGCCAAAAATTTGCTAAGAAGGCGATGGCTTCAAAGAAGTAGAAGTCTTGATTATGCTTAACGCAGTAGTGCGAGCACACTACCACCAATTAACCAAGGCGGCTATAATTCAGAACAAACCCTCTTTTGACAGCATCTACAAAATCCTCTGTTCTTGACGATACTCGCAACAATTTCCCATGAATGATTTTTTCTCAGTCAAAGCGATCGCTCGTCGTTTGCTAGCCGGTTTGAGCGCGATCGCCTTATGCTTTGCTCCCCTTCCCGTCGCGGCACAAGTTGATAATATCAGGCTCGAACGCGCTCGGAATACCTTGGACACTTTTGCCGCCGATCTCGAAACCGCACGACAAGAAGGCAAAGAAAGCGAACTCTATACTTTATATAGCGGCGGAGATGCTTATTTATATATTGGTAATTTTACAGCAGCAAAACAACATTTGACCCGAGCGCTCCAACTCGCGCGGGAATTGGGAAATCGCCATTTGGAATATGCCAGTCTCCAAACATTGGCAACCGTTCATGAGAAATTAGGAGATGTTCAAGGATTAGATTTTCTGGAAGCAGAACTCTCGGCGGCAAAAGATCTAGAAAGTCGTAAGAGTATTTTAAAAATTTTAGGAATTTCCTATATTGGTTATCTTGGCGATGCAACATTTGCCGCTTCTGTTGATGTTTGGCAAGAATATTTACAACTGGCAAAACAAACCAATAATATTACCGAACAAGCAGAAGCCCTCTTTTTTTTGGGACAAATGCACGCTAGAGATCCCCATTTTTCCAGTGCAGTTGATTACCTGCAACAAGCGATCGCTCTGGGAGATACTCTCCCCGAATTCCCTCAAAACTTGGGTTACTTACTCTACTTGGCGACTTATCAACGAAAAAATGGAGAGTTTGATGCTGCCCTTGCAACCGTCGATCGCGCTTTAGCCATTGCTCCCCATCGGAACGCCGAATTCGATATTTTAAATCATAAAGCACTGGTTTACACCGCTTTAGAAGACTACGAAAAAGCGATCGCCATTCATCAACAAAGACTCGCGATCGCCCGAGAACTTGATTTTCTTATCAATGATGCCAGTGCCCTAGGGGATTTAAGCAGCAATTGGTTCTGGCAAGGCAATCTTGCCAAAGCCCTAGAAACGCAACAACAAGCCTTAGATATTTATCTAGAATACATTGAGGAAAATAATTCTTCTATTTTTTCCGGGCTTCCCCTAGCACGAGAGAAACTCGCTTTTCTTCTCTTGCGTTCCGATCGCGTCCGAGAAGCAGAAAAAAGTTTGCAACTCGCCCTTGACGAGTACGATATTTGGTATAAAACCTATCTCAATGATGCGAATGCGAGCAGGCTGTCCACCGATCTGATTAATATCTGGGGACAAGCCACATTCACGGATACTTATAGTTTGCTGCAACAAATTTTTGTTGCTCGAAATCAAATCGAAAAAGCTCTAGAAGCCTCGGAAAGCGGACGCGCTCGTGCCTTTTCCCAACTCATTGCCACTCGCTTGCAAGATGCTCCCCATCTCCTCCCCGATGTCGAGCTGCCCAATATTGAAGAAATGAAAGCGATCGCCAAAGCCGAACAAACGACAATTGTTGAATACAGCGTTATTTTTCAATACAACAGGTATTTTTTTAACCCAATTGCTCGCGATCCTGCCGATAATATTGCCAACAAACTTTATATTTGGGTCGTGAAACCCACCGGAGAACTGCATTTTCGTGAAGTGGCGATCGATGGCGATTTGCAACAACTCGTTCGCCAAGCTCGGGGGGCGATCGCTTCGAGCAAACAATTCACCCGTCGCCTGCAAGTCTCTTTACAAAAACTGCATGGCGTTCTCATTGACCCCATTGCCGAGTTTTTACCCGCCGATCCGAGCGATCGCGTAACTTTTATTCCGCAACATACTCTCTTTTCCGTTCCCTTTGCTGCCCTCATCGATGGGGAAGGGCAATTCTTAATTGAAAAACATACGATTTTAACGGCTTCCTCCATCCAAGTTTTATCCCTCTCGCGCCAAACTCAAAATCGCTTGACTCCCAAACAAAAAGCCTTGATTGTCGGCAACCCCGATATGCCCGTTTTACCGAGGACTCCCAACCTCCCCCCCCAACCCCTGACGGCGTTGCCCGGTGCGGAAACCGAAGCGAAAGAAATTGCCCGAATATTTAATGTTAAACCGCTACTCGGTTCTGCCGCCACTGAAGCCCGCGCGATCGCTCAAATGGAAGATGCGAATATTATTCATATCGCCACTCACGGTATTCTCGATTATTCGGGCTTACTCGGATCTCTCGCTTTTGCCCCTACCGAAGATAATGATGGCTTCTTAACCGCCCGAGAAATTGCCAACCTCGATCTCAATGCCGAATTGGTGGTTTTAAGTGCTTGCGATACGGGACGGGGAGAATTGAGCGATGGCGATGGTGTCATTGGCTTATCGCGGGCTTTTCTCGGGGCGGGGGCAGCCAATCTCGTCATGTCTCTGTGGGCGGTTCCCGATGCCCCGACGGCGGTTTTGATGACAGAATTTTATCGCCGTTGGCAAGGGGGCGCCAGTAAGGCAGAAGCCTTGCGACAGGCCATGCTCGCGACGCGATCGCAATTCCCCCATCCGAAAAATTGGGCGGCTTTTGCCATCGTCGGTACGGGAGATTGAAAAAATCCGAAAAAAACGCTTGCTTTTTTTGACGATGACATATATAATCACTCATCCCAAAAAAATGAGGTGTTCTGATGACAGTTTCTACTCACTCCGCTTTGCTTGAAGGCGATCGCGTCAAAACCTTAGTTAATAATCTTTCCTTCCAAGAAAAAAAGCAGCTCGTTCGCGAATTGCTCGGCACAAAGGAGCTGGAAGGGGTTTGGAATGAAGTTTTCGATACTCGTATCGAGAATTATTTGCAAGCGGAAGGCAATTTAGGCGATATTTTTGCGACTCTTGCCGATCGCATCGGTCATCATTTAGTTGCTCCCCCAGTATCCTCCCATTTGGCCTGAAATCTCGCTGGGAATCATGGGCATTTGCCCCATACTCAAAAAATTCTCGCGAGATCTTGCATTTTTTAACAATGACGTATACAATAATGCGTCACAACCAAGAGTAAGAGAGGTGTTCGATCATGATTTCTGCTATCCAGCCATTATTGAGAACTTCACAAGAAGTCGATCGCGTTAAAACTCTTGTTGAAGCTCTCTCCTTGCAAGAAAAAAAGCAGCTCGTTAACGAACTGCTGAGTACAGAAGAGTTAAAAGATGTGTGGGATGAAGTCTTCGGCAACAAAATCGAGAACTATTTAGAAACCGAAGGTCAACTTTCCGACATTTTTGCGACCCTTGCCGATCGCTTTGGCAAGACATTAACCTCTCCAGAGGAAATGTCTTTGTCCCACTAGCTTGTTCTCATAATAATTGGGGTAGATCCCCAATGATTACAGAAACTAGATGTCTCAATAACTAGATGTCTCAATCCTCTCGCTAAATCTTAGTTTTTAGAGACGCGTGGTACCAGCACATCAATCTCTAGAAGCTCTATTGATTAGAACCGAGGGAACTATCTGTTTTTTTGAAAGTCTTAGTTTTCAACGTCTTGGCAATGTAGATGGTTTTTCCTTGGCTATTTTTTTCCATCTGCTCGCACAAAACCTTGAAGCGAAGACTCTTTTTTTTGAGATAACAAAGGTAAGAGGGCTGTAATTTTATGAATCGTGAGATTTTTTCTTCTTCTAACTCATCCTCCTTATCGCTCGAAATCTTACGGGTTGAAATTTGCTCGGAATTGGGCTTTGGGGATTTGGGTTCGGGAAAATTTAAGGCTAAATTTAATTCCAACCAATCCGTAGCATTTAAGGTAAAATACACGGCTTTGGGATTGGAGTCATAGAGATGAAACTGGATGGGAGAACATCCTTGTCCTCGGGGTCTCCGTCTGGCCGGACGACCGAGAAATTCCATCACCCGCCGCAAAAACTTAGGAATGAAAAAGGAATTGTTATGAGCAATCAGCCATTTTCGGTGGTCATAGCGCAAAATTCCTTCTTCTTTTAAACGCGAGAGCTGTCGTTGGACTTGTCTGGGACTGCGCTTGAGATTATGAGCAATTTCGGGAGTGCTGGCTTGGGGATTGTCATCGAGATACTCAAGGAGACGAAGACGTGTCGTCCTACCTTGGTCGTGACTTTTCCAATGTTCGGGAGAGAATTCCATCGCACGCATTTATCTTTTTCCTTATGATAAAAGATTGCTAGGAAACTCGCGAACAAAAATATCCTTCCCGCTCCATCTTAGAGATCGAGTGTGCTGGGATATTGAGCTTGCCAGCATCTTGAACTGCCATAAATTAGATGCACCCTAGTAGTAGAATAACTCTAAATACTCATCATTGTCAAGAAAAAAAACTTTTGCGTATATTTTGTCGTCAAAAGTCTAGATGTGGGGACAATAGACAAAATATCTGTTAGGGGTGGGGACTGAGGTTGTGGAGCAAGATCGCGCAATGAGTTCGTTGCCATGTCTGGTTGTTCTCGTTACAATATCAATGCGCTTGGTTCCCTAGATGCTTCCATAGCTCAATTGGATAGAGCAACCGCCTTCTAAGCGGTAGGTTACAGGTTCGAGTCCTGTTGGAAGCGTAAATCTTAAACCTTTACCCAACAAGGATTACACAATCCCCCACCAACCCATTAGCAATTGTTTGACTCACAATTTATTCAAATCCCATCACAAATAAGTATCGGTCACACCGTTTACCCGATATATATTCATCAATATTAACTATCTATTTGTTCAATTCGATAAATCCAACTCATCAATTCGATAGCGGTAGTTTACTATTGTTCAGTGTCAGGCAGTCGGAAAATGTTAAAAAAAGTGCTAGTCATTGTCGTTTTGGGTTTAACGGGACTTGCCCCTCGGAGGACGGTCTCGGGGGTTTCCCCAAGAGAACCCGCGATCGCGACAACATCTCAAACCCAGATTTTCCTGAGTTCGTCCGCAAAAACTGACGATGCTTTCAGTTTGCCGTCTTTCGAGCCCGAACCCAAAGCCTTCAACGCAAATATACAGAGATCGGACACTCAAATCTCGGCCAGACGGACAATCCCCATCCGCGATCGCTTGGAAACCCATCAGGATTTAGTCATGAGTGCGGCTTGGAGTCCCGACAGTCAAATCCTCGCTTCGGGCAGTTGGGACAAAACCATTAAAATCTGGAGTCGAGAGGGACATCTCCTGCGCACTCTCACCGGCCACGAACGAGAAATTTATAGCGTTGCTTGGAGTCCCGATGGGACGATGCTGGCCTCGGGGAGCGACGATCGCACCGTCAAAATTTGGAGTCGGGAAGGAGAACTCCTCCACACCCTGAAAGGACATCAATCTCGGGTCGAGAGCGTTGCTTGGAGTCCCGACAGTCAGCTCCTTGCGTCTGCGGGTTCGGGAGGCTTTCGGGATAGCGATGGTATCGTGCAGATTGTCGGAATTCTCAAAATTTGGAGTCGGGAGGGTGACCTTCTCCAGACCCTCACCGGACATCGAGATGCCATCAATAGCATTGCTTGGAGTCCTGACGGTCGCACTCTCGTTTCTGCCAGTCGAACTCTGAAAATCTGGAGTCGGGACGGAAAACTGCTCGAAACTTGGACGGGACATGAAGAAGCGATCGCGAGTGTCGCTTGGAGTCCCGATGGTGAGATGCTGGCTTCGGGGGATGGGGAGGGGATCCTGAAAGTCTGGAGTCGGTCGGGGAAACAACTCCACAGTTTCCGAGCCCATGGAGAGGCAGGTTCTAGTGCGGAGTGGGGCCCCGATGGTCAGACAACGTTCCAAACCCATTACTATTCCATTGAGAGCGTTGCGTGGAGTCCCGACGGTCAGACCCTCGCTTCTGCCAGTAACGACAAAACGATTAAAATCTGGAGCTTAGAGGGAGAACTCCGCCACACCCTAGAAG
>JBFRWJ010000150.1:0-3798 GCA_051439525.1 Spirulina sp. | reverse complement strand
TTCTAAAGCCGTGGACAACCCTTCCACACTCGCCGAGAGAACTTGAAAAGCCGAGTCGGGAAGAGAGACTTCTGGCTTCTGAGTCAGTTGAGTGGCGATTTCCTCCAAACGGGCGATCGCGTCCCGTAACTGCATCACCTCTTCCCTAGGCGATGCAGCTTCTGCTGGGTTTTCCCCCGTTACGGGTTCTTGTCTTTCTTCAGGCATAAATTTTTCCTCCAGATCCCACCGACGCGAAAATCTGAGATAATTCTTTACAAATAAACCATCCTAACAAGCCAAATTTATCACTATCTCTCGGTTTATAGCTCAATTGCTTAACGGGAATCAACATTTTTATGAAACGCCGTCAATTTTTCTTGATGTCTGGGGGAGTCGCGATCGCGGGACTCGGTTCTTTCGCGAAACAAGCCAACTCTCAAGCAGTTCCCGTTGATTCTCTCGTAGAACAGCCCGATTTTCGCTTTGTGTCCATCGCCGATAGCGGTATCGGGACAAAAGGTCAATATGATGTTGCGGGGGCGATGAAGCGCTATTACGACCAAAATCCCTATCCCTTAGTTCTCATGGCAGGAGATAATATTTATAACGAGGGGGAAATTGAGAAAGTTGAGGCCGTTTTTGAGCGTCCTTATAAACCCTTGCGCGATCGCGGCGTTCGCTTTCAAGCCTGTTTGGGAAATCACGATATTCGTACGGATAACGGCGATCCCCAAGTGGCTTATCCCGAGTTTAATATGACAGGGCGTTACTATACTTTTCGGGAAGAAAATATTCAGTTTTTTGCCCTCGATACCAACTATAACGCCGACTGGGACAATCAATTAATTTGGTTGGAAAAGGAGTTAGCTCGTTCCAATGCAGCTTGGAAAATTGTTTTCGGACACCATCAAATTTATGGTTCCGGGCATTATGGCTATAACGAATTTCTCGCCCCTAAATTAACCCCTTTATTCGCTCGCTATGGCGTGCAATTGTACATTAACGGTCACGAACATCATTACGAACGCACCCATCCCATTCAAGGTACAACTTATCTGATTTGCGGCTGTGCGGCGGGATTGCGGGAGGTGGGGCGCTCGGCTTGGACAGCGCGATCGGCTTCTCGCTTGGGTTTTGCGGCTTATGAAGTCTATGAGGATCGTCTGGTCGTGCAAGCGATCGCCCCGGATGGAACCCTCTTCGATCGCGGGATAATTTCTCGTAAAGTTTTGTGAATTCGTAAATCAACACTACATTACTTTTTATCGAAGTGCATCCTAGTCAAATAAAAAAAGTGACCCGCCACTTTGAGCTTGCAACAGAGGCTTGGCGAGTTTTGTTATTTTTATCATAACCCACAGTTCATCAGCGTTCAATCAATAAATATACTTCCGGATAGGTAGGCGATCGCGCGCGACAAGAACGCGCGGAAATTGTTGCTCAGGAACGTTGACGATTGCCTCGACATCAAACTCTAATTGTGATATTCTTGTTCTTGTTAAGACTGAGTGACTTAAAGTATTATGATGATTAACTTTAGTAAATCTCTGGCTTTAGGCGCGATCGCGTTTTTGGCGATCGGGCAAAACGCAATTGCAGGAACATTCAAAGGTGTAGAATTTTCTCAAGGTGAGATCTCATTTGCCGATAATGTTGTGGAGTATATTCAGGGGAGTGGTGTAGGCAGTGAATATCGCCTTGCAGCGCAAGCATTGGGAATCCCAGACTATGCCCGTCGCTGTCGGGGCTGCGATTACGTTTCTTTAGGCAATGGCGGTTCTATCCTGTTAGAATTCACGGATAATTATTTAACGGGCAGTGGCGATGCCAGCTTCGATTTATGGGTCTTTGAGATTGGGACGGCAGTTGAAGCGACATTCGTTGAAATCAGCAAGGATGGTCGGACGTGGTTCGATATAGGACGTGTTGCCGGGTCAACCAGTGGGATCGATCTCGATCGCTTTGGCTTTGGAACTCACGATCTTTTTTCCTTCGTGCGACTGACCGACGATCTTGTGGGTGCGGGAAGAAGCTACCCGAGTGCGGGGGCTGATATCGATGCAGTGGGAGCAATCTCGACGATCGCCAAATCTGAAGTTGCTGACTTCCAAAATGTCCCAGAATCATCGAATTTATTGGGGTTGTTGGTTCTCGTCCTTGTTGCGTTATTGGGAATAAAAAGGCAATATTGCGGAGAGGGTCCAGAATGCGATCGCTCCCGTGCAAGCATTGCCCCCCAACCGGAAAATAAACACTAAACTAGAGATCGATCTACCGATACGAACTCGCTGCCCAACATGGAAAAAAGACGGATTGCCGATATTCTTCGCAACGGACAGCCCAATGAAGCCGTAATTGTAGAAGGCTGGGTGAGAACCAAGCGCGCATCCAAAGGATTTGCTTTTATGGAAGTCAATGACGGCTCCTTCTTGGCAAACCTACAAGTTATTATCAAGGGAGACTTTCCCAACTACGAAACCCTCCTCAAACAATTGAATATCGGAGCTGCTGTCAAAGTATCCGGTACATTAGTTGAATCCCAAGGAAAAGGGCAACGCATTGAACTCCAACCCGAAACCCTCGAAATGATCGGCGACTCCGATCCCGAAACCTATCCCTTGCAGAAAAAACGCCATTCCTTTGAATTTTTGCGCACCATCGGCCACCTGCGATCGCGCACCAACACCCTCGGCGCCGTTTTCCGCGTCCGCAATGCCACCTCGAATGCTATCCATCGTTTTTTCCAAGATCGGGGCTTCCTGTGGATTCATACCCCCTTAATTACCACCAATGATTGTGAAGGAGCCGGAGAATTATTCTCCGTCACCAATTTGCCCCTAGAGAAAGTGCCCCAAACCCCCGAGGGAAAAGTGGATTACGAACGGGACTTTTTCGGAAAACCTGCCTATCTTACCGTAAGCGGTCAACTGGAAGCCGAGGTCATGGCTTTAGCCTTTTCCAATGTTTACACCTTCGGGCCTACCTTCCGCGCCGAAAATTCCAATACCTCCCGCCATTTGGCTGAATTTTGGATGGTGGAACCGGAAATGGCTTTTTGCGATCTGCAAGGCAATACAAACTTGGCCGAAGAATTTCTCAAATTCATCTTTAAATACGTCCTCGATACCTGTCCCGAGGACATGGAATTCTTTAATAAGCGCATCGATAAATCGGTATTAAAAACAGCCGAAAATATCATCAGTAGCGATTTCGAGCGCATTACCTACACCGAAGCGATCGCCATCCTCGAAAAGAGCGATCGCAAGTTTGAGTATCCCGTAGAATGGGGCTTAGACCTGCAATCGGAACACGAACGCTATTTGTCAGAAGAAGTCTTCCAAAAACCCGCGATCGTGACCGATTACCCGGTGGAAATCAAAGCCTTTTATATGCGCTTGAATGACGACGAAAAAACCGTCGCCGCAATGGACGTTCTCGCCCCCAAAATCGGGGAAATTATCGGCGGATCGCAACGGGAAGAACGCTTAGACATTTTAGAAAAGCGCATCCAAGAAGCCGAGATGCCCCTAGAAGAACTCTGGTGGTATCGAGATTTGCGCCGTTACGGTACCGTCCCTCATGCCGGATTTGGCTTGGGATTCGAGCGCTTGGTTCAATTTATGACGGGCATGGGCAATATTCGCGATGTCATTCCCTTCCCTCGTACCCCCCTCAATGCAGAGTTTTAATCAAAGAACGGGAAAGAGGAGATGAGGGGAAGAGGAGATGAGACGCAATAATCGCTCGAGTCCCCATTTTATCCTTCATCCTTCATCTTTCATCCTTCATCTTTCATCCTTTCCCTGCGGGGCTTGA
>JBFRWJ010000149.1:0-10667 GCA_051439525.1 Spirulina sp. | reverse complement strand
CCATGAGATATGCCCCGGAAATGGTTTGTCCTTCCCGCATGAACTGATTGAGGGCATCAATATCTAAATACGCATTAATTCCTAACATTTCATCTACCGTTCCCACCAAAGTTATCTCGCGAACGGGACGCTCGCCTTCTAAAACTTCTACCGTGACGCGATCGCCAAGTTCTAAATGTAAAATTTCCGCGAGTTTTTTCGTGACCACTAACCCATTTGCAGGCAATTTCACCGTTGTTAAATCTTCTTCAATTAAGCGGCGCAATTCCCCCTCGGGATCGATTCCCGTTAGCCCCGTGCGATAGCGATAATGTTGGTGTTGCAAATGGGCGGGAACGATGCGGAAGGGTTCGGAACGAATGACTCCCGGTAATTGTGCTACTTCATAGCGGGTTCTGGCGGGACGGGGTTCGTTAAAAATAATCGTCATATCTTCCCGTTGAACGTGGCGAAATTGCAACTCGACGAGGTAATTCACAGAATCGGAAAAATAGCGCCCGGTCATTAAAATGGCAACCGCAACCCCAATTCCGACAATAGAGAGAATCCCTTGGATGGGTTTGCGTTCGAGATTGCGTAAAATGATGCGTCCTCCCGCCGAGAAAAAGCGCTGTAACCCCCAGCGTTCGATTAAGGTGGGTTTGTATTCGGCAGGGGGTTCGGGACGCATGGCGACGGCGGGAGGCAGGGCTGCGGCGCGATAGACTGGGAGGATGCCCCCGATCGCGGCGGCGGCGATGCTAATGAATGCAGCTTGGACGATGAGGGCGGGTAGGGCGCGATAAGTGAGGATAGGAAAGCGAAAATATTCGGCATAGAGTACCGTAAGTCCATTCCCCAACCAGAGTCCAAGGAGAATGCCCAACCCGGATCCCAGCAGGACGATCGCGAGGACGAGTTTGAGATAATGAGCGGCGATCGCTCCATTTCCGTAGCCAAATGCCTTCAGTACGCCAATTTGCTCCCGTTGGGTGCCCACGAGGCGAGAGAGGACGATATGCAGCAAAAAGGCGGCGATCGCGAGGAAAATGGTGGGTAACATCGTCGCTAAGACTTCCAAGCTAATAATCTCATCGGAGATAATGCGATGAGACATTTGATCGTGTCGTCCGTAGGCACCGAGTCCCCCATAGCGATCGAGGAGGCGATCCAAGCGGGAAATGACTTCGGTTTCCGTTGCGGTGGGAGTCAGGGTTAAAGTCAGGTCGTTAAAGGCGCCATCGAGATCGAAGGCATTCCCCAACGCCTGACGATTCATCCAGAGGATGCCAAAGCGCTTGTTATCGGGATAGAGTTCTCCTCCCCCGCGCACTTCGTAGATATACTCGGGAGAGAGGGCAATGCCGACAATTCTCAGTCTTTGCCAGCGTCCGTTGAGTACCGCACCCAAGCGATCGCCGAGCTGCAACTGATTGGCCTCGGCAAAGGCTTCACTCACTAAAATCTCATCGTCGCGATCGCCCCGCAAATAGCGCCCCCGTCGGAGAAAAATATCGTTGAGGAGGGGAGAATTTTGGCGGGGAAGGGAAATCAAGCGTCCGGTAGCGGGCTCGGCGCGATCGGGGATATCGAGGTTGACATCGACGACAACCCGCGTTTGCACGCGATCGACCCCCGGAATGGTTTCGATCTGGGTGACGAGGGACTCGGGGGCGCGTTTGACACTGGCAAAAATTTCGGCAAACCGATAGCGATCGTAATAGGTGTCTTGGGAAAGTTGTAGGGAATCATAGGCACTCATGGCCATGACAAAACAGGCAATTCCGCAAGCGACGACGAGGGCGATCGCGATCGCCTGTCCCCACAGTCGAATCAAATCTCGCCATAGTTTGCGATCGAGGGCGTGCATAATTTTGAAGCAGAACGCTTTTATTTCTATTCTGACTTAAGAAATGGCAAAAAAACGCGATCGCTCATCGCAATAAAAGTTTACGCGATCGCGGGAGATTTCGGACAAAACGAACCTCCTCTAAGTTTTTTCTCATATTTTAAGCTCCTTTTTCTATCAGCAATTTCCCGATCGCTTTTCCAAAAGCTGAACAGTAGCGATCGCTCTCATCCCGATCGCCGTTAGTAATTTGAAAGAGTAATCCTTGACTGCAACCAACTTTGAGTTTGGATTTAAGATTTTAAACAGATACTTTAATCTGTTTTAATGGTTTGTATCCGATTACCGCAATCTTCTTTTCAATTTCCTCGTCGGTCTCAATTCGAGACAAATTGACACATTTCTTAACCACTCTTTGCGTAAATTAATCATTAGAGATATATCTTAATCATGCTAGACAATCTGGACGCAACTTTAAAACAATTATTGGAGCGAGAAATGCCCCCTAATGTTCCTTCTCGTGACACAAAAGTTTACATTTATTTTGATACGCCCTATCAGGGCGCGATTAAACAAAAGCCAGCAATCAATTGCTTTCTCTACGACGTGCGCGAGAATGTGGAGTTACGCAGTAGTGCTTGGTCGGTAGAAAAAATAACAAATGGTAAAGCACTAAAAAAACGTCCCCCTGCTAGGGTAGATTGTTCGTATCTGATTACGGCTTGGCCGGAAAGAGAAGATGACATCCGAACAGAACACCAACTGTTGGGTGAAGTGATGAAGGTCTTGCTGCGCTATCGAAGAATTCCCGAAACCTTTGTTTCCGATAGCTGGGAAGGACAAGAACTTCCCTTGAGACTGATTAGTTTGCGTCCGAGTAATTTACAAAGTTTCGGGGAATTTTGGCAAGCCATGGGAGGGAAAGACGGGACTAAACCCAAGGTCGTCTTGCATTGTACCGTTACGATTTCCGTTCCCGTGGATGAAGTCGGAGAAGAGGTGGGACTGGTTGGTGTTTATCGGCCTGTGTCTCAATAATTGGGGAGGAGAGCAAGTATGCTGACAATGAGTCTCGTTAACCCACAAATCGCGATCGCGGGTCGGGTTCTGGATAAGGAAACCCAAAAACCCCTTTCCGGTGCAAGGGTCGAGATTGTCAAGATGCCAAAGAGATTCGATGATATTTTAAAGCTCAAAGCCCTGCAATACGGTTCCGAGTGGGAAAAGATGCGCGATCGCGGCGATCGCAAAATAACCGCTAGAGATGGATATTTTTACTTTACCAACTTGCCAGAAGGGGAATATCTTCTCGAAACCTCTTTACCCACAAATGGAAGTCGATATGGCAAAGTTAGGAAAAACGTTAAAGTATCTTCCACTGTCAATGACATAATTCCCACGACGATGACGAATATTGTTCTTGTCTCTACGGGAATTAAAGGAGCGATTACCGATGCAAACGAACCAAACAAAGCGATCGTTAACGCTAAAATACAAATTCAAGGGAGTCGAGAAAGTACCTTCAGCGACTCAAAAGGAAATTATCGTTTACTCGGGTTAGAATCTTCAGAATCGGGTCAGCGCACCGTTACCCTGATTATCTCCGCAATCGGGTATCAACAAGTTTCCCCGTCACTCACGATTCAACAAGGAGAATTAATAAGCAAGCAAAATTTTTCCCTCAAACCACAATAACTCGACTATTAAAATTTAGGAGTTTTCAAAATGCCTACCTATCTTTCTCCCGGTGTTTACGTCGAAGAAATTCCTTCGGGTTCTGCCCCAATTGCAGGAGTTGGAACCAGTATTGCGGCTTTTATCGGTACTATAAATTTATCATCTTCTTCCCGTGAAGAAACTATAACAGTTGACCAAACGAATGAAGGAGATGCAAAGAATAAATTTGAATTGCCAATACCGGAAAACATCAAACAAGGGGAGAAATTAGAGTTTGTCAACGATTCAGCAAGTTTTGCCGTAAATGGCAATAGTCAGAGTAGTTTTGAAGTAACAATTGAAAATGATAAACCATTTGTAAGTTTTAATACTGAAGTTGCAGGAAATGCTTCAATTACAGGTTCTTTTAAAGTCACAATCACTTCTGCTACCAGTACCTCATCAACGAACTATAACATCAATCAAGTGGAAGGAGAGAAAGTCGGGACTGGAGATGGCACAAACACTATTTTTGACCTCAGCAATTATCCAGTTGTAACGAGTGGATTTACAGTTAAGGTTGGTCAAGCAGAGAAAAACAACGGTGTTTCTCTGAAAAACGACGATAGTGCAAAACAATCTCGAATTGAATTTACTACCGCACCTGAATCCGGGAAAGAAATAACCATTGACTACTATCTAGGAAAATCTGTATCAGAAGAAGAAATTAAACTCTGTACAAACTTTACTGAATTCAAGAACTTCTTCGGTGATTTTTCGACCGATGCACCCAAAGGACAAAACACTTTAGCTCATGCGGTTTATGGTTTTTTCCGAAATGGAGGGACTCGTTGTTATGTTACTTGGATAACTGGAAAACAACAAGTTGATAATGTTTTGGATAAGTTTGAAGCCATTGATGAAATTACCATCGTTGCGACTCCGGGAAATCTAGACTTGAGGGATAATATTAAAGACCACTGCGAAAAAATGAGCGATCGCATTGCCGTTCTCGACAGTCAAGAGACCATCGACCTCAGCAGTACGACAGTTGTTGATACCCTCAAACCCTTTAATTCTAACTATGCCGCTTTGTATTTCCCGTGGATTCAAGTTTACGATCCTGCTAGCGATAGCAGTATTTATATTCCCCCAAGCGGTCATATTGCGGGAGTTTACGCGCGAGTTGACGGACAAAGGGGGGTACACAAAGCACCTGCAAATGAAACAATCTTGGGGGCATTAGATTTAAAATATAACCTCAGCAAAGCCAAACAAGACGGACTCAACCCGGATGGGATTAACTGCATTCGCAAGTTAAACGGCAATATCCGCGTTTGGGGTGCGCGGACTTTGGGAGGAGATGCCAATACCGAGTTTAAATATGTCAATATTCGCCGTCATTTTAGTTATTTACGAGACTCCATCGATAAAGGAACTCAGTGGACGGTTTTTGAACCCAATGACTCGGAACTCTGGGCAAAAATTCGCCGTAATATTGGCGCTTTTTTGCTGATGGAATGGCGTAAAGGAGCATTATTCGGCACGACCCCCCAAGACGCATTTTATGTTAAATGCGATGCGGAAACTAACCCGCCAGAAGTCCGAGATTTAGGTCAAGTTGTCACGGAAATTGGGTTAGCCGTAGTTAAACCCGCAGAATTTGTGATTTTCCGTCTCAGTCAGTGGGCCGGTCCGGGGGCATAGGGAATGGGGAATAGGGAATAGGGAATGGGGAATAGGGAGTAACCTAACCCCAAACCCATACTGAACCAAAAAACGCTGTATCTGTGAATCTTATGCCGACTTTAAAGCCAAAAATACCGGGAATCTCATTAACCCATATCATTCCTACGCCAGAACCTGAATTCCTGACAGGCGTTCCGGTGTTCTTTGGTTTGGCAAAAGCGAAAACAGATGAGAATGACCCCAAAAAGTTAACTTTAGCAACTCAGTTTGACCAATGTTTTAGTCGTTTGCCTGAAAGCAAAGACTATTTGAAAGATGCGGTCAAAGGATTTTTTGAAAATGGAGGTCGTTTTTGTTATGTTGTAACCTTAGCTGAAAATACTCTTGATGCTCTGCAAGAAGGTTTAGAGGCAAGCGAAGTCCTAGAAAATGTCGATCTGGTTTGCGCTCCCGATCTCATGCTGTTGGATTCAGAAACAGCCATCCAGAGGCAGAAAGTTATTTTAGAGCATTGCGAAAAAATGGGCGATCGCTTTGCCATTCTCGATACTTTGAAGAACAAAGAAGAACTCGATCGCCAAAGATTGGCACTTTCCAGTCATAATGGAGCATTATATGCACCGTGGCTAAAAATCGAAAATTTGACCGATTCTCCCCGCCTGAAGTCTATCCCCCCCTGCGGTCATATTGCCGGAATCTATGCCAGTTGCGATCGCGCGGAGGGAGTACACGGTTCGCCAGCTAATATTCCCCTAGAGGGAGTGCTAGATCTGAGTTTTTCTCTCACTCCAACAGAGCAAGCAAACCTTAATCCCCAAAATGAAGCGGGAGTCAATTTTATTCGGAGTTTGCGAGGACGAGGAATTCGGGTTTGGGGAGTGCGAACGCTCAGTCCTCTCACCGAGTGGCAATACGTCAACGTGCGTCGCTTATTCCTCACATTTGGACGCTGGGCCGATCGCAACTTAGCCGATACGGTATTTGAACCCAATGCCTTCCCTTTATGGGTGCGACTGCAAAGGGAATTAAGCGTTTATTGCGAATCTTTGTGGCGACAAGGTGCGCTCCAAGGTTCCCTTCCCCAAGAGGCATTTTATGTTAAATGCGACGGGGAAAACAATCCCCCCGAAAATCGAGAAACGGGACGAGTTGTCGCAGAAGTGGGTTTAGCTCCCGCGATTCCGGGGGAATTTATTCAACTTTTGCTGGTTCAAAGTAGTAGCGGGATAACTGTTACTTAAAAACTGAAAAACAATAACTCTTGAAGGAGGTTTTTTATGCCGACACTTTCTAATCCCCATGACCCCTATAGCGGTTATAATTTCTGGGTTGAATGGGATGGTATCGTTCACGCGGGTTTTAGTGAATGCAGTGGCTTAACTGCGACTCGCAATTCTGGCGATTATAGAGAAGGAACGGATAAATCGTTAGGAAAACGTAAAATTCCCGGTCTGAATGACTATGGCAACATTACTCTGAAACGGGGAATTACCGACAATCAAGAGTTGTGGGAATGGCACAAAAAATTGCAAAATGGAGAGAGCGATCGGCGCAATCTTTCTATTATTTTAGCAGACGACCGAGGGGAAGAAAAAATTCGCTGGAATTTGGAAAACTGCTGGCCGACAACTTGGAATGCTCCAGATTTTAACTCGACTTCCGATGAAGTGGCTATAGAAACTCTGGAATTGGTTCATGAAGGTATTACCGTTGGTTAATTATTCTCTCGAGTACAATGCAGCAGACTGAATTTCCGTTTATCTTGCCCCAAGGATATTTAGATTCGGAAGGGAATACCCACAAGGAAGGCATCATGAGGCTTTCTACAGCTTATGATGAAATTACCCCGATGCGCGATCCAAGGGTACAGAGAAACCCCGGTTATTTGGTGATTATTCTCTTAACCCGAACGATCGTTAAACTCGGAACCCTAGAGCAAATCAATACCAAAGTCATTGAGGGTTTATTTTCCGGAGATTTGGTCTATTTGCAGGATTTTTACCAAAGAATTAACCAAAATGGTCACAGTCGTCTTCGAGTCGTTTGTCCCCACTGTCAAGGAGAGTTTGAAGTAGAAACCATTCCCTTGGGGGAGTAGTTAGCTACCCCCCAGAAAGACTGCTGGAGGAGGTAGCTTATCTTGCTTACCATTTTCATTGGTCTTACGAGCAGATTATGGCAATGGAACACCGAGAACGCCAGCAGTGGGTAACGCAAGTGGCACGGATTAATCAACGACTTAACGAACAGAGCAACAATCCCTAAATTCTAGGGATGGAGAAAATTATGAATCCTCAATTTGAAGCGCTGAATAAAGCCTTAGCAGCCGGTTCAGCCCTCGGTCAACTCGGGCGCGACCCCTACATGGGTTATAATTTTGCCGTAGAAATTGGTGGAGTTGTTGTTGGAGGGTTTAGCGAAGTTAGCGGTTTAAGTAGTGAAATTGATTTGGAATCCTATGAGGAAGGAGGATTAAATGGCTACGTTCATAAGTTTCCCAAACATACGACCTATCCGAATTTGGTTTTAAGTCGGGGATTGGTCAATATCGATCTGTTTTTTACTTGGTATCAAGCCACAAGTCAAGGATTAATTCAACAGTTGAATGGTACGATTATTTTACTTAACGATCGACAAATTCCCAGAATGTGGTGGACGTTTAAAAAAGCCTATCCCGTTAAATGGGAAGGGCCGCAATTGAACGCGAGTAGCGAGGAAGTTGCCGTGGAAAGGATTGAACTGGTGCATCAAGGAATTTCTAAATTGGGTAGATTTTCGAGGTGATAGAATCATGGCAAATATTTCATCAAATTGGCAAAATTCCCTCGATCGCAGCTTGGTCGATCGGCTGACTCGTCCCTTACGTCAACCGGGGATGATGAAAATGTCGATGGGTTGGAGAATTGTCAATCGTTACGATCGCTTTTTAAATCGCTTCCCCCTTCTCAGTCAACAAATGCAGCGTTGGGGAAATATAAATTCTCGATCGCCGGATACCATTCCCATCGTTTACGCACGACCTGAATTCGCAAACGAACGGGAAATCGGCACTCGGGAAGATAATTTACAAGCCAATGTTTCCCAAAATTTGCCTTCAGTTCCCGTAATCCAGCGCAAAGCAGATCCTTCTCAATCTTTATCCGTTCAAACAAGCGATCGCCGTCCGGTTTTTGAAAATTCCGACGAACCTCCCTCTTCTGTTTCCGCAGACACTCTCAGCGAACCGACTGTTCCCTCCTCATCGGAAACACCAGTAGTCTCGTCAGAATCGATCGCTGAGGAATTCGGAAACAATAATGAAGAATCCCGAGTGGGAGAAGTTAGTAATATTTCTCAACCAACAGTTCCTATTATTCAAGCCCAACCCAACCATAATTCGCCATCGCTTTCCTCTCTTCCCATTGTCAATCCCGACCATCGCGTTTTACCTGTTGAAACAAGCGATCGCCGTCTACCTTTTGACAATTCAGCAGATTTATCGCGTTCTCATATGTCAAATGAAACCAACTCTTCTTTTTCCGCAGACACTCCCAGCGAGCAAACTTTTCCCTCCTCATCAGAAACCCCAGTAGTCTCGTCACCAGCGATCGCTGAAGAATTAGGAAATCATGAAGAAGTCCCCTTAGTCCAAGAAGCGATCGGGATTTCTCACCCAACCACTCCCATTATTCAAGCCCAACAAAACAATAATTGGCGATCGCCCTCCTCTGTTCCTGTCGTCAATCCTGAACATCGCGTTTTAGCCGTTGAAACCAGCGATCGCCGTCCGGTTTTTGAAAATTCCGACGAACCCCCCTCTTCTGTTTCCGCAGACACTCCCAGCGAGCCCAATTTGCCCTCCTCATCGGAAACCCCAGTAGTCTCATCAGAATCGATCGCTGAGGAATTTGGAAACCATAACGAAGAATCCCGAGTCCGAAAAGTTCCCCGCATTTCTCACCCAACCGTTCCCATTATTCAAGCCCAACTCAACAATAATTGGCGATCGCCCTCCTCTGTTCCTGTCGTCAATCCTGACCATCGAGGAAATTGGAGAGAGGAAGCCAGAGTTTTTACCAGAAATTTACCCGGCGATCGCCCTCAATCTTCTCAGATTCCTAACCTCAAAATCAATCAAACTCAAAGCCATGAAAACATCGATTCTCTTCCCATTATCTCTGCTGCATCCCCAATTAATTCCCCTGTAAAATTTCAATCTTTGCCTTTATACCCAGCCAAAAACTCTGCAAGCGGGACTCACCAGCAATCCAACCGATCGAACCCAAATTTACGAGAATTGAATACCAATGTTTCTTCATCCCCCAGAATTTTTGCCCCTCCTTCCCCACCGACAGAAACCTTTATTGCACCTAATGCCGATCGATCGCCTCCAAAGGTTGATGTAGATGCTATAGCGAGTCAAGTCGAACGCAAACTGATGCGACGATTAGTCATAGAAAGCGAACGGAGAGGTAAAAACCGATGGCACTAGAAAAATTAACGATTAAAGCAGAAAAAAATAACCCCGAAGATTTTGCTGATATCATTAAGGTTCTTTTTAATCCGAGTCAAATTACCATGACGATTCCGGGGGGAAAGGTAGACAAAAATGGACTGATAAAGACAGAAGAACAAACCTCATTGAGTGTAAATTTGTTCTTTGACACTACCCTCGCTGGATATCCACCGGAGAACGTACAGAACTATACCAAAAAGATAGTGAGTTTAACCCAACCTCGGATCGGAAAAGAGTGGAAAAGACTGCCTCTCTGCCAACTGATATGGGGAACGATATCGGGAAAAGATAGCGTTCTCTTAGCCGATTGTTTTTTAGCCAAAGTGACCAAGACATTAACTCATTTTCTTGAAGATGGAACGCCTGTAAGAGCAACCTTAGACTGTTCTTTTACGGAGTGGCAAGAGCCAAAAAAACAGAAAAAAATTGAAAATCCCATCGACGATCCCGTGAGAATTGTCAAAAAAGGAGAAACGTTGAGTAGTATTGCTACTGAAGAATTCGGCGATCCTTCACTATGGCGTATTATCGCCGACGAAAATCGTTTAATGAATCCCCGCCAATTATCCCCCGGAATGGTGTTAACGATTCCCCCTCTCAACATTGCTAATATCAATCGAGGGAGGTAGATCGTGTCCAAAAAACCGAGTGGAGTATCATTACTCAGTCCCCATATCAAAATTTTACTGAAAGGGAAACCTCTCTCCCCAGAGGTAGAGGCTGATTTTGTCTCAGCGACAGTGTCAGAGGATTTAGAAGCACCCGGTATGTTCGATCTGAAATTTGTCACTTGGGATGTCGTGAAACAACAATTTACTTGGATTGATGAAGATATTTTTGCATTAGGAGATACAATCGAAATTCAGATGGGATACCAAGACGATCTCTATACAGTGATGGTTGGCGAGATTACCGGACTCGAACCCGAATTTTCTCAAGATGAAGTTCCTAGATTAGTCGTGCGAGGTCACGATCTTCGCGATCGTGTGTTGCGGGGTC
>JBFRWJ010000148.1:0-5764 GCA_051439525.1 Spirulina sp. | reverse complement strand
AAACGACGATCAGGCGATCGCTTTCCTCATCCTTGGCAATTTGAATGCCGACCCCCGTCAACTCTCCCGAAGTATCGATCTGCATATTCTGAAACTCTTCGGGATCCATGAAGCGGGTGTAAGGATCTTCGAGTTTTCCCAGCATTTCCCGAATCGCTTCGTAGGCCTGTTCGGGAGCGGTGTAATTGCGATCGAGATATTCCGTGCGCAGCGATCGCCAATCAACCTGATTGAAGGTCGCATCGACATATTGGCGATTAATGATTTGCCAGACTTCATCAACCAGTTCCTTGGGACTTTCGTTAAAAAAGGCTTGACTCTTGGACAGGTGGAGTCCCGTTCCTGTTACCGCTACTGTGGTTAAAACGACTGCCGTTGCGCCAAGGACTAGCCCGCGTTTTGTAAATACCATAGGTTTTAATCGTGCTGACGGGGAGGGTGCATTAAGCCCACTCTAACACAGGAATTCTGTTCGTTGTGTGGGATTACCTTCTTTATACGCCAAACTCGGGCAAATTTCCGCAAAATTAAGGATTGGCGAAGGGGGTGAGAATTTTTGACATTCCGCAGGATGGAACATTATCTCGCTCATCAACAGCTTTCCCGAATGCGATCGCTCGGGAATCTTCTTTTCAACCCGAGGGGGAAGGCCTTGGACTCCTTATTTTTTCGAGCCAACACTTTCACAAACTTAACATTGATTCTTGATAATTGTAATGATATCCTAAAGGATGTTCATTTTCAAAGCGCTTAGGGGGCGCAGGTTAAATGCAAGTTAATGAATTAGGTTTTGTGGCAACGATTCTTTTTGTATTAGTTCCTTCCGTTTTTCTGCTGATTTTGTATATTCAAACCGCAAGTCAGAAAAGCAGCAGCAAGTAAAGTTTTCTGTCAAAAATTTTTTTGACTCAATTTTGAAAAACTCATTAAAAAACAAAGGATGAAATGAGGAATTCCTCTAATTTCATCCTTTATTTTTATGGGTAATGGGTAATTGACTCAGCTTTCGGTTTTCCGTGCTAAAAGTACGGGACAATTGGCATTAACCCGCACGTAATCCGAGAGGGACGTTCCCAGCAAGCGATCGAGATCGGGAAGCGCTTTCGCTACGGAAGGACGGCGATCGGGAGATCCTAAAATCAACAAATCGGCATTATATTCATCAACAAGCTGACAAATCGTTTGCCCCGGCTTGCCTCCGGTGACGATACAGCGATAAGGTACGCCCATACGCTTGACAATGGGAAGCGCAGTAGAAATAACGGGATTTTCTTCAACCTCTTTTTTGGAGAGGGGAAGAAGTTTGGGGTCTAAATCTGGATTAACCCGAGCGAGAATCAATTCCACATTTTTAGCACTGCGGAGTAAAAACAGGGCAAGTTCTAAACTAAACTTAGAAGATTCCGATTTATCGAGAGCAACCATCACCCGCTTGATCTTTTTCACGTAAGTATCATCCCGAACTAAGAGCATGGGACGATTGGCGAGTTGAAAAACATACTGACTGACGGAATTTTCCAAAATCGACTCGAGACGCTTGAGACCCCGCGATCCCATAATGATAAGGTCAGCATCAATCTCATCCGCAACTTTGCCAACCGTATCTTTGGGTTCTCCTTGGCGTTTCAAGGTCGCAACGGGACTACTTTCGGTTTGTAAGGCTTCTACAGCCTTCGCCAGAATTTCATCCCCTTCTGCCATTTTGCTTTCCATGGCTTCTTTGGCAATCTGAGGGGGAACGACGTGCAGAACGGTGGTCGAAGTTCCTTGAATGGCTGGCAAGTCCCGCAATGTCAGTAACATTTCTTTTGGATTTCCCGTGCCGGAATCTGCCAATAATATTTTTTTAATCATGTTAGAGTTACCTCCCAATCGGATCGCGTGCAATGGGTGTTAAATTTTGATTTGCGTGCAGGCTCTTCTTTTCAGAATACGCCGATTCTTGCACGGAAAATTTAACGAAATGTTTATTCACTCACCCGTCACCCGTTACCAGCGATCGATCGAGGAGAGGGATCTCGTTTTCCCAAAAAACTCCGAATCGCATATCTTTATGATACGGTTATTTGTACTAAAACCAGAAATCTCATAAAAAGATGGGTTCGCGATCGAGAAAAAATGCTGCCCCTAAAAATCGTGAGGGCGGAATGCTTGCGCCCTTAAGGGATTCTGTTTACAGGTTCTTACAGTTCAAAGTCGTCGTAGTAATAAGGACGAACGCGAGAAGAAAAACCAGATGCTTTAAACTTTTCGAGTTGTAGGGGAGTGGGTTGATTGGCAGCAACAGAAATTCTAATTTCAAATTCGCTTTCTCCCGGGGGAATTACGGGAATTGTCCCGACCCGACTGCGATTTTGCATGACCGTATTCCCGTAAGCATCGTAAATGCGTCCGAATACATCAGCATCGACGACATACTTCCCAGAAGAATTAAGGGCAGTGCCGGTAATTAAAAAACAGTTGGCTTTTTGGCTGCTGCCACTGGTCATCATTCCTGCGGCTAACTCCGTCGGACATTCCCGATAAGCGAGATTTTTCAACTGAACTTGGGTTAACGCTTGCGTTTCTGGAGCGATCGCCCAACTCGCCAGCCAAAATAAAATTGCGATCGCGGCGATCGCTATTGTTCTCCATTTCATTTCCTAAACTCCCTCGAGGACATTCCCTCATTTTGAATTTTGAATTTTGCATTCAAAGGGTTAATCAAAATTGAGGGATCCCGTCTCCTGCAAAGAAGCATCGAGTTCCATGCGCTGTTCCATGCGGCGTAGGAAATACCCGGTCATCATGGCAGAAGCTAGAATATTGGCCATGTTCTCGCGATCGGTGACGATCTGAACATTAAAATCTTCAGACGGTAACATCCCTACCAATCCCTGCACGTTTTGGGAGATAATCTGCTTGATCTCGGGAGTTGCAGATTGGGCGATTTGCTCGAGAATCTCGGGCTTTTGCCGTTTGAGGTATTGTAATAGGATGTTGCTAATCTCTGATTCTTCTACGTCGGAATAAAAAAGGTTAGGATCGAATACCATCAGAATCCTTAAGGGCTTAACTGCGCTTCCTCTACTGTAAACCATCTTGCCCGAGATCGGGCTGTACTTTCCCAGAAATCGGTAAAAAGATCATTCCTCAGAATCGCTGTTTTCCTCTCCTGCATTAACTTGTGTTAAGATTTGTGACAATTCGTCAACTTCAAAATATTGATGAAATCGAGCTGTCACCTCTAACCAAAAGGAACGTCCCTCTGCTTGACGGCGCTTGCGCACAAATCCCAATTCTACCAATTCTTGCACTTGTTGATAAGCGCTACTGCCTCTGAGTTCGATTAGTTCGGTTTGCAGAATGGGAGACTTGAGGGCGATCGCGGCAAGGGTTCTCAGGGCTCCGATTCCCAATTCTGCGGGGACAAGGTTTTGGATGAGGTCTTGAAAGGTTTGCCGCAGTTGCAGGCTATAGCCGCTCGGGGTATCGGCGATTTCTAAGGCACTATCCCGGTGGGCATAATCGTCCATGAGTTCGAGAAGGGCTTCTTTAGCTTCTTTGCGGGAAATCCCCGCGCATTCCGCGATCGCCGACAAGCCCATCGGTTGCCCTTTGAGATATAAAATCGCTTCAATTTGTGTGGCGAGGCGCATATTTGTTATTGGTTATTTGTTATGGGTTATTTGTTATGGGTTGTTTGTTGTTTGTTACTTATTGAGAGTGGCAGCACCCATAATTTATACGGAATGAGAGCCGGCGATGCGCTCCTAAAGTAGCCAAATTGATTAATTTTTTATTTTTACCGATTTTGGCGATCGCTGCAAACTCAATATTCGCGATCGCCTCGTTGTCATCCAAAAGAAGGGGATTCAAGTCTCTCCTTTTAATCTGAGCTGGCTATCCCAGACATGAAGCATCATGCAATTTTACCCTTTAAAAATAAGGGGACGATGGAGCTGAAAGTTTTTCATTTTCCCTTGTTTTTCGCCATCAAAACGAACTTCTAAACAAGAGAATATAATCTCAAATGCGATCGCTTTATCAAATCGGTGGTAAAATAACAAGATATCGAGAAAAACGTCCTGTAGTGGAGGTGAAAAATTCCTACAGCAGAACAAACCTTAAGCTGTTTTCTGACCTGTCAAACCTTAACTGCCATGTATCTACCGATTTTTTTAGTTCGTTTAGATGAAAGGACGGGTGATATATTTATCCTAGCAGGTGACGAAACTGAAATTGTAATCGATCGCGATGGAAACAGGAGATTTTTACAATGAACCCAAATTTCCAAAAAATGACCAGAACTGAATTAAGAAATTATCTTCTCGAACATCGGGATAATACAGAAGCGTTTTATGCCTATATGGATCGTCTCGCTCGAGTCTCTGTATTAGCCGTTCACTCTCCTTCGGATAGCGAACCCCTTTCTGAAATCATTGCTCAAGTTAGAGAACAGAAAAAAAAGACTGAAAGTTAAGTTAGTTAAACATAACCCGATTGAGCCTAATGGGTTGCTCCTCTGTTGCTCGTCCGTGACTCAAACGCTCGCCTTTATTGTCGGTAATTCTCCTGATAAAATATTACAAAATATTACCGATCGATGCCAGATATCAACGCAAGAGTCAGATCTCGATCGCAGACTTTCCCGAGAAGGAGAAATTAAACTGATAGCAGAGATCGAGCTTTGAGGAAAATTATGGGCGATCGCTTCCCATTCTTTCTGTCTACTGCTATAACTTTGGGATGTTTATTGAGTTGTGCCGACGCACTGACAGGTATTTCTCAAAAGACGGGTTATGCGCAATCTATCCGACCCGCTTCTGATGAAATTAACACGATCGTCGAACAAAACAATAATATTTATCAGATCGAAGGGGGCAGGCGATCGGGCAATAATTTATTTCACAGTCTGGATGAATTTGACCTCAATGCTGGGGAAATTGCTGATTTTTCATCTCATTCAGATATTCAAAATATTTTAACTCGTATTATCGGTGGGAATCCTTCCTTAATTAATGGACTGATTCAAGTAACGGGAGGAAATTCTAATCTTTATTTGATGAATCCTGCGGGGATTGTATTCGGCGCGAATGCAAGTTTGAATGTATCGGGTGACTTTTTTGCCACGACAGCAACGGGAATGGGTTTAGAGGACGGAATTTTTAGCGCTTTTGGCAAGAATGATTATGAGAGTTTAACGGGAAAACCGTTGACTTTTGAGTTTGATGCAGCTCGTCCCGCTCCGATTATTAATGCAGGCAATTTAAAGGTCGATGCAGGACAAAATTTAGCCTTGGTGGGAGGAAATGTTATCAACACGGGAATCTTGAACGCCCCGGGGGGAAATATTACCATCGCTGCCGTACCGGGGACGAGTCGGGTAAAAATTTCTCAAGCGGGGACAATTTTAACGTTAGAACCGGACGTTCCCACCTCAGCAACCGGCACCCCTTTACCGTTTCGCGTCCTCGATCTCCCGGCATTATTAACAGGAGCAGAAAAGACAATTCGCCACGAACAATTATCAACGATCCACGAACAGTTATCCGCGATCGCGGATAATCGGCCGCTCAATCCGATGACGGCGTTAGTAACGGGGAAGATCGCGACGAGAAATGAAGCTGTTGGCGGTTATGGGGGACAAATTGCCATTTTAGGCGATCGCGTTGCCCTCTTGGATGCAGAAATTGACGCTTCGGGACACAGTGGCGGGGGGAATATGTGGCTGGGGGGAGAGTACCAAGGACGGGGAGACCTGCCGAGGGCAACCCAGACCCGC
>JBFRWJ010000147.1:0-8141 GCA_051439525.1 Spirulina sp. | reverse complement strand
TTAAGGATTTTCCATTATGCTGGTCTGTCCCGAATGCCAATTTGAAAACCCCATCGCCCATAAATTCTGCCAGCGTTGCGGGACTTCTTTGATTGAAAAAGAATGTCCCGAATGCGGGGCGACCGTGAGTTTCCAAGAGGAAACCTGTTCCGAGTGTGGCGCGTATGTCGCCAATAGTTGGTTGGCGTTGATCGTGCCGGCAAGCGATCGCGAACCCGCACCCAAAGCCAAAATCCCCGTCAAATCTGGCGGGACAACCCAAATCGCAGCAGAGGTAGAAACCCTTAACTCCGAGGACACTCCCCCAGACGTAACCTTAGTGCAAGAAGAGCGCCTCGATCCCGCAGGCCGCTATCAACGGCGATCCGATGAACCTATCCCGGAATCTGCCGACGCGATCGCGCCATTGCGGGTTTGGGATGCACATCCATTACAAAAAACTTATCTCGAACAACTTCTCGAACGACAAAAATCAAATATCGAGGATATCGAGGATATCGAGGCAGAATATCCGGATTCTAATATTCAATTTTGGCAACAATTGGGAGTCGCACCACCCGCAATCCCCTATTTGGTGCTGCAAGAGTCTCTCTATCCTGCCATTCCCAACTTACAAGATACATGGGCGTTTGAAGATAAAACGATCGTTCTTCTCGAAGATCGTTCGGAATGGGAATCCCTCCCCGAATTGTGGGGAACCTCCGAGACGCATTTATCGCAATTACTATTTTGGCTCAATGAAATGGCCAAGTTATGGGAGGAATTGGCGGCGGTGCAATGCTGTCAGAGCTTGTTAGAAGAGGATAATTTGCGGGTTGATGAAGATTTAACCCTCTGTCTGCGACAACTTTACCCCGATCGCCCGGGGGAATCTGCCGATTTGGCCGAGCTCGGCAATCTTTGGCGGCGTTTGTTTAGTAAATCCGGTCGCACCCTGTTCGGACCGATCGCCGAATTGATTACGGCGGTTTGTAACGGGGAATTCGAGTCATCGGCAGAGTTGCGATCGCGCCTGCAAGACCTCGCCCGACAACAAGAGATGCCCCCCGAGTCCCCAGAAGAGGAAACCCCAGAAGAGGAAATGGACGAAGCAATTTCTGAAGATACGGAAAAAATGATTTATCGCGGTATGGGAGACGATATGCCAACGGTGGTACTTCCCATGCAGTTGTTGAGTTTAACCGATGGAGGACTGACGGATATCGGTCGCCAGCGCGATCACAATGAAGATCACTTCGGGATTGAAACTTATGTTAGCAAACAAGAAAATGCCCTTGGAAAAACCATTCGCGGTCGGGGAATTTATATCGTTTGCGATGGCATGGGAGGTCATGCGGCGGGAGAGGTGGCCAGTGCCATGGCCGTGGAAAGTCTCCACCATTACTTTAAAACTCACTGGAGCGATGAAGACGAACTTCCAGATGAAGACACGATTGTTAAGGGGATCTTGGCAACCAATGAAAAAATTTACAATGTTAATTTGCAAAATTCCCGCTCGGGTAGCGGTCGCATGGGGACGACTCTCGTGATGCTGTTGGTTCGGGATACCAATATCGCGATCGCCCATGTGGGAGACTCTCGCATTTATGCGGTGACGCGCAAGCGCGGGATCGAACAGTTAACCCTCGATCACGAGGTGGGACAGCGGGAAATTTTACGGGGAGTCGATCGCGAAGATGCTTATGCCCGTCCCGATGCCTACCAATTGACTCAGGCTCTCGGTCCGAGGGATAATGAGTTTGTCAAGCCCGACGTTCAATACATGGAACTCAATGAGGATACTCTTTTATTACTGTGTTCCGATGGGTTATCTGATGGCGAACTTTTAGAAAAACATTACGAAAAATATCTCACTCCCCTGATTTCCTCGAAAGCGAATTTAGATCAGGGGTTGATCGAATTGATCGATTTTGCCAATGAGTATAACGGTCACGATAATATTACCGGGCTTCTCGTGCGCATTAAAATGCGACCGAATGCAGATCGACTGTTTTAGGCAACGGACAAATGGAGGAAGCGGAGAAGAGGGGAAGCGGAGAAGGAGAATTAAAATCGAACGATGACCCATTTCATCCTTTATCCTTCATCCTTCATCCTTGACCATGATTACTCTTACGCTTCTCGATCCCCAAAGCGATCGCCCCGTGCGACAGTGGCACTTTCAAAACCCGTCTCGCATTCGTATCGGTCGCGCCAGCGATAATGATATCGTCCTCGATCCTTATCCGGAAGTCTCTCGCCATCATCTTGAATTGTCCCGGGAGGGCGATCGCTGGCGGGGAATCAATCGCGGTACGAATGGAACGTTTATCAATGGGCGATCGGTGTCCCAAGGTTTTCTCGACCATGGCGCGATCGTTCAGTTGGCGAAGGATGGACCGCGCTTGCAGATCGATCTTCTCTCTTCTCCTCCTGCAACTGCCTGCACTCATGCCAATAATCCCCCCAATACTCTTTTTTGCATTCACTGCGGCGAACCGTTAGTTGAAGAGCAAACTTTTGTGCGTCAATATCAAGTGCTGCGAACTTTGGGGCAAGGGGGAATGGGGACGACCTATTTGGCTTGGGATCGACAAGGAACGATTTCTGGGTCTCCCCAACTTCTCGTTCTCAAGGAAATGAATGCGGATATGGCTGGGGTTGCTAAGGCACGAGAACTGTTTGAACGGGAGGCGCGCATTCTCCAAAGCCTCGACCATCCCGGCATTCCCCAATATTATGATTTTTTCTTAGAGAATGACAAAAAATACTTGGCCATGGAATTGGTACACGGCCACAATTTAGAACAACGCATCTATGAAAAAGGGACGGTTCTCTCCCAACAGGCGATTGATTGGGCGATTCAAACCTGCGAGATCCTTGACTACCTCCACAACCTCGATCCCCCTCTGGTTCATCGAGATGTAAAACCGGCAAATCTGATGCTGCGCCACCTCGATCGCCGCGTGGTTTTGTTGGATTTTGGGGCGGTTAAGGAGATTGGTACGCCTTTGAGGACGCGGATCGGGGCGGAAGGCTATAGCGCCCCGGAACAGGAACGGGGGCAACCCTGCCCTCAATCGGATCTCTACGCGATCGCCCCCACCTTGGTCTTTCTTTTAACGGGACATTCCCCCCTCAAATATTACCAACATCAAGGCAATACTTACCGCCTCGAAGTGAGCGGCATCTCCACCATTACGCCGTCATTGCGTCAAGTAATTGCTAAAGCTTCGGAACCCCAGTTAAAGCAGCGCTACAAAACTGCGAAGGAATTAGCCCGAGCCCTTTCTCAATGTTGTGATTAATCACTCACGATTGGTAATCCCCCGATCGCTCGTTAACTTGCATTGCAAATTTACTGTTACAAAACTTCATCATTGCCTCGCAATTTTTGCCCAACTATTTTGCCAAGTTAGAGTTTGCCAAATTAGGGCGATCTGCGATTGACATCAAGCATCTATTGATATAGGAAGCATCTATTGAGATAAGAAGAATCTATTGAGATAACGAGAGGATGGGGCATCGGCGCATCCCATTCGCCACGTCCCATCGCTTTTGAAGTCGGGGAAGAGATGGCGAATGGTCAATGGGTCTTATTCCTCTTCTTCGTCCCATGCTTCGACAACGAGTAAATCGCTGACGGGATCTTGCAGATTGAAGCCAAAGTCCAACAGCTCTTTTTTCCAATGCGCCCAATCTTTGCCATAAAGAAATGCGATCTTCCAAATCCCATCTTCAGGCTTGAGAATGTTGGAGTTTACTAAAGACTGCACCTTACGCTGCAACTTCACCATTGGGTGAGCAACTGTTTGAGTCATATTCTTAATCGTTTGAATTCGGTGTTACTATGAGTGGATTGTGGTTGACAGGTTTATCGCGGTTCGATCGCGGCTTTGTCATTTTTTTATGTTAATTCTCAATCCATCGCTGAGTCGATGTTGATTTGATTAATTCGATCGACTTGTTTGGAGATTTTCCTTTCAGGATTTCCTTTCGGGATTTCCCGTCATGAGACTTTCCTCATGAGGCTTTCCTTGTTAGATCTTTCCTTGTGAGATATTTTCGGGTTTTTATCTCGGGTCGATGTGAGGAGAGCGAAAAGTTTGAGAACCAACACCATTTCTTTGTAGCGCAAACGAGCACACCTTGGCAAGTTTTTTTCTGAAAAAATCTGGAAATTTTGACAAATTAAAGAAAAATTTAATATTTGCGAAGAGATGGGGTGGGGAATTTTTGCTCTTTAGCCAACGATATGCCCCTCCTCGATCGCCTTTTCGATCGCTTGGTCGAGAATCCCTTGAAGCAGGGGCGAGAGGTTGCGATTCAAGCGTCCGGCGCGAATACATTCGGCATAGGTATCGGCTTCGATATCCACCAATGCTTCCCGCAACTGTTCGAGATCCAGCGATCGCAATTGGGGATTTTGGCGTTGCAGATCGGCGATGGTTTCTTCGACGCTCTTAATTTCCCCTTTGACCAATTGTTGCTGATAGCGGTAAAATTCCGGATCGATTTCGGGAGAGCGATCGATGTTTTCCAAATACCCGAGAACCCGATTGAGTGCTGTGCGTCGAGCGAGGGATTCGCTATATGCCTGGCGTTGGGGTTGGTCGCCGATTAAATCTAATTTTTCGAGGAAAAACTGGGTGCTCAATCCTTGGACGAGGAGGGTAAATAAAACCACACCAAAGACAGCATCGATGATCTCCTGTCGTCCTTGCAGGATAACCGGAACGCTGAGGGCGAGAGCGATGGAAACCCCGCCGCGCAGTCCTCCCCACCAGAGTACGGTTAATTCCCGCCAATTGAGAGAAGAACCGCCGAGGAAATTGCTGAAATATCCCAAACCATAGATGACGATCGCCCGGGTGAGAACCACCGTAGCGATCGCAACTAAAATCAGATCGATATTTTGACTGAGACTGGCGAAATTAATTTGATCCCCAATGAGCAAAAAGACGATGGAATTGACAAAAAAGGCTAAAAACTCCCAAAATTCGGAAACGATCAGCCGAGTGCGGGGGTTCATGCCGATACGGGAGCCGAAGTTCCCCAAAATCAATCCTACGGTCACCACGCTAATCACCCCGGAGCCGCCCAATTCTTCGACAATGAGATAAGTTCCGTAGGCAGAAACGAGGGTGAGGGATTGTTCCACGAGGGGAAAATCAAAGCGTTGGGTTAAGTAGGAAATGCCGTATCCCACCAAACAGCCAATACCCACCCCCAAACCGACAAAAATGCCAAAACGCGCAATGGTATCGGGAACAGAAAATTCATTGATGCCGAGGGGAATGCCCACCAATAGGAGAAAGGCAACTACCGCAACGCCATCATTAAATAAACTTTCCCCTTCCATCACGGTTCTCAAGCGCTTTCCCGCCCCCAATTCTCGGAAGAGGGCGACAACGGAAACCGGGTCGGTAGCGGAGAGACTAGCGCCCAATAACAGGGCGATGGGTAAGGAGAGTCCCGTAAACTGACTGACAGGAAACGCTACGCCGACAATGGAGATAATCACCCCTAAAACGGCAAATAAACTGACAGGACTGAGACTGTCTTTGAGATCCCGCCAGCGAATATTCCAGGCGGCTTCAAAGAGGAGGGGGGGAAGAAAAATTTCGAGGATCAGCTCGGGGGAGAGATTGACCAGGCGGACGTTGACAAATGCCAATCCCAAGCCGACGATGACCAATAACAGGGTATAGGGAATGCGGCGAAACCAGCTAAAGAGACGCGATAGCGTGGCAACGCTCAGAGAAACGGAAAGAACGATGAGGAACTGTTCGAGATTCTGCTTGATGGCTTCTTCTGCGATCGCGGCTTCCATAAATCAATGAACAATGAACAATGAACAATGAACAATGACCGATCGTCAATGAACAGCGAACAATGACCAATGTATCAGCAATTCTTTCTCTTTGGTTGAGGGAATAGCGCGATCGCTTATCATGGTGGTGGTTTCAGCAGCAAGCGAAAATGAACGCAACAGCTCGAACAGAACCCGCGATCGTGCGGACGGAACGAGGATTGGCGATCGCGGGAACTCGCATTACACTTTATGACATCATCGACCATCTCCAAGCAGGATGGCCGCCTAAGCTCATTTTGAATTGGCTGCCGTTAACAGAAGCACAACTCGATGTAGCTCTTGCCTATATTGATGAGCATTACGACGAGGTGCAAGCAGAGTATCAAACCGTGTTGCAAATTGCTCGGGAAAATCGGGAATATTGGGAGGAACGCAATCGCGATCGCTTGGCTTACATTGCCAAATTACCCCCCAAACCCGGACAAGAGGAAATTTATGCCAAACTCGAGGTATGGAAAGCGAGAATGGGCTTGGCGTGATTAATGTTTTCGCAGACCACAATCTAGAGGGCTATTTGGTATTGACTCGGTTAGACTACTTGAAAAATTAGTAAAATAAGAGTTATGATATCGCTATTGGACTTGTACTCTCTGAGAGAGTATTAAAGCATCATGAACATCAAAAAAAGTGCAGAAAAGAATTTTCCTCTCCCATCAGAGAAGTCGCCTCAACAAATCGATATAATAAAAAAAATTTTAAATCGTTTAGTTGAAGTAGTAAATTTCTTATTGAATCCTCAGCTCAAGGATGAAGGACAAGAACTATCTCAACAATTAAGAGCAGAGTCTTTCGTTCTATCTCAACTATTAGAGAAAGAGCTTGACGATGATCGAGACGATGATGAATATGTCAAAATAGTAAATTTCTTATTGAATTCTCAGCTCAAGGATGAAGGACAAGAGCTATCTCAACAATTAAGTCCAAACTCTCCATCTCAAGCATCTGAGCAAGAGGTTGACTATTATGAATATATTGAAAAACAAGCTCAACTGTTTGAGGAAAACAAAGAAGAATTATTAAAAAAATACAATGGTCAGTATGTTCTTTTTGAGAATAACAATATTCTTGATTTCGGAAATAATAGAATTGATTTAGCAATCAGAGCATATCAAAAATTTGGAATGAAACAGCTTTTTATTGAGAAGGTTGTTTCTGCTTCCTCAAAATCCGAGATTGCTGGTAATATTTGGACTCCTTTTCCTGCCAAAGATTAGTTGATGAAAAGAGATGTATTATTATGATCTATGAATATAAAGATCGAGGAGAAAATTTTCCAGCACCATGTCTAGAAATTGTGTTTTCTAATCCAATTAGTTCTGATCAAAATAGTCCCTGCGATTCACTTCTTGATACCGGAGCAGATTGCACTCTTGTTCCTTCGTCTATCCTGAAACAAATTAAAGTTAAACCTATTGGAAAGCCTCGATTTTTTGCAGGCTATGGTGGTAGAAAAGGAGCGCTACCTTATGTAGTTTCCGTTAGTTTTAATCTTAACCAGGATCGGGAATGGTGTAAAAATCTGGAAGTTTATGAATGGACAGAAACATTCGCTTTAATAGGTCGAGATATTTTAAATCAACATTGTCTAGAACTTAATGGAATAGAGTCATTGTTTAGATTCATCATCCTCTCTTGATACGTAATATATAGATCCTTGACTTGGTGCGCCAAATAGTTTTGCAGTGATACTATACACGAGAAAACCTGCCAACAAACCAATCGGATAGAACCATATCACTGATTTACCGGGATCGAATAGATTAAAGAAAACTGTCACTGTACTTCCAGCTATTAGCGATACCGTCGATCCCAGTATCTGAGCGTTAAACTCTTTAAATCTGAATAAAAAGTATCTAACAAGCCAACCAACAATAAATCCAAGACAAGTTGAGCCAATTGCTGCAACAATCATATTGTCCACCAATTCGATTTTGAGTTACTGTTATCATTGATTATATTCGATAATACGACCAAGATTAGCTCACTTTAGAATTTGGAGGCGATCGCATTCCCCATTCACACAAACTAACCGATCGCCAATTGTTGCCAGCGAAAAAGCCTCCCCAAATGGAGAGGCTCTTTGAGAATTGCCTTAAAGTTGGCAAACTTTCAACTCGTCATTCAACTTAGCCGTTGATAACCGGAGCTTGCAGAGCAACAGGAGCAGATTCGCCTGCAGCCAAATCTAAGGGGAAGTTGTGAGCGTTGCGCTCGTGCATGACTTCAAACCCTAAGTTCGCGCGGTTTAAGATATCTGCCCAAGTGTTGATGACGCGACCTTGAGAAT
>JBFRWJ010000146.1:0-3304 GCA_051439525.1 Spirulina sp. | reverse complement strand
ATTCACGCCCGCGATCGCCGCATTCCCATCGAAATTTGGGGAACGCCGATTTATAATATTGAGGGGAAAATTAATTATGCGATCGCGGTTTTTCAAGATATTACGGAACGCAAAAAAGCCGAAGCCGAACGCCAGCGCTTTACCGAACAACTCAGCCAACTGAATGTAGCTTACGAACGTTTTGTTCCCGAACAATTTTTGCAGCTTCTCGATAAAACCAGTATTATTGATGTCCGAATTGGGGAAGCCGTTCAACGAGAAATGTCGGTTTTATTTGCCGATATTCGCAATTTTACAACTCTCAGCGAACGGATGACTCCCGAGGATAATTTTAAATTTATTAATGCCTATCTCTCCCGCATGGAACCGGCAATTGTAGAAAATGGGGGTTTCATTGATAAATACGTCGGGGATGGCATTATGGCACTTTTTAGTGGCAGTGCCGACGATGCCGTCCGAGGAGGAATTTCGATGTTAAGAAGGTTGAGAGAATATAATAAGACTCGCACGCGACCCGATCGCCCTCCCATTTCTATTGGGATCGGGATCAACACGGGTTCGTTGATGTTAGGCACCGTGGGGGGAAGTCAGCGTATGGATAGTACGGTCATTAGCGATACTGTTAATTTAGCATCTCGTTTAGAAATGCTCACTAAGAAGTATCATGTTTCTTTATTAATTACCCATCAAACCTTTCTCAATCTAGTCAAGCCCCACCAATATCAAATGCGTTTGCTCGATCGCGTTTTGGTCAAGGGAAAATCGGAACAGATTTCCGTATTTGAAGTTTTTGATGCCGATCCCGAGGATGTGCGTGCGGCTAAAAATATGATGAAAACTGATTTTGAGCAAGCTGTTTTGTTGTACCACATGGGTTTGTTTTCCGAAGCCTCGGAGGTTTTTCAACGCTGTTTGCAAGTTCACGCCAATGATGGGGCTGCACAGTTTTATTTAGAACAATGTCAAGAGCGAATAAACAATTGATAATTGATAGTTGATAATTGATAGTTGATAATTGATAGTTGATAATTGAAAAGCGATCGCATTGTTCATTGATAATTGCTCATTGTTCATTGAAAAGCGATCGCTTTGTCAGGATACTCACCGGCCGTTAAACTGCTTTAATCACTCCTTTTTCGGTTTGCATGGGGAGAATATCGAGAATATCGGTTTGGGCGCAATATTCAGTATCTGCAAGCAAATTTAAATTCAATAATCGCTTCCCGTGACTCGCTTGGCAGAATAAATCTACTAACTTATCTTGCCAGCGATCGTACAGGGCGATCGCGCCTAAAACTTCGTCATTGCCGACAATCTCTGCATTCTCCTCATAAAACGGCTGTGCGATCGCCCCGGCACAAACCGTATCTTCGAGGGAATAAGCCCCCTCCCAACCCGATCCTACCAACCACACGGTTTCCGGTTGCTGTTGACGCACGTATTCCACGGCAGCGCGACGATTCACTTGTGCGGCAGTTAAGACGATAGGCGCATTTTCCACTCGTTGTAAAGCTCGCGTTCCATTGGTGGTGCTGAGAAATAAACGCTTATCTTTGACCCGTTCCGGGGTACAAAAAAGAGGTGAGTTTCCCATGTCGCACCCTTCAACTTGCTTGCCTCCCCGTTCTCCCGCCCGCAGGCGCTTTTCTGCCGGCCATTCGGCACTCGCGGCCATTAATTTATCGATATCGCTGAAAACTTGGATGGCTTCAGCCCCAGCATTTAAAGCCGTGGCAATGGTTGTCGTTGCCCGCAGCACGTCGATCGCGATCGCGCAGTCGGGAAGCGAATCCGTGGGGGTTAATTCTGGGGTATGGTAAACAAAAAATTGCACTTCAATCCTTCATCCCTGCTGAAATTTCACAATCTATCTTACAAGGAGTGCAACATTTAACCTATTCAAGAATTTTCTGGACAATTACCCGGTGTGCTGAGAGCATTTCGCAAGGTTTCCAGCCGTTGAGCAACAATTTTATAGTAAATCCAAGTGCCTCGCCGTTCTCGTTCCAAGAGTCCCGCCTGATAGAGAACTTTCAAGTGATGGCTGACAGTGGGCTGAGACAGTCCTAACGGTTCTACCAAATCGCAGGCACAAACCTCCCCTTGGGGTTGGGCGGCAATGAGACTAATCAGGCGCAGGCGGGCGGGTTCTCCCAAAACGCGAAACAGGGAGGCGAGTTGCTGCGCTTCCTCGGGTTTGAGAATTGCCGAGAGCAAGGAGGGACAACATTCTGAGATTGCTCGAGCTTTTTTCATATTTCCATATTGACATTCATCGATATGTTTTGCCAAAATATAGACAAACTTGAATATTGATAATTATCAATATAAGGAGAGTGAACCATGTCGAGAATTCAACTCGCCCTCAATGTCAGCAATCTTGACGAAGCGATCGCGTTCTACCGCAAATTATTTGGAGTCGAACCTGCCAAACGCCGTCCGGGTTATGCTAATTTTGCCGTCAGCGATCCGCCGTTAAAGTTAGTGTTGATGGAAACTTCAGAACGGCAGGAAACCCTCAATCATTTAGGGATCGAAGTTAACTCCCCCGAAGAAGTCAAGGCGATGGATGCGCGTCTCAAGGAGAAGGGATTGCAAACCGACGTGCAAGAGAAGGTAACCTGTTGCTATGCCGTACAAGATAAAACTTGGATTAAAGATCCCGATGGCGAACCTTGGGAGGTTTATGCGGTCTTGCAAAATGCCTAGGACGAGAAGAAAACTGATTTTCTCTCCAAATTAGCTTGGAGAGAAAATCAATCCGAAAAAATTAGCCCGATTTCGCGATTCAGAGACAATTTGGGGTAGGATCGAGCAAATTGTTTCAAAATGTAAAGCGTGTGGGTCACATCATCGACTGAAACAGCATTAACGCCGACCGCGATCGCCCTCGGGAACTTTGATGGCATCCATTTGGGTCATCGGCAAGTCCTCGGCCCAATCTTGCAAGGCAATCGAGCATTGGCACGAATGGGAGGAGGCAATGATATTGTCCCCGAATCGTCCCGAATTTATCCGACCGTTGTCACCTTCAATCCCCACCCGAGGGAATTTTTTACCGGTCAAAGTCGCAAACTTTTAACACCTTTAGAAGAAAAAGCCAAAGCCTTAAAACACTTGGGAGTGGAACAGCTTGTTTTACTGCCCTTCAATCGGGAATTGGCCGATCTGAGTCCTGAAGCCTTTGTCAAGGAAAATTTACTCGATCGCCTGCAAGCGAGGCTGATTTGCGTGGGGGCAGATTTTCGCTACGGGAAGGATCGCACCGGAAATTCCGAGGAGATGCGAGCGATCGCGGCAACCT
>JBFRWJ010000145.1:0-30410 GCA_051439525.1 Spirulina sp. | reverse complement strand
AACCATTCGGGGTTGACAAAATCCAAACGGTTTCCATGTCTTGCAATCCAAACGGTTTGTGTCATTTCAGTGAACAGTGAACAGTAAACAGTGAACAGTAAACAGATTGAAAACTGTTTGTTTCGATCGCGTTTTTAATTACCAAGTCTTAACAATTTGTTGTAATTCTACAATATCGAGATAATCCCAAGCAAATGCCTTTCGCAAAAGGTTATCGGGAATAAATTTATCATATTTCTGTCGTTGGGGAGAGTCGGTAAATGCAGTAATATCCTCTGGTGTCAAGTCTTGTTGACATAAATTTACAATTGTTTCTTTCAGATCGGTAGGAGAAGTTTTCTCTCCCGATCGCAACAGCAAATAGTAAGGAGATAAAGATTTAACAATTTTGACATTGATAAAATCTCCCATCACAAAGTAAATCCATTTTTCTAACGTATTGAAAGTTTTCGTTCCCATCCAAGGGAAAATACAATAAAGATTGGGATCGATCGCCTGAATGACTTCGCGATCGAGATCGTAGCGTCGTGCTAAATTTCGCACTTCGGTCAATCTCATTTTTGCACCTTGTAATAAATAGGGATAATCGGTATTTTCAAATAATATTGCTTTCATTTTCTGCAATATTTTCGTGTGAATTTTTCCCGTACCGCGACCGCGCCAAGCAATATTAGCAATCCCAGAAACGGGTTTGACCCAAATATTTCTTTTCTCATAGTCTACATCAATTACTTGCCACGTTCTCCCGGCCAGAGAAAATCTTTCTCCAAGGGGAGGCGGGGTGAAAATACTCCCGATTTCTCCTGCTTCTCCTCGCACGATATATTCGATAGGAGCATCAAAAACAGCGTAAAATTGAAAGTTTCGGACAATTTTTTCCCCAACTATTCCTAAAATCAAGGTGTTGTTTTCCGTTGCTTCGAGATGGTCTAAACTTTCCCAGTAATTGAGAAGTTGTTGAAAATCTCTCGGAGAAATATTGGCAAAAGCGGGTAAACTTAAAATCTCCTCGGTTAATTCTCGACGCGATCGCTCTCCTTCCGATGCCAAAATACTCAAGGTTTGATGATACAAAAGACTATAAGGATATTGGGGGAGTTGAATGGGTTCGAGCCAGCGTTCCTCAATATACAGTTGAATAATCGCAATACTTTGCAACAACTGCCAAGGAATTAAATCAGGTAAAGGTTCATCTCCCAATCGTTCTGATTCCGAACAAATAAAGCGCATATCCGCAGGCATTTCTCGCCGTCCCGTGCGTCCCAATCTTTGCAGAAAACTGGCAACGGATAAAGGCGAATTCAATTGAATGACCCGCTCGAGTTGACCGAGATCGATACCCAATTCTAACGTTAATGTTGCCGCCGTTACTGCATAAGTATCCGATCGCATGGCCGTTTCTGCATCTTCTCGCAAAGAGGCAGAAATACTGCCATGATGGACGTGATAAATATCCGGTGCATTCTGCGATCGCGCCAAAGCACGCAAATTCGCAATAACCGATTCGGTATCCGTGCGACTGTTGGCAAAAATCAAAGATTTACTCGCTTTGGTAATCTCAAACAAATAACGATAATATGGATCGGTTGGTTCGATTTCAGAGGAAAGCGGAAAATATTCCACCGCTAAACGAACTCGACGAGAATTATCGGGAATTTCTGGGGCAATGACTGATAAATTCGTCCCCATTTGCAACCACTGTTGGGCAATTTCATAATCTCCCAAAGTCGCCGATAAGCCAATCCGACGCGGAACTTTATTAATAATCCGAGAAAGGCGAACCAGTTGGCACACAATTTGATAGCCTCGTTCCGAGTCCATAAAACAATGGATTTCGTCGATCGCAATAAAACGCAGATCCTCAAAGAGTCGAGGCAGGGTAGAATAATGATTGATTAATAAACTTTCCAGAGATTCTGGGGTAATTTGCAGGATGCCAGAAGGAGATTCCAGCAGTTTCCGCTTCTGACTCGAGGGGATATCCCCGTGCCAAGCAAAGACGCGAGTATGACTTTGCTGGAGCAGATCGTTAAGACGTTCAAATTGATCGTTAATCAGCGCTTTAATCGGACTAATATAGAGAACGCCAATTGTTTTTGCAGGCCGTTCCTCCAGAAGCGTTAAAATTGGTAAAAATGCGGCTTCCGTTTTCCCCGATGCCGTTCCGGCAGCGAGTAAGAGATGAGCGTTCGTTTCAAACATCACCTGACAAGCAGCAACTTGCACGTCTCGCAATTGTTGCCAGCCTTGCTTGTAAATATACTCTTGAATAAAGGGAGCGAGGCGATCGAAAGTTTTTTGCGACATATTCAAAATTCAAAATTCTGGAATTCTCAGAGGCTAAAGTTACACGATCCACGCACGCTGCAAGCAACCCGATTTTTCAAATTACGGTTTGAGGGATCTTCAGCCTCCTCTTTTCTTATCCGTTATTCCCCATTTTCCCTAACTCCATTTTTATGATCGCTTTAATCCTCGTCGTCCTTATCGTCCTTACCGGTTCGGCATTTTGCGCTTTAGCAGAAACCGCGATTTTATCTGTTTCTGCGATTAAAGTTCGACAACTCGGACAGTCGAACAAACGAGCGGAACTCGCACTGTTTGCTCTTCGCGCTCGCGTGCATCGTTCGATTGCGACTGTTGTTATTTTAAACAATATTTTCAATATTGTCGGCAGTATTGCGATCGGGAGCATTGCCAGCAATGTTTTTGGTGATGCTTGGTTGGGAGTATTTTCTGCTTTCTTAACTTTACTGATTATCATGTTTGGGGAGATTATTCCCAAAACGTTAGGAGAACGCCACGCTTTTCCCGTTGCGGTCTGGATTGCCATTCCCGTAACGGGATTAGTATTTATTTTAGCACCTATTGTTTGGTTTATCGAACGGGCAACTACGCCGTTTTTACGAGGGAAAAAGAAACCAACGACGAATGAGGCAGAAATTAAGTTTTTGGCCAGAATCGGGCATCAAGAAGGCATTATTGAGGATGATGAAGCCGATATGATCCAGCGCGTTTTTCGCTTAAACGATCTCTTAGCGCACGAGATTATGACTCCGAGAACTGTAATGACTTACTTGCGTGGCAGCTCAAAATTAGAAGAAGTTAAAGAAGATATTATCTCATCACAACACAGTCGGATTGTCGTGATCGATGAAACGATCGATGAAGTGATTGGCTTAGGGTTAAAAAATGAACTGCTGGTGGCACTTTTAGAAGGAAAAACCGATCTTGCGATCGCTGATTTAAGCCGTAAGGTTTACTTTGTCGCCGAAACGATGAAAGCAGATAAATTATTACAAGAATTTCAAAAAAAGCGCGAACATTTATTCGTTGTTGCCGATGAATATGGGGGCGTTTCTGGTGTGGTTACTCTTGAAGATGTCCTCGAAGTTTTAACCGGAGAAATCGTTGATGAAACCGATCGCACGGCGGATTTACAAGAAATTGCTCGCAAGCGTCGCAAGCGCATTTTAGGAGAAAGTTGAGTCTTTGTATGATACAATTGTCTTTATCGATTTTTCTTGGCTCTTATGGTTCGACTCCAACCGCAACATTCTCGGCAGAACCCACCCCCAACCCCTCCCAAGATGGGCGCTCGCTATCCCCATTTGCCCACGATGTACGATTTGCCTAGCGAAGATCCGGAGGAGCCCGGTTTGCCTGACGAGTTTCATGATTTTCAACCGGATTTATTGACTCAAACCTGTCAATCTCCCCACTATCCCCGGGAAGATTATTTTATTGCCAGCGATCTCAATCTCTATTACGATCTCGAACATACTCGCTGGTACAAAAGACCGGATTGGTTTTTGGTTTTAGGCGTTCCCCAAAGCAGGACGCGAGATGAGTTGCGCTGGAGTTATCTCATCTGGCAAGAGGAAGTGAGTCCTTTTTTAGTGGTGGAGTTAGCTTCTCCCGGAACGGAAGATGAAGATTTAGGGTTGACAGAACGACAAGTTAATAGGCCTCCAACAAAATGGGAAGTTTACGAGCAAATTTTGCAAATTCCTTATTATGCTATTTATGACCGCTCCGATAATCGCTTTCGCGGGTTTCATCTGGAAGAAGGCGAATATAAGGAGCTAGAGTTATGGGAGGGGCGATTGTGGTTTGAAGAGTTGGGTTTGGGTTTGGGACAATGGCAGGGGCGTTATGAAGGGGTGGAAATGCTCTGGTTGCGTTTCTATGATGCGGGAGGAAATTGGATTCCCACTCCTGAAGAAAGAGCCAATATCGAACGAGAACGTGCAGAGCGCGAGCGGGAAAGGGCTAATCTCGAACGAGAAAGAGCTAATCTCGAACGAGAAAAAGCCGATCGCATTGAAGCTATTTTAGAGGAAGAACGCCGACAAAAACAAGCGCTTCTCGAACTGCTCCGACAACAAGGAGTCGATCCCGATACTCTGCTCTAATTGAAATATAATTAATCGCTAATTAAATTATCCTTCTCGTTGTCGATCTGCCAGGGGTTCAAAACCCCTGTCTCATACGAAAAATCCATTGAAATGGATTGCGATCGCAAAATTTTCTCTCAAATCAACCAAATGAGTGTTTTAAGAAAACAACTCTACCAAGCCTTTAACAAAGCGATCGCGTTCCATCGGTAATACGGTTTTTCCTCCTAAAATTTCTTGCAGCATGACAAAATAAATAATTGACCCCATAAACGATCTGGCCAGCACGTCTGAATCTTTCCCAACAAATTCAGCCCGAGAAGCAAAATATGTACTCAAGGTTTCTAACACGGGTTTGGCTAAATTTTCGATATAAGGATGGGACAGTTCTGGAAATCGCCCCGACTCGGCGATAATCGTTCGCATAAAGGCTTGCATTTGCGGATCTTGCCCAGCATTTTCTAACACTTTCGTGGCGAGGTGATGTAAAAATACTTTGGGTTCTTCTACCAATATTTTATCATTAAACGGGTTGAAAACAGTACGATATTTTTCTTCTGCCAACCGCTTCACCAAGGCCGCAAATAAACCCTCTTTATCTTGAAAATAACGGTAAACCGTCGCTTTCGAGACTCCCGCCGCCGCCGCTACGCCGTCCATATTCGTCGCTGCATAGCCGTGGGTTAAAAATTCTCTCATTGCGCCTTCTAGGATGGCTGCGGCTTTCTCGGTGGATTTTTGGCGACCGGAGGAGTTGGCTGATTTTGAGTGCATCTCTTGACTTTCTGAGACTGGGTAGTTTAATCTTAAAACAGATAAAACGAAACTGTTTAGTTTCATTATAGGTCGAATTGGGTTCCACGAAGCGTTCAGCAGGAGCAATAACAATGGTTCACAATGGAACGGTAGATCCTCCGCGATCCTTCAAATCCTTGGGTATCGTGGTTTTGACAGCGCTTTTGAGTGCGGGAGGGGGAGCATTCGTCACCTCCCGAATGGCTCTATTTCAGCCCGTTATCGAAGCCCCCGCCGTTGCTTTGCCGGAAATTGAAACCGTGACGGGACTGGGGCGGTTAGAGCCGAGAGGAGAAGTGATTCGCCTGTCTTCTCCCTCCTCAGCCGAAAGCAATCGCGTCGAGCAGTTATTGGTTGAAGAAGGGAGTTGGGTACAAAAAGGAGGAACGATCGCGATTTTGGATAGTCGAGATCGCTTGCAAGCCCTTTTCAATGAAGCCGAAGAACAAGTGAGAGTCGCCCGGGCCAACCTCAACCGCATCAAAGCCGGGGCGCAACAGGGAGCGATCGAAGCACAACGCGCCACCATTTCCCGCATACAAGCCGATCGCCGCACCCAACTCGCCGCCCGAGAAGCCGCGATCGCTCGCTTGCAGGTAGAGTTAAACAATGCCAAAGTAGAAAACGATCGCTATCAAAGCCTGTACGACGAGGGAGCGATTTCCGCGAGCAACCGGGATAGCAAGCGCTTGACCTTCGATCGCCTGCAATGGCAATTACAGGAAGCCAAAGCCGAACGCGATCGCGTCCGCTCCTCCCAACAGGAACAATTGCGAGAAGCGCGGGCTACTCTCGATCGCATTGCCGAAGTGCGCCCCGTAGATGTGGAAGTCGCCACTGCCGAACTTAATGCCGCCATTGCCGCCGTCGGACGCGCCCGAGCCGATTTAGACCGAGCCTACGTGCGCTCTCCCCAAGTCGGACAAATTCTCAAAATTCATACGCGACCCGGAGAAATTATTGCCAGTCAAGGGATTGCCGAGATCGGACAAACCCGAGAAATGTACGCGATCGCAGAAATTTACGAGAGCGATATTCGCAAGATCGGCACGGGTCAACTCGCAAATGTTACCAGCAATGCTTTCCCCGAAGAATTGCACGGTACTGTCGAACAAATCGGACTGCAAGTCTTGCGCCAAGATGTGATTAACACCGATCCTGCCGCTAATACCGATGCGAGAGTAGTGGAAGTGAGAGTCAAACTGGATGAGACTTCCAGCGAAAAAGTTCTCGGTTTGACCAATTTACAAGTTACCGTCGCGATCGAAATACAGTCACCCGTCACCCGTCACCCGTCACCCGTTAACGGGACAGAAGGATAAGAGTGATGAAGAAATTATTAACGGCATTAACTAATCGCACGCCTTTGGGGTGGTTGCAACTCAAACACGATATTACTCGCTTGCTTACCGCTATGGCGGGTATTGCCTTTGCAGATATCCTGATTTTTATGCAGTTCGGCTTTTTGAATGCTTTGCTGAGCAGTAATACGTTACTCCATCGTAACTTAGAGGCGGATATCGTTATTATGAATAATCAGGCGCTCAATTGGTCGGAATTATCGACTTTTACCCGACGGCGCTTGTATCAGTCCCTCGATGTTCCGGGAGTCGCATCGGCGGAAGCACTTTATGTGAATTCCGTGCAGTGGAAAAATCCCCAAACTCAGGAAAAAACCGCCGTAATGGTTATCGGGATGAATCCCGATCGCCCGGCTTTTACGCTACCGGAAATTATGGAGAAATTAAACGAGATTAAACTTCCGGATACGGTGTTATTCGATCGCACCGCCCGGGGGGAATATGAAGAAGCGATCGCGAAAGCAGAACTCGGGGAAAGCGTGACTACGGAAATCGAGCGCCGCACCGTGACCATTGGCGGACTGTTTCCCATGGGAGCCTCGTTTGCGGCAGATGCTATTATTCTCACCAGCGATCAGAACTTTTTGCGCTTGATGCCGAAGCGACAAGCAGGAACGGTTAGTTTGGGATTAATTAAAGTGAAACCGGGAAGCGATCCGTTGCAGGTGAGAGCCATGCTCGATGCTCATTTACCGGATGACGTGCAAACCTTGACCATTGACGAGTTTATTAATAAAGAGAAAACCTATTGGGCGACCAATCGTCCCGTGGGGATTGTCTTTGGTTTTGGTGCCGCGATTGGGTTTGTGGTGGGAGTGGTGATTGTTTATCAAATTCTTTCGACGGATGTTAACTCACATATCGCAGAATATGCCACGTTTAAGGCAATGGGCTATCGTAATTCTTATCTGCTCGGGGTGGTGTTTGAGGAGGCAATTATTTTAGCTGCTTTTGGCTTTTTGCCGGGGTTAACCATTGCGATCGGGTTATATGCCTTGGCACGAAAAGCAACGGCTTTACCAATGTTTATGACCGTTTCCCGAGCCGTTTTCGTGTTGGTTTTAACCATTGTCATGTGCGGCATTTCCGGCGCGATCGCAACCCGAAGATTGCAAGCTGCCGATCCTGCGGATATTTTTTAATTGTTATTTGTTGTTTGTTATTTGTTGTTTATTATTTGTTGTTGGGGGAGCGATTACCCATTACCCATTACCCATTCCTATTATGAATAAAACACCTGTTATTGCTGTCGAACATCTCGATCATTACTTCGGTCAAGGTCAACTTCGCAAACAAGTTCTCTTTGATATTCATTTAGAAATTTATACCGGAGAAATTGTCATTATGATGGGGCCTTCGGGGTCGGGAAAAACAACGCTTTTAACGCTTGTGAGTGGGTTGCGTTCCGCTCAGTCGGGGAGTTTGAAAATATTAGGTCAAGAACTCTGCGGTGGCAGCCAAGAAGAGTTAGTTAAAGCACGTCGCCATAATGGTTATATTTTTCAAGCACATAACTTACATAAGAGTTTAACGGCTTTGCAAAACGTGCAAATGGGGTTGGAAGTTCACGGAACCTTGACGCGATCGCAAATGCGCCAAAGAGCGCTCAATATGTTAGAAGAAGTAGGGTTGGGAGAATATAGCGACAAATACCCCCATAATCTTTCGGGGGGACAGAAACAGCGCGTCGCGATCGCTCGGGCGTTGGTGTCTCATCCTGCTATTGTATTGGCAGACGAACCAACGGCGGCTCTCGATAGCAAATCTGGGCGAGATGTGGTCACGTTGATGCAAAAGCTAGCACGGGAACAAGGGTGTACGATTTTGTTGGTGACTCACGATAACCGTATTTTAGATGTTGCCGATCGCATTGTTAAAATGGAAGATGGACGCTTGCGGGAAAATTCTACGATTGATGCTGTCGCCTAGGATGGCAAAAATAATATATTTGTTTGCCCTCTGTCTGATTTTCCGCATACCGGGGGGTCTCATTTTGGCTTGCCCATTTTAAGGGGGGTCAAATTCAGGTCTGGTTTGGGTTTGAAGGCGATCGGATGCGATCGGGGGTCTACGGAAACTCTGTCATCCTTGTCTGGTATGGGTTTTCAGGATTTTTTGGTTGAGGGTCTTGCGGAGGCGATGGCTGAAATGCTATATTAAGTCTCGGTATCCGGAACTGAACCTTGAAAACTAAATATCACGCGGGTTTCACAACTGGTTTCAATAACAACTAATCCCTCTTAGGGATTGAAACTCTTGATAATATATCTTCCACGATAGATAAGGCGATTGTTTCAATAACAACTAATCCCTCTTAGGGATTGAAACGCCCCGTACCACTTAAACTGCATGCGGCATATTTTGTTTCAATACCAACTAATCCCTATGAGGGATTAAAACTTGCATGGTTTACCATTCCGCGAGTCGCACCCGAAATTCCCGACTATATGCTATTCTCACCCGATTTCCGGGATTTTGTATCAAAAGGATCAATTTAATTTTTCCCTAAAAGATAAGATCGGTTAAATTAACAAATCGTTAAGCGCTTAACCTTGCAACAGCTATCTCAACAACGCAATACCCTCGAATTTCCCGCCAATACCTTCCGGCTCAACAACGGGTTAACCATCATTCACCAACATCTTCCCACGACTCCCGTGGCGATGGTTGATGTTTGGGTGAAAGCGGGAGTCAGTGCGGAACCCGATCGCTGGTACGGCATGGCCCATTTTTTAGAACACATGATTTTTAAAGGGAGCAAGCGCGTTGCCCCCGGAGAATTTGATCGCGCGATCGAAAATCGCGGCGGACTCACCAATGCCGCCACCAGCCACGATTATGCCCATTTTTTCATCACCACGGCGGCGCAATACCTCCCGGAAACCCTCCCCTACTTTGCCGATATTCTCCTGCACGCCAGCATTGAAGATGAAGAATTCGGACGAGAAAGAGATGTAGTCATCGAAGAAATACGCGCCAGTCAGGACGATCCCGACTGGTTGGGATTTCAGGCACTGTGCGAAACCATTTACGGCGAATCCCTCTACGGACGCTCGATCTTGGGCACCGAAGAACAAGTGCGCGATCGCACCCCCAACCAAATGCGCTGTTTCCACAAAACCCACTACCAACCGGAAAATATGACCGTGGCGATCGTGGGAGGCATCGATCGCGAAACGGCACTCTCTTTAATTGGCGATACGTTTAACGATTTTCCCATCCGTTCCGAATGTCCCCCCCGAACCTTTTGCCCCCAGCCCATTTTAACTTCGATTTGCCGCACCGAGTTGCGCTTGCCCCGACTGGAGCAGGCGCGTTTAATGATGGGCTGGACGGCATCGGGGGTGTCCAACCTCTCAGAAGCGATCGGACTGGATATGCTGTCGGTTTTATTGGCAGGTGGGAGATCGTCCCGTTTGGTGAGAGAATTAAGAGAAGAACAGCGTTTAGTCTGGGATATTGCCAGCGAATTTTCTTTACATCAAAACTCCAGTCTTCTTACCATTAGCGCTTGGTTAGAAGAAGAAAATTTAGAAGCAGTCGAAGGAATAATCCGCGATCGCCTGCAACACCTGCAAACCGAGCCCATTGCTCCCAAAGAATTAAATCGGGTGAAACGCCTGCTCTTAAACGATTATGCCTTTTCTACCGAAACCCCGGGGCAACTGGCAGGACTGTATGGGTATTACAATACGATCGCGACGGCGGAACTGTCTGCCATCTATCCCCAAGGCATTCAACAAATGGAAGCCGAGGAATTGCAAGCGATCGCCAAAAAATACCTCTCCCCCGACAAATACGCCGTCACCATCATGAAAAATCTTTAAATTTGTTGTTTGTTATTTGTTATTTGTTGTTTGTTATTTGTTGTTCGGAAACATTTTTAGAACTGACGTTTTTGTGAGTGTCACCTCCGATCCCAATAACCAATAACCAATAACCAATAACCAATAACCAATAACCAATAACCAATAACCAATAACCAATAACCAATAACTAATAACCAATAACTGATATGTCAACTCAGCGCACGATTTTGGACAATGGGATTACCGTCATTAGCGTAGAAAATCCGACAGCAGATATTATCGCCGGGAGATTATTTTTGAAGGCGGGAGGGCGTTGGGAAGCGCGAGAAAATGCAGGGATTTCTCACCTACTATCAAATACAATAACCAAAGGAACAGAGCATTTATCATCGGTAGAAATTGCCGAAACCGTTGAATCCGTCGGTGCCGTTTTGGGGGCTGATGCCTCAACCGATTATTTCGCCGTGGGTTTAAAAACCGTCACCGTCGATTTTCGGGAAATTTTCCAACTGGTGGGAGAAATTATGCGATCGCCGAGTTTTCCCCAAGAGGAAGTGGAACTCGAACAACATTTAACCCTACAAAATATTCGCTCTCAACAAGAACGTCCCTTTAATGTCGGTTTCAAACAGTTACGAGAAGCCATGTACGGCGAACATCCCTACGGCACGTCGATTTTAGGCACCGAAGAAACCGTCGTGAAATTAAGACGGGATGACTTACAAAAGTATCACCAAACTTACTTTCGTCCGGATAATCTGATTATTTCCCTCTCGGGACGCATCCAACACGAGGACGCGATCGCGATGGTGCGCAAAATTTTTGGCAACTGGCAAGTCCCCACCTCTCCCCTCCCCGAACTCGACATTGCTGCAGTGGCTTCTCAACCCACTCCTCACAAAACCCCCCAAGACAGCCAGCAGTCCATCGTTATGTTGGGTTACTTAACCCCCTCCGTTCGCAAGGAGGCAGATTATACCGTCCTTAAGCTCCTCAACACTTATTTAGGGAACGGTTTATCCAGTCGCCTCTTTGTAGAATTGCGAGAGAAACGGGGACTGGCCTATGATGTTTCTGCCTTCTATCCCACTCGCCTCGATACCTCTCAATTTGTCGCCTACATGGGAACCGCCCCGGAAAATACCGCGATCGCCCTAGAAGGACTCCATCAGGAAATCAAACGACTGGGGGAAACCCTCCTCGCCCCGGAAGAGCTGCAAGGAGCAAAAAATAAACTCTTGGGTCAATATGCCCTCGGCAAGCAAACCAACTCCGAAATCGCGCAAATCTTGGGCTGGTATGAAACAATTGAGGTGGGGCTCGATTTTGACAGCCAATTTCAAGAAGCGATCGCGCAAGTGACCCCAGAACAAGCTTTAGAAACCGCACGACGTTACTTTAGCGGCGATCCCTATATTTCCCTCGTCGGACCCGAAGCCTTTCTCAATTAACTTTGTTGTTTGTTATTTGTTATTTGTTGTTTGTTGTTGGATGCGGGAATCTCGCCCGATGAGAGGACGATCGCTTAGAATATCTTATCGGTGTTATTGGTGATTTGGTGCGCTAATCTAGCTCGATGAGAACGCGATCGCTTAGAATAAATTTATAACAGGGGCAAGCGGAACGCTCTGGGAATATTTGCGCTGGAAGAGAAAAACAATGTCTGAACTAGAAATCAAAAGTCGCTTGGCGAGCCAACAACGCTCTCGCCCCAATCCGGTAACGCGCCAGAGGGTTATCAAAGAAAGCGCCCTTGGATTGGTGGCGACTCGCAGTTTTCCCGCCGTCGTGGGAACGGCAGATATGATGCTGAAATCCGCCGGAGTGACTTTGGTGGGATACGAGAAAATCGGGAGTGGGTATTGTACGGCGATCGTGCGGGGAAAAACGGCAGATGTGCGCCTCGCGGTAGAAGAAGGGGCAAAAACTGCCGAACAGTTCGGACAACTCGTCGGCAAAATGGTGCTTCCCCGTCCCCTCCCCAATTTAGAGGTGATTTTCCCCATCGGCACTCACTCCATCGAAATCGCACAAGAACAACGCGGTTACAGCCGATTGAGCAATCAATCTCTCGGTTTGTTGGAAACCCGAGGTTTTCCGGCTATGGTGGGGGCGGCGGATGCCATGTTAAAATCTGCCGATGTCCAATTGGCGGGTTATGAAACCATTGGCGATGGATTGTGTACCGCGATCGTGCGGGGAACTGTGGCGAATGTCGCCGTAGCGGTTGAAGCGGGAATGTACGAAGCCGAACGAATTGGCGAATTTAGTGCCGTGATGGTTATTCCCAGACCTTTAGAAGATTTAGAACATACCCTTCCGGTGGCAGAATACTGGCTGGAAAAACCGGATCCCCTGCCTTTATTAATGCCCAAATCCGACCGACAAAAACAGCGAGAAACGATCGCTTTGCCAGAATTGGAAAAAGTTCCGCTTCGGTTACAAAAGAAAGAACAAATAGAAGAGTTTTTAGAGTAATTATATAAAATCTTTTCAAATAAAAAGAGAACTAAAATGAGTCTCTCGCCCCGATCGCACTCTCTCGCGATCGCGGTGTTTTCGCTCCCGATGGAGGTCAAAATGGCTTTCACGTCCTATAAAAACTTAGAAATGCTGGTCAAAGCGTTTCAGTTAACTTATCAAGAAAATGACTTTATTATCGAATCGCAATTGCCGCTAAATGACTACTTCAAACAACGGTTACAAACGCTTTTGCGGGAAGGAATCGTCGATAATTCGGAATGGGCAATTTGTGAAAATTTAATTGCACCCATTTTAACCGAAACTTGGTACGAGTATAAAGAAAAGTTTTTACTTTGGAGTCATCAAACCTTGATTTATGATGAGGATTTATCGGGAGTACCGGATTATCTGCTCGCGCAAAAATCTCCTCTAGGCAAAATTGTTTTTGATAAGCCCTTTTGTGCCGCCATGGAAGCAAAGAAAGATGATTTTACGGCAGGTTGGGGGCAATGCGGGGCGGAAATGGTTGCCTGTCAAAAAATCAATCAGATTGAAGGGCAAACCATTTTTGGGATAGTTTCCAATGGCAAGGTATGGGAATTTGCCAAGTTGAGCGATCGCTTGTTTACAAAAAGCATTAAATCTTACAGGATTTCCGATCTAGATGAGTTATTTGGGGCAATTCACTACATTTTCGAGCAATGTGACTTACAATTAGTCAATGAGGGCTAGATAATGTATTCTAATTATAGAATGATGGATAGAATGATGGCGAGAGGAGAGCAATATCAGAAAACGGGTAACATCAGTCTGCCAAGCCGATCGCCGCGAGGAAGCGATCGAAGTTTTCTCGATTTCTGTGTTGTTTGTAACGGCGTAAAATCGCAATTAAAGATTCTCGATCCGGGAGGGTCAAAAGAGAGGTTAAATAAGGCGCGATCGCGGTTCCCCAAAACAATCCCTGTGCCAAACAAGTTACATTAGCCGGACGGCGATGGCAACTCGCAGCGCTAAAATCAATGAGAACGACTTGGCGATCGCAAACAATGGCATCCTCGCTAATACAACCCATATCCCCCCGATCCAATCCCAAACCATCCAAGCGAAAACTTTGTTCGAGAATTTGCCGGATAATGAATCGAGTTTGCGCAATATTTCTCTCTCCTGCCATATTTTTAGCCCAATCGAGAAAGCGATCGCCCTGAATATACTCCATAACCAGCAAATTGCGAGTATTTCCTAATAGTTGGGGACCCACTCCCACTCCATTTGCCATTGCCAAGAATTTTGCTTCTTGGAGAAGATCGGGTTGGGATGAATCCATGCGGCGAATTTTTAAGGCGACATCTTGGTTTTTAACCCGTGCTAAAACAACAATGCCCGTATATCCTATCCCGATAACGCGGATCGGTAGGGATTTTTTGCGAGTTTGGGGTAATACCGTCTGACCGAAATTGTAAATGTTTTCAATGCTCAGGTCGGCAAATTCTGGCAACCTAGCGCGAACATCTTCTAAAGTTCCATGGGGATAAACCAAAATTTGCCCTCGCGGATCGCGATCGCAATTGGCAATGGGAAAAATCGGACTCGACATCGTTGAGCAAAGCGAAGCAAAATTAACTTTGAGCAAAGCGAAGCAAAATTAACTTTCGGGTCGGTGAATGGGAATAGTAATACGAAATTGGCTGCCTTGACCCACTTGGGAAAAACATTCCAATTGACCGCCGTGTTTTTCCACGATAATTTGATAGCTAATGGACAGTCCCAAACCCGTTCCCTTGCCAACTTTTTTCGTCGTGAAAAAGGGATCGAAAATTCGCGATCGCGTTTCCTCGGCAATACCACTGCCATTATCGGCAATCTCAATACCAACGCGATCGCCCTCCATCCTCGTCCGAATCCAAATGCTGGGAATTTCCCCCTTACTTTCCTCCCACGTACATTCCTCGATCGCGTCGAGGGCATTGGCCAGGAGATTCATAAACACTTGATTGAGGGGTGCGGGATAGCAATCGACTAAGGGTAAATTACCATAGTCTTTCACCAGTCGAACGTCCTGATGTTTCCAGCGATGTTGCAAAATTAAAAGCGTGCTGTCCAATCCCTCGTGAATGTCAACCGCTTTAACTTCCGCTTCGTCGAGTCGGGAAAACGTTCGCAGGGAGAGAACGATTTTCCGAATGCGATCGCTGCCCATTCTCATGGATTCAATAATTTTGGGCAAGTCCTCCCGAACAAAATCGAGATCGACATCGTCGATTTTTTCACAAACATCTTCGTTGGGAGAGGGATAGGCTTTATGATAAGAATCGAGGAGATCGATTAAATCTTGGGCATACCCCTCGACATGAACGAGATTGCCAAAGATAAAATTAACGGGATTGTTAATTTCGTGGGCAATTCCTGCCACTAATTGCCCCAAACCCGCCATTTTTTCGCTTTGAATCAACTGAGTTTGGGTTTGTTGTAATTCTTTGAGAGTACGGGCAAGTTCGTCGGCTTGGGTTTGGGTGGTTTTTAATAATTCTGCCTGTTGCAAGGCAATGCCCAATTGCGTGCCGATTTGAGCCAACAAATCGACTTCGTATTCTTGCCAGTAGCGGGGTTCGGAGTTCTGGTAGGTGGCCAGCAAACCCCAGAGACTTTCCCCTTGTAAAATGGGGACGATAACGCAGGCTCTCGCTTCTAATCGTTCGAGCAGTTTGATGTGACAGTCAGAGTAGTGACTCTTATAAATATCGTCAATGACGGTAACTTGATTGTGACGGTAACGCCCCCCTTGAGTTTCTTGCAGGACGGTATCGGCAATAAAAGCCCGATCTTTCATTAAAGGCGTCCAACCCGGGGCGATCGCTTCAGCGACGATCTTGCCGCTCCAATCCGGGTTAAAGCGATAAATGACGACCCGCTCGCTTTCGAGGAGTTGGAGGGCTTCCCGGGTGGTGGTCTCGAAAATGGTGTGGATGTCGAGGGAACGGCGAATTTTATCGATGGTGCCGACCAAGGTTTTATGCCGTTGGGCGGCTTTTTCTCGTTCGGCCGCGATCGCCAGTTGAGCGCTTTGTTCTCGGGTTTGTTTGAGATATTCCGCTTGTTGCAGGGCAATGCCGAGATGAGCGCCAATTTGGGCGAGAAATTCGGCTTCGTAGCCCTGCCACTGACGGGGTTTAGAGTTTTGATAGGCGGCCAGCAAGCCCCATAGAGTTTCTCCTTGCAAGATGGGTACAATAATATAGGCTCTGGCTTGGAGTTTTTCCAACAGTTCGATATGACAGGCAGAAAACCCCGTCCGGTAAATATCATTGACAATCGCGATTTCGTTATGGCGATATCGTCCCCCTTGATTTTCTTGCAGGAAACTATCGGAAATAATGGCGCGATGGTACTTGTGCACGAGGGGAGTCCAGCCATTGGCTAGGGATTCGGCCACAAACTCCCCACTCCAATCCGGGTTAAAGCGAAAAATGGCAACGCGTTCGGCAGCAAGGAGTTGGCGGACTTCGCGGGTTGTGGTTTTAAAAATGGTTTCGATATCGAGGGAACGCCGGACGCGATCGATAACTTTAGCTAATGCCCGGTAAGATTGGGGGTTTTTCTCGAGGGAATTCGAGGAAGGCTCGGTGATTGTCGAATAAGAGTATTTCATAAGTAAGAGTGCCACCGGGGTTATCGAGGAAGAACGCGATCGCGACCATCCCGATTGGAGAAGCTGTTATTCTAAATGGTTTTTGGCATATTAAAGAGATGTGCCCTCAAGATATTGCGATCGCCCTATCCTGTTAAGAATAACACATTTTTAGATTTTCTTTATCTTTTGCGAGAATGAGATAGATTGGCCCTCAAAGCGATCGTCTTGCTCGAGGTCAGGGGGGACGATTGCCGCAATCGAATGGGACGCGACAACTCGGATGGCGATTTAGGATATCAAAACCCAATTATTGGGGAATGGGTAAAGTAATAACAAATTCAGTATATTGACCGAGTTCGCTGTGAAGTTGAAGTTTTCCTTGATGTTGTTCGATAACAATCTTGCGCGTCAGAAATAGTCCTAACCCCGTTCCTTCCCCAATGGGTTTGGTGGTAAAAAAGGGCGTAAATAATTTATCTTGTATTTCCGAAGCGATTCCCTCACCATTGTCGCGAATGCGAATGACCATTGTCTTCTCTTGCTGCTGAGTTGTTAACCATAACGTGGGAGCTTCTTCGAGATCGCCTGTTTTATATTTTGTTTCCAAGGCATAACAGGCATTATCAATTAAATTAATAAAAGCGCGACTGAGATCCCCTTCTGAAACCTCGAGCAAGTCCAATGAATCGTCATAATTTTTGCAGATATTGATGTGAATGCCTTGTTTGCTGGCTCGCCGACTGTGATAGGCTAATTGTGCAGCGCGATCGAGTAATTGACTAATATCTGTGGGTTGACGAAGGCTGGACTCCGAGCGCGCGTGCTGCATCATACTGCGAACGATTCCTTCAACTCGCTGCCCTTGTTGGCGCACGATCGAGGCGTTATTTTTCACGTCTTCTAATAACTCTTGCAAATCGGCAAAGTCTTTGGAAGGGATGAGATCGCGTTGTTTTTCTAAGGTTTCTAAGGCTTCTTCAACCAGTTCTTCGGATGTTTCGGAACAATTGGTGACAAAAGTAAGGGGATTGCGAATTTCGTGGGCAATCCCTGCGGTTAAGAGTCCTAATGTTGCCAATTTTTCCCGAGCGATGAGCTGAGATTGTGCCTCTTTGAGCTCGGCTTGATATTCGCCCAGTCGTGCTTCTAAAGTCTGAATATGTTGTTGGCTCTCGGTGGTGCCGGTGGGGGAGCGATCGGAGCCAATAATGCGATTTAGGGCAATTGCCGCTTGCAGACAAAGGAAGTTTAATAATTTTAATTGGGGTTTGCTAAATCTCTCTATTTTTTCTCGATTTTCTAAGTAAAGAATCCCCTTCAGGCGATCTCGATACAGGAGCGGGAAACCGGCAAAGAATGAAGGACGATGGGTTTGGAGATAGGAATCGATACTTAAATTTGCTCGTGCCGGAGCATTGTTGCTTAAAAGCGCGACCCGCGTCCGAGCGACCCATTGAATGACAGCTTGGGGAATCATCTGGCTATCTCGCAAGCGCATGGACGGGAAGACGACAATTTTATTATTCTCACTCGTTACCGCGATCGACCAGTGGTTTTCTTCCGGGAGAAGTAATGCCCCTTTAGCGGTCTCAGTTTTTTCTAACATGACTTGAAGAAACTTAGAAACCAAGCGATCGCGTTGCGTTTCTTCGGAAAGAGAGCAAAGTGCCTCCATTACACTATCTGAGTTGAGAAGATCGGTAATACCCGAATCTGTTGAAGTCATGGTGTTTGAAATGAGTTTAATCATGATTGCATTGTGAATTCAGGCAGTCTCACCCCCTGCGAGAAAAGCAAAAGGTGCCCAATCATCGATTTCCCCTCGATATTATCCTGTATTTTCTTCGTCTGCGAGTATCATAAAAAGCTAAACCGAAACGTCTGGCGATAGATACGGGGTGCGCTTGATGTTCGCCTCCCCAGAAGAGGAGCGCGGGTTCGACCTCGGATCGTAGCTCGGACAATAGCACGATTGCTGGCGCGATCGCTAGGGGATTTGACTGAATTTTAATTTAAGATAAATACAATAGACCTAACTTTGGGATTCTAATTGTTGATTTTGGAGGGTAGATGCTAAAACTAGAGTCTATGGTATCGAATTTTTGCTTTCCATTGTGGGCAAGGAGAATTGCACTCAAAAATGAGATTCACTATCAGCATAGCATCAAATCATTTTTTTCTCAGCAAAGTTTTCCAGTTTTTAGGCATTGCCAGCAGTCTACTTACGTAATCTAGGAAACTGAAAATATAGGCAGGGGGATATTGACTATGGGTGCGGGAAATCCCTTAAGAATGATTGTCATTGGTGGGGGAGCGGCAGGATTTTTCGGGGCTGTGACGGCAGCTCGCAGTTATCCCGATGCGCGGGCAATCGTTCTCGAAGCCGGCAGACAACCGTTAGCGAAGGTACGGATCTCGGGTGGAGGACGTTGTAATGTGACCCATCATTGTTTCGATCCGGTGGGGTTGGTGAAGCATTATCCGAGGGGAGGAAAGGCTTTGCTCGGTGCTTTTAGCCGTTTTCAGCCTCGAGATGCGATCGCTTGGTTTGCCAGTCGGGGGGTGGCGTTAAAAACTGAAGCAGACGGACGTATTTTTCCCGTCAGCGATCGCTCGGAAACGATTATCGATTGTTTGCTCGCAGAAGCCCAAAAACAAGGGGTGGAAGTGCGGACGCGATCGCCGGTCAAGTCTTTAGGGCGATCGGCGGAGGAATTTATTGTTACTTTAAAAACTGGGGAAATCTTAAGAGCCGATCGCGTTTTGGTGGCAACGGGGAGCAACTTATTGGGATATCGTTGGGCGAAACAATTGGGACACGCGATCGTGACGCCGATTCCGTCTTTATTTACGTTTAAAATACCGGATGCTCGCTTGCAAGATTTGGCGGGAATCAGCGTCGATCGCGTCCGAGTGCGCTTGCTGCACGAGGGCAAACCCAAGCTCGAACAAACTGGAGCGCTTCTCATTACCCATTGGGGGTTAAGCGGTCCGGCAATTTTAAAACTTTCGGCATGGGGGGCGAGGATTCTGTGGGAACATCGCTATCGTCTTTCTTTACTCATTAACTGGTTGCCCGATGAAAATGCGGAAACCCTGCGCGAGAAATTTCTTCAGATGAAGTCCGCACATCCCAAGGGCAAGATTTTCAATTATTGTCCCGTTTCTTTGCCCAAGCGTTTATGGCAAAGGTTGTTAGCCTCTGCGGGGATTTCTCCGATGAAAGTTTGGGCAGAAATTTCCAAGAAAGAGTTAAATCGCGCGATCGCGGAATTGGTAAGCGGACGCTATACCATTCAAGGAAAAAATGCCTTTAAAGAGGAGTTTGTCACTTGTGGGGGGGTCAGTCTCAAAGAAGTCAATTTTAAAACCATGGAAAGCCAAAAATGTCCGGGTTTATATTTTGCGGGAGAAATTCTCGATATCGACGGCATCACGGGGGGATTCAATTTCCAAAGTGCTTGGACGACGGGATGGTTGGCAGGGGTTTCAATGGGGAAGTCGGAAGTCGGGGAGCGGTAAATTTTTGATTTCTCATTCATCAAGATTTCATACAACATTCTGGGTCTGTAAAGATTCAGTAAAAATGCTGAATTTTCCTCGACAAACCCGAGAGAGATTTCATAAGCTAAAAGATAAGACAACTGAGTAGAAAATGGAGGTGGGAATAATTATGAATGGCTTGAAGGTTATTGGCGCGATCGCAGCAACGACGTTGAGTACAATCGCCGTACTGGGGACAACAACAGGTGTAGCTCGGGCTTTTACCCTTGGTGGGACTCTCAGCGAACAACAATTTCAGGACTCGGGCACGGAGATTTCTTGGGCAGCAGAAACCCGCATTGGTGGGGTAACCACCACTGAAATTAATATTCACGATAGTACCAACAGCAGCCAAAATCGCGTTGAGGACCATTACGATAGTTTTGTCAGTGGCATACCTGTCGATTTTTCTTTAGCTTTTGATAGTTTGGCCAATACTTTAACCTATACGGTGGCTGGCGTTGAGGTTGAAAAAACCAATGTTCTCGAAGATAGTTTTTCCGACCTTTATATTAGAACCTCCGCTTATGTAGAAGATACCCATATTCTCGTCGATAACTTGTTCTTACAAGATGAATTCATGTCAGGGAGTATTGCTAATGTCGCGGACTCTTCTTGTTTGGGAGGAGTTGGTTGCGGGTTCTGGAGTTCGGAGTATCTCCACATTGGCGATATTGTTGGTGATTTTACCTTAACCGGGCGATCGACGATGACTTGGGGGGATACGAAACCCAACAATTCTAAACTTGCTTATCAAATTAAGTTGATTGAAAAAAAAGATGTTCCCGAACCTACTTCTCTCTCTTTACTTTCTCTCAGTTTGGCAGGTTTGTTGGTTGCCGGAAAACGCCGCAAGAAAAGATAGCGATCGCTAATTTTAAAGTTTGACATGAAAGTGGTTCTCCCGTTCTAATCCGCTTCCAGTAATGAAAGCGGATTTTTATTGGGTTGGGTGATGGGTAATCGGTAATGGGTGATGAGTGATGGATAATGAGTGATGGGTGATGAGTGATGGGTGATGGGTAATCGTTACTCTTTACTCGTTATTTTGGGTAATGGGGAAATAGGTAAAGAACATTAAACGGCTACTGCCGATCGCGTTTTTTCGGCAACGAGAGAGACAAAATTAGAGAGGAGTTTCAACCCTGCGGTTGAGGATTTTTCCGGGTGAAATTGGACGGCGGCGAGGTTATCTCGAGCGATCGCGGCGGTGACTTCCTGAGAACCGTGCGTCACTGTTGCTGCTTTAATGTTTGGATCGACGGGATCGACATAGTAAGAGTGAACGAAATAAACGTAAGGATGTTCTCCCAATCCCTGCCAGATCGGCAGATTGGGTTGTTTAAACGAGAGCGTATTCCAGCCCATGTGAGGAATAGTAATATTGGGTTCGGAACGAAAGCGCCGTACCATCCCCGGAATGATTCCCAGTCCCGGTTCTTGCCCTTCCTCAGAGCCATCGAAGAGGATTTGCAGCCCCAAACAGATCCCGAGAAAAGGCTTTCCACTGGCGATCGCCTCTTTAATGGGTTCGATGAGATGGCGCGATCGCAAATGCTGTACTGCTGGATCGAATGCTCCCACTCCCGGCAAGACAATGCCATCTGCTGCGGCAAGGTCTAAATGAGAGTCCGTCACTTTTGTTGTCGCCCCTGCATTTTCCAGTCCCTTGCAAGCGGAGTGCAAGTTCCCCATGTCGTAGTCGATAACCGCGATCGATACCATTGTTATTTAAACAAAAGAACAATTGAAACGTGGCAATACCACGCTCGTCAATCATACCTCAAATCGAGATGAGCTTGCTATACTGACAAGTAAAAAACAAGGAAGGGTTTCCGCATCTCCCTCTCAACCTCTAGCTTCCAATCATTCAAATTTGGCAATGTTTGCATATTTCTGGCGTACAATTTGCGGGACGGCGATTATCTGTGTTAGCCTAACTTTTCGTTCTCTAAGTTTGGCTCAATCTATTGACGTGACAGCCGATGAAACGGGAACGATCGTGCAACAAGACGGGAATATTTATCGCATTCAAGGCGGAACGCGATCGCAAGGCAATCTCTTTCATTCTTTTCAGCATTTTAGCTTAAGCAAGAGCGAAATTGCGGATTTTATTTCCGCGCCAGAGATTCACAATATTTTAGGACGAGTCACGGGAGGCGATCCTTCTCTGATTAATGGTTTAATTCAAGTGACGGGAGGCAATTCCAATCTCTATTTAATGAATCCTGCTGGGATGGTTTTTGGGAGGAATGCGAGTTTAAATGTTCCGGGGTCTTTTTTGGCAACAACCAGCGATCGCATCGGTTTTGCGGGCGGTTGGTTTAATACAGTTGGAGACAATAATTATCAAGATTTAATCGGCACGCCCAATCAATTTGCTTTTTTGAGCGATACTCCGGGTGCCATTATTAACAACGGTAATTTAGCCGTGAAAACGGGTAACGATCTAACTTTAATGGGTGGAACGGTCATTAATACAGGAACAATTTCTGCACCGGGAGGAGATATTACTTTAGCTGCTGTGCCGGGAACAAAGTTGGTACGAATTTCTCAAGCAGGAAGACTTTTAAGTGTAGAATTACCTGCCGAAGAAATTGCTCAAGGAATTACGCCGCTCAAATTGCCAGAATTGTTAACAACACCGAAAATTGAAGAGGCGAACGCGTCTCTTCTCACTCCCAAAAATGGGGATGTTTTGATTGGCGGTCAAATTCATGGGGAAACGGTGAATTTAATGGCAGCAAATCGGGTGAATGTTATTGAGACGGGCACTCCCTTAATTTTAACGGGAGATGGAACGAGAAGTGCGCCAACGGTAACAATATTTCCGGAGAATGCAGAGGATCCTTTAGCTTATGTTTTCATTGATGCGCTGGTGGAAAATTATCAAGATTTTCTCTACAATGGGAAACCCGGAACGGTGTCTTTTGTCGTGACTCCAGAAGAAAATGGGATATCAGTGATTAGCGATCGATTAGCCGCGATCGGCAATACAGGAGAAAAAGTGGATGAGATTCATATTGTCTCAGAAGGAAACGAGGGAAATTTTTGGTTGGGGAATGCCTATGTAGCGGGAGAAACAATAGACCAATATCGAGAAGATTTTCGGAGTTGGAGAAGTGCATTAACTCAAGAGGCAGATATATTGTTGTATAGCTGTTTTACGGCATTAGGAGAAATTGGGGAATCATTAATTCAAACCATTGCGACAGAAACGGGAGCAGATGTCGCTGCCTCGACCAATTTAACAGGAAATACAGAGTTAGGAGGAGATTGGATTTTAGAGAAACAGATCGGTAAGATTGAAGCGAACTTAGCTTTTGAGCAATCTATCCTAGACAATTACGATCGCACTTTAGCCGTGTATACAGTCAGTAATGCAACTGAATTAAGTTCGAGGATTCAAGATGCTAATAACTCAATTGTTAATGATACAATTAATTTACTTCCCAATACAGTTTTTACACTGAATTCAATCTTGCCGGATATTGCGAACAGTACCAACAGTGGAACTTTAACAATTAATGCCTTTGGATCGACCATTCAAAGAAATACTACAGCAGGGGCTTTTTCAATTTTTACTCTGGATAATGCTAATTTAACATTGAATGATGTGACGATTCAAAATGGATTTACCGGGGGAAACGGAGGAGGAATTTTCATGGTTGGAGGAACATTAGCGGTTAATAATAGCACGATCGCCAATAATACAGCTTTTAATGTGGGAGGAGGAATTGCCGTTACAGCCAATGGAGTCTTAAATGTTAATAACAGTATCATTTCCGGCAATATTGTTCAAAATAATAGCGGAGGAGGAATTTATACCAGTGGTACGATCGCCGTTAATAATAGTATGATTTCTGGAAACTCTGCTCCTTCTTATGGGGGAGGAGTTGATATTTTAAGCGGCTCCGCAACGATTGATAACAGTACAATTTCCGGGAATACTGCGGGTGTGTCGGGGGGAGGAATTGATAACCTGAATGGAGGAATATTAACCCTAACAAATAGTACGATTTCTGGAAATACTTCTAACAATACTGGCGGTGGGATTATTAATGGTTCATCATCTACTGCGACGATTCAAAATAGCACGATTTCAGAGAATATCACCAATGGTAATGGTGGTGGAATTATTAATACTTTATCTACTATAGCGATTCAAAATAGCACGATTTCAGGGAATAGTGCGGGCAGCTTTGGAGGAGGAATTTTCAATGTTAGCGGGGGTAATAATTCCAGTACTCTAAACCTCTATAACAGCACGATCTATGGCAATACCAGTCTGAATAATGGCGGGGGAGTATTTAATGGAAAAAATGGAGTGGGAACGGGTTTTTCGATCGCGCGAGTTCGCAATACAATTATCGCCGGAAATATTTCCTCAAACACGCCCAATGAACGCGATGCTGCAACCAGTCAATCTACATTTTCCCAGTTTACCGATCTCGGGAATAACCTCATTGGAGTTGTTGGTAGTGGGGGTGCGGGACTCGGCACGGCAAGTATCCTCATTGGCACATCAAGTAACCCTCTCGATCCCGTTCTTTCTCCTCTGGGCAATTATACAGGAGATACTCAAACCCACGTTCCTCTTCCTGGAAGTCCCGCGATAAATACCGGAAGCACGACAGGAACTCCCAGTACGGATCAGCGAGGTTTAGAGAGAGGAAATCAAGTTGATATTGGGTCAGTTGAAGTTACTGCCGATCTGCAAATTACTCAAAGCGTTAGCACTGCTATTCCCCTTTTAAATCAAGATATCGGGGTCGTTCTAACGGTAGAAAATCTCGGTCCCGATCCCGTGGGAGGAGTATTGGTTAGCAGTCTGTTTCCCGAGGGCATTACTTTAAATACTATCAGTCCTTCTGCGGGAAGTGCAACATTTAGCGATAACATCGGACTGTGGACAATAGGCAGTCTCGATGGCAATTTTGACTTGATTTCTGAAGGGAATTTAGCGACATTAACGTTAATTGGTCGCATCACCGATCCAGATGTATTTGATTTAATTTTTTTGAATTTCATCCAAAGCGATGCTTTTCAAGCAGAAGATCCCGATTTATCCAATAATATCGCTCGCGGGGAAGCAACCACAATTAATCCCAATATTTTGCCGACTTTACAAACTACATCTCCTTTAATGGCGATCGCGCCTTTCAAAACCATTCTAACAGCTCTTAGCGATGAGGCAATTTTTCTCGAGATTGAAGATACGTTTTCCCAAGAATATAAAGAGTATTTGGAAATTGAAGAAGAAGAACCCGTTACCCTCAAAGAAGCGCAAAATATTCTGCGCAATATCGAAGTTACCAACGGCATTACACCTGCTGTCATTTATGCTTACTTCAAACCGAAAAATTCTGGGTTAGCAGAAAACGAACTTTGGCGTTTTTCTCCCCGAGAAAACCAACAAACTCAAGTCAAACCCCCATCTTTTCCCGAAGACGAACTGCATTTATTAGTCCTGACTCCCGACGATCGCCCCATTCGCCGCCATCTCCCCGAAGTCACCCGAGAAAAAGCGATCGCCGTCGCCGAAAATTTCCGCCGTACCGCGACAAATTACCGCCGTCCCGATGCCTATCGCGACTCCGCACAACAAATGTATCGCTGGTTGGTGGGTGCGATCGCCGAAGAATTAGAAGCACGGGGAGTAGATAGTTTATCCTTTATTTTAGATCGCGGACTGCGTACCATACCCGTTGCTGCCTTGCACGATGGCGAAAATTTTATTATCGATCGCTACAGCGTGGGAATGATGCCTAGTTTCTTTTTAACAGCACCAGAATATCGCGAGATTAAAGATCGTCCAGTTTTAGCAATGGGAGCCGATCGTTTTGCCCAACTCGAGGATCTTCCTGCCGTCCCTACCGAGTTAGAATTGATTAGTAATGAGGTATGGCAGGGAGAATTTTATCTCAACGAAAATTTTACTCCTAATAACCTCAAAAGAGCGCGATCGCGGAGTTCTTTCGGACTGGTTCATCTCGCTACTCACGGGGAATTTAAAGCTGGAAAAGCAGAGAATTCTTACATTCAATTTTGGGAGGAAAAGTTGCCCCTCACTCGCTTTCGAGAATTGGGATTAAACGACCCCCAAATTGAATTATTAGTGCTCAGTGCTTGTCGTACTGCAGTGGGAGATCCCGATGCAGAATTAGGATTTGCCGGACTGGCGATCGCGACGGGAGTAAAAACAGCAATTGGCAGTCTTTGGTATGTTAGCGACGAGGCAACTTTAGCCCTCATGACGGGGTTTTACTCCCAATTAGATAGCGCCGCCATTAAAGTAGAAGCATTAAGACAAGCACAGCTCGGGTTGTTACGCGGAGAAACCCGTTTTGAAAACGGACAATTGCTTTTTCCGGAAGGAAGTTTTGCGCTTCCTCCGCAATTATTAGGTCGCGGCGATCGCGCTTTCAGCCATCCTTATTTTTGGAGTGCATTTACAACCATTGGCAGTCCTTGGTGAATTTATAGTTGAATTTTGGAGCGATCGCTTGAAAACTGTTATACTAGAAATAAATCAAGCAAGGATTGGGAGTCATGACCACAACAATCGTCACTGCAACACCCACTCTAGAACAATTTCTGACGTTCCCAGAAACCAAACCGGCTAGCGAATATATTGAGGGTAAAATTGTACAGAAACCCATGCCAAAGGGAAAACATAGTCTGTTGCAGTTGAAAATATGCAATCATATCAACGATCGCGTTGAATTGCAAGAAATTGCTGATGCGCTGCCAGAGTTGCGCTGTAGTTTTGGAAATCGATCGATCGTCCCAGATGTTGCTGTTTTCCGTTGGTCTCGAATTCCTTTTGATACTGATGGAGAAATACCTAATGACTTTTTATTATCTCCGGATTGGACCATTGAAATTCTTTCTCCAGAACAAAGTTCGAGTCGAGTCATTGATAATATTAGCTATTGTTTGGAATATGGTTGTCAGTTGGGTTGGTTGTTGGATCCAGACGATCGCTCAATCTTGGTCTTGCGATCGCAACAACAGCCGAAGTTATTTATCGGAAGCGATCGCTTACCCGTTCTTCCAGAAATTGACTTGGTATTAACTGTCGAACAAGTTTTTAGTTGGTTGAAAATGGGTAAAAAATAGAGAACAGATTTAACCGATCTCGTGTATATCTTAGCGATCGCGTTCTATTTTAACTCAACTTGCTAGTTACAAATATCAGAGATTTATATCCTCTTAAATATAACCAATTATCAATAATTCTCGAGCAGTATTGAGATATGTTTGATATATAAACTCGCCGAAACATACACAAATCACTTTGTCTATGCGATCGCCTCGTTCGCTAATCAGGAAATTCAAGATTTCTCGCAAGGCAATATTACAGGCTTGTTCGATGGGATAGCCATAAATGCCACAACTAATAGCAGGAAATGCAATGGTTTTAATGCTATTTTCTATGGCTAAGTTGAGACTCGATCGATAGCAAGATGCCAGCAATTCGGGTTCGTTATTCGTGCTATCTCTCCAGATAGGACCGACAGTATGAATGATATAATGAGCGGGTACATTATAACCCCAGGTAATTTTAGCTTGTCCAGTTTTACAGCCTCCCAGTAGCTGACATTCTGCGACTAATTCTATCCCCGCAGCACGATGAATTGCGCCGTCAACGCCTCCACCTCCTCCTCCCAACAGAGAACGATTTGCTGCATTCACGATCGCATCAACTGCTAAAGTTGTAATATCCCCTTGAATAATCTCAATTTTACGATTCATAATAATCCAAATTCTTTCATTGCAGGCAGGAAGTTTTTATTTTCATGACTGGGACGACTGAGTTTGATTAACGCAAAGCGGCGATCGGGTGTTAAACTTTGCCATTGTTCGAGGGTTAAAGACGCACCAACTTCTGAGCTTTTTTCTCGCACGGTATCGGGGATCGCCATGTCGTTCAACCAAGGCGGATTTTCATCAATGGGAAGTTCTGATGCAGGTTTACCCGTATGTTGAATGACTAATTGTTGTAAATGCTCTCCATAAGTTTTAATTTCTTCTTTTGTTTGACAGGACATCATGACTAAATTTTGGCGTTCCTCGATTGCAAATTGATGCCAATGGGTGAGTTTGAGTTTAATCCCGCAAGTATCTAATTTCATTCTCACCTGCATGGGAATACAGCGTAAAGATTCTACAAAATCTGTTTCAAATTGGAACATTTTTGGTTATTTGTTATTTGTTATTTGTTGTTGGTTGTTCGTTAAAATATCCCCATCTTCCCAAAGGAAAATAGGGATTTTACATTTTAGCGAAAATGTCGTGAATCTTTCAAGGAAAAAATAAAGAAAGTGCGATTTTTCCACTCAAAGTTCGACAACCCTCACATTTCGAGGCAGATAATCCGATCCGGTTTTCTGGGCGCAGAATCCCATATCAACGGTTTGATTGGGTTGTAGGGGTTGTCCCCAATTGGGAGGCGTTACGGTATATTGCGAACCCTGACGCTGAAAATCACCATTCCAACTATTATTAATCTGTGCCTGATTCATCTCAAAGCGCAATTGCCAAGCACGAATCGGAGAACTATTGGGATTTTTGACCGGAATTCTCACGCAAAATCCAGCATTCCAATCGGAATCGACGATCGCATTTGCCGTGACGTTGGTCTGAGAACCGGGATCGGGGGTGGGTTCTGGAGTCGGTTCTGGCGTCGGTTCTGGAGTTGGATCGGGATTGGGTTCTGGACTTGGATTGGGATTGGGATCGAGGGCAACGCTATCCCCCAACAGGGTACTTAATAACTGTTGTTTGGGTGCGTCAACAGTGCGCCAATCATCTTTTAAAATTCCGCCGGTGTCGCCACTATTGGGATTCCAGCTCCAATAGGTGAAATGTAATTGTTTCTCGTCAATGAACTTCACTAACTCGCGCTGCCAAATTCCCTCTTTTGAGGAGGAATCGACTTGACGACCGCCAAACTCGCCGATGAGGATGGGGGCAATCTTTTCATCATTGATGTAGTTAAAGCCAATTTGCCAGCGCTGGCGCAGATTTTGAGGAAAGGAGGGGTCGGAAAACCAAGGTTGATTGTAGACTCCTGCGCCATATTCGTGAGGGGAATAAACGAGCTTGTTCGAGACGTTAAGGCGAACGGGATAATTTCTCACCCCCTCCAGATTCCCGCCCCACCAGTGATTGAGTTGCTGTCCGGGTACATTTTTTTCCACCCCTTCCACCACGATCAACCAGTCGGGATTGACTGCAAGGATAGCATTGCCCGCGCGTTCGGCAGCCAGTCGCCAATCCGTCGCGCGATCGCCAGTCCCCCAACTCGCTTCCCCGTGGGGTTCATTTTTCAAATCCGCCCCAATGACGTTACGCTGATTCTTATAGCGGCGTGCCAGCATCGTCCAAGCGTCGATCCAATCCTGTTCCGTGAAACCGTCGCCGTACCATAAGGTGGGGATGCGCTGGTCATTTAAACGATGGCTATCGAGGAGAATCAGTAACCCTTGGCGATCGGCTTCCTGAATGAAGAGATCGAGTGCCTGTAAAGAGGTTTTGCCTTGGAAGTCTGCGTTACTGCCGATGTTAAAATCAACCCCACTAATCGAGTTCGATCGCAATCCTTGCACGGAGTAAGGAAGGCGAATGATGTTGTAACCCAAGTTCTTGATTTGTGCGAGCATTTCTCGATAATCTCGCGCCCAAAGTCCGTGAGGGGCATGGGTTTCCGTCTCGAAGCCAAACCAGTTGACCCCTCGCAAAAGGATAGGTTGACCGTTTGCATCGATAATTTGCGATCCTCGGGTGGAAAGAGGCGTTTGCACCGGAGAAGCAGCATTGACGGGTTCGGGGAAGGAATGCAGCGCGATCGCCAACCACAAAGCCCAGAAAAAGGTAAAAAGTCTCGCGCCAATTTTAAACAATTTGCGCCTCGGTTTCACTTTGTGCAACGGTTTGAATCGTTTTTTCAGCATGAGTAGAGGGGTAGAGAGTAATTGAAAATATTGCCCGATTTTTTCAGAAAGACTGGGTCGGATCTGGGTGAGTTCCCCAGCCACTTTGATAACTATCACAACCTCTTACTCTACACCCAAAAAAATCCGGACGCATAACGTCCGGAAACTCAAGGAAAGGGACTCAAGGAAAAGGAAAACCTAACTCGCGGGTAAAACGCCGACGCGTACATTTAACGAGATCGCGCGATCGTTGCGCTGTACCGTGAGGGGAAGTTCGTCACCCACCGAGATATCCGCCACGATTTGTTGAATTTGTGCGGCATCGGTGACGGCGCGATCGCCCACTTTTTGAATGACATCTCCCGATTTTAATCCCCCTTGGTCTGCGGGAGACGCGGGGACGACGCGGACGATTAAAACGCCGCGATCGGTGGTGATTTTTTGACCGCTACTACTCTCGAATTGTTTGACGA
>JBFRWJ010000144.1:0-2764 GCA_051439525.1 Spirulina sp. | reverse complement strand
GGTTTGCGCTTTCTCTAACGTTTTGAGAGATAAATGTCGAGCAACGGGCAAATTATGATTGAAATATTCAGCTTCAATCGTCGCGATCGCCAGGGCAAAACGGAGGCTATAATTCTCTTGCCAGCTTTCTTCCGACAGGAATTTTTGTCCGGCATAACAATAGCGGCGACTGGATTCATAGGCAACCGAGGCTTTGGCTTTTTGAGCGGCTTGAAGATTTAATCGTGCGATGCGATCGCGCTCCGAGCGATCGAGGATGAGATCGCCTCCGATATTAAGATGATTGACGATGGTAAAGCGGCGATCTTCTTGCTCGCTTTCCGGAAGATTGTGCCAAAGCTGACGACCGATTTTGAGATGGGTTGCTTGTTTTTGGCTGTCCGAAATGAGCGCATAAGCGGCTTGTTGAACGCGATCGTGCAAAAAGCGATAGCGAGGGGGAGTCAGATTCAAGGAAGGGGATGACGGGATAGTGACTCCGACTTCCTCGCGATCGCCTTGGAAAAACTTATAAGTCTCGTTACCGGGAATCACAAACCCTTCTTGCAAACTTCCCCACAAATCCGTCGCCACTTCTGTTTGGCTTTTCTCGCAAACCACCGCCAATGTTTCTAAATCAAACTGATTGCCGATACAGGCTGCCAGTTTGAGGACATTCTGCGTTGCCTCGGGCAATTTCTGCAATCGTCCCACCATAAATTCCACCACGTCGTCGGTCAGGGATAACTGTTGCACCCGTGTCAAATCGCACTGCCATCCCCCATCCCCCCTTACCTCCCCCCTTACCAAGGGGGGATTGAGGGGGGATGGGGGGATAAAGACAATCCAACCGTCCTCGTGCAATCCTTGCAAGAACTGAGTGGTAAAAAAGGGATTTCCTCGGGTCTTTTGATAGACCAACCGAGATAATGGCGCGGCAAGTTCCACCGAACATAATAATGTATCGGCGACCAAGCGATTGATATCTTTCTTACTTAAAGGATTTAAGGTCAGAGTGCGAATATTGGCCTCTCGTTTTTGGAGTTCGTCTCGCGCCAGCATTAAGGGATGGGCGGGAAAGACCTCGTTATCGCGATATGCCCCCAAGACTAACAGATATTCTCCTTCCGATTCGTCCATTAACACTTTCAACAGATTTAACGAGGCAGCATCGACCCATTGCAGATCGTCCAGAAAAAGCGTGAGGGGATGCTCTACCGTGGCGAAGACTTTGACGAATTTCTGAAAGAGGACATTAAAGCGATTTTGCGCGGCACTGCCTTCCAATTCCGGGACGGGAGGCTGTTCCCCGATAATCCGTTCGAGTTCGGGGACGGTTTCAATAATGACTCGTCCGTTGTCTCCCAGTGCCTCGATAATTTTGGTTTTCCATCGTTGCAATTGAGTATCGCTTTCCCCCAAGAGTTGTCCCATTAAGTCCCGAAAGGCTTGCACGAAAGCCGAGAAGGGAATATTGCGATTGAATTGATCGTATTTTCCTTTGATAAAATAACTTCGTTTTTCGACGATGGGTTTGTGAATCTCACTGATAACGGCAGTTTTTCCCACCCCAGAATAGCCGGCAACGAGAACCATTTCCACTCCCCCCTTACCACGGGGGGCTGGGGGGGATGTGACGCGAGCAAAAGCATCGAGCAAGATTTGCACTTCTGTTTCCCGTCCGTAGAGTTTTTCGGGAATGAGGAAGCGATCGCAGCGATCTTCCTCTCCCAATTCAAAAGACTCAATTTTCCCGGTTTCCTGCCATTGAGAGAGACATTTTTCGAGGTCGTATTTGAGTCCCAAAGCACTCTGATAGCGCTCTTCCGCATTCTTCGCCATCAGTTTCATGACGATGTTGGCTAAGGGAGTAGGGAGTAGGGAGTGGGGAGTAGGGGAGGGAGGTTTGGCGATATGCGCGTGAATCAATTCGAGGGGATCGTCGGACTCGAAAGGGAGTTTTCCGGTGAGAAGTTCGTAAAAGGTGACTCCGAGAGAATAGAAGTCACTGCGATAGTCAATGCCGCGATTCATGCGTCCGGTTTGTTCTGGAGACAAATAGGCAAGAGTTCCTTCTAAAATATTTAGGGTTTGAATGGTTTGAGTTTCTTTGGGAAGCAGAGAGGAAATACTGAAATCGATGAGCTTAACGTGTTGGGTATCCAGATGAATCAGTATATTCGCGGGTTTAATATCTTTATGAATAATGCGATTTTGGTGGAGTTGGTGGAGAATTTCCGTCAGTTGAATGGCAATCACCAAGAACTGAGGAATGGATAAGGATTCCGATGCCCGATCTAAAGAAATCCCCTCAAAATCTTCCATAATTAGGGCGTAACGGTTATTGTAGCGTTCTAAGGCATAGGGTTTGACAATGCCTTCCATGTCGAGGTTTTTAGCGATCGCGTATTGGTTGCGAAACTGCACTAATTCCTGAAAAGACGGATACTCATGGCGCATTAATTTGATGGCGACGGGTTCGCTATCCGCCTTGCGCCGTCCCCGATAGACGAGAGTGCGATCGCTTTCGTGGATGAGTTCGCTAATTTGATAGTTTGGGATGGAAATGTTGAGTCCGCTCATCATCGTTCTATATTGCAAAATTCGGATTGATACGGAGTTTAGCAGGCAATCATGAAAAACTCGTGAAGAGGTCTAGACCAAAAAATTAGTTCAAAGGGAGAGAAATGATAAATTCTGTCACTTTCCCTAATTCTGAATGACAAGCGATCGCGCCTCCGTGTTTGTCTTCAATGATTTGCTTGGCGATCGACAACCCCAACCC
>JBFRWJ010000143.1:0-9434 GCA_051439525.1 Spirulina sp. | reverse complement strand
CGTCAAAACGATTGGCGATACAATAGCCGACCATAAATACAGTCACGCAATTAATTACAAACAGGAGCGTCAAATTGCGTTCGATGCCGTTGATATAGCCATGCCCATTGAAAGAGAGGTAGATGGTATCAAAGTGCCACTCGCGACTATTATTAGAGACACGAATACCAAAACAATTGAAGAAATTAATCACGAGATAAAAAATGCAGTTAGCCGGAAAATTAAGAGCGAAGGAGACTACGTTCTCACGGAGCGAAAAAATAAAAAACTGACCGGACTTTTCTTTCATTTTCCACAATGGATGAGAATGATAATTTGGCAGAAAATTTTGAAGAATCCCTTTTCAATCAAAGAAAATATGGGAACGGTGATGATTACGAATGTTGGCATGGTTGGACGGCATTCAGGATGGATAATCCCGAAAAGCCTGCATAATTTGTCTTTCGGGATTGGTGCGGTTACCAAAAAACCTTGGGTTGTCAAGGATAAAATTGAAATTCGAGAGATTTTACATTTAACGATTCTCTTCGATCATGACGTAATGGATGGCGCACCAGCCGCAAGATTTACGGACTGCTTGATCCGAAATTTAGAAAACGCGAAAGAACTCTAACCGAAGTGGATTCACCGATCGAGCAATCTCGGCTTGGAGATGCAAAAAAATAATCGGGTAACTTTGAACGAGGAAAGAGAAGATTGAGTGTCGATCGCGCCATGATTCCGGTAAGATTGAATGAGAAGATAACAATGTTGGGAATCGCAATCGTGGGCAGACAGGCAAAACTCAGACAAAAACGCAAACAGGGCGAAGTCAAATCAAACACCGCTTCTCCCGTTAAACAATCCACTTGGGCAAAATTGGCAAAAAGACCCACCCCCGAAGAACCGGAACAGAAAACTTCCTTTTTTGGCAAACTCCTCGATCGCTTACCCGATCGCCTCAATCCTTTCTCGAACACCCCTCGGGATAGCAGCGATTTAGATGGCGAGACGTTTTTTGCTACCAATGAGATGGTATTAGGGGCGATCGCCTGGGAAGGATACGAGAAAAGCCATCAAAAAGGTGCGGTTTTCGTTCGGGATATGGGAGAAGATCCTTTTCAGATGAGTTTTATCTCTCAAAGTTCTTTTAAAAAGAAATTGGGTCGTTCGGGCATTGAGGGAGAAGATATAAAAGCGATCGCGGAAATGGTCAACAATTCCGATCCCAAGGAAGATATCGTCTTGTTATTTTGCGATCGCGATGGAGAAATGTCCGCAATTTTCCGCCCCACTCAACCCCCTCCCCCGGACTGCTATCAAAATCTGAAGGACTTTAATACATTCTAGTCTAGCACGATAATTTTATTTCTCCTATTATCGAGATATTTAGGAGAAATAAGTGCGAATTTATAGAACTCCAAAATTATTGATAACTTCCCTTAAAGACCGTGATGAAAATCCGTCCTTCCTTGTTCGTGCGTTCTGGCACGATCGCTTTATTTTTCCTATTATCAAGTTTAAGTCTGGCTCTTTATTTTGCTTCCAGAAGTTACGGACGCATCTTTAATTCTCGATGAAGCCCGTCGTCTTTTTGGCAAAGATTTAGCCCCTTATGGTTTATTTGGGATTTCCCTCGGGGCATCGGTAGGCTTACAACTCATTCCTAGGGATTCGCGCATTCAAAAGGCAGTTATTGTCAGTCCGTTCGCCAATTTAGAAGGATTAGTTGGAGAACTCAGCCAGCGATATTTAGGAGAAATAGGGGCTAATTTATTCGTTCCTTTGTTATTTTGGTTTACCGAAAAACGCACGAGTTTTCCCTTACACCAAGTTCGTCCGATCGCATCGGCGAAAGAGATTGAAATTCCGATCGCGATCGTCCACGGAGAAAACGATCCCTTTACCGCGATCGAACACGGGAGACAAATTTATGAAGCTATTCCCGCTTCCGAGAAAGTCTGGCGAATCGTTCCCCAAGGCAACCATCATCAAGTTTTAATGCAAGGCGGTGACGAATTGTATCGAGAAATGGTAGAATTTTTAAGCCTTTAAATCGATCGGGTTCGTTGTTGCAACTTTGAGATATATTCATTTACGTTTCTTATTGTTACGTTTTTTTGAGAGTAGATGGTGAAGACACTTTTTTTGTTAAAATAATGAATGAATGCGGAAAAAATTGCCATGTCTTCCACTCATACCACCGATCTCGTAACCCTCGATACCAGTCAACCCATTTGGCCGCACTTTTTTACGGTTGCCCCTCTCATTGTCGTGGGAACAAAAGAAGCAACAGAACCCGAAGCAACAGAACCCGAAGCAACAAAAAACTACGATCTCGCTCCCAAACACATGGCAATGCCTTTAGGTTGGGATAATTATTTTACTTTTGTCTGTACGCCTCGCCATCGGACTTATCAAAATATTAAAAGAGAACGGAAGTTTACTGTAAGTTTTCCTCATCCCGAACAAGTGGTTTTAGCCAGTCTGACGGCTACTCCTCGCTGTAGCGATCGCTCGAAACCCATTGTCGGCGCTTTACCCACAATTCCTGCCTCGGTTATTGATGGTATTTTTCTGGAAGCGTCCTATTTATTTCTCGAATGTGAATTGGAACGGATTATCGATGGGTTTGGAGAAAATAGCTTAATCGTGGGTAAAATTATCGCGGCTGCTGTTGCTCCGGAAGCCTTTCGCGGGAGCGGAGAGGATGGGCAAGATTTAATCTTTCAAAAACCTTTATTAGCGTATTTAGCACCCGCTCGTTATGCCAAAATAGAGCAGAGTTTTTCTTTTCCCTTTCCGGCTGGATTTCAAAGATAATGTCTGTTTCTCACTACTCCCACAACCCCAACAAACGACTTTTAGACTACATTTACAGTCGCCAACCGGAGATGATTGCGTTATTAGAGCAATTCGTGCAAGCGGAGTCTCCTTCTAACGTCCCGGAATCTCAGCAAGGAATGATGAATCTTTTGGCAGAATCATTCCAAAAAAGAGGTTATCGCGTCTCTCGCTTTCCAGGCAGACAAACGGGAGGGCAGTTATTAGCCAAACCCGATCGCCAAGTTTCCAGGCAACCCTTACAATTGATTCTCGGACATTCCGATACGGTTTGGCCTTTGGGAACCTTAAAAAAAATGCCTTTGTATCAAAAGGCAGATAAAATGTACGGGCCCGGAATCTATGATATGAAAGCGGGACTGATCCAAATGCTCTTTGCCCTAGAAGCGATTCAAGCCATGGAAATCCCCACCAAAGTTTCCCCCGTTATTTTTATTAATTCCGATGAAGAAATCGGTTCGATCGAGTCTCAAAAGCGAATTTGCCGACTGGCTGCAAAAATGAACCGAGTTTTGGTTTTAGAACCCTCTTTAGGCATCAAAGGAAAACTGAAAACGAGACGGAAAGGAGTCGCCCGTTTTACGGTTAAAGTGTTAGGAAAAGCCTCTCATGCGGGTTTAGCGCCCGAAAAGGGAGCGAGTGCCATTCTCGAACTGTCTTATACCATCCAAAAACTCTTTGCCCTCAATGACCCGGAAAAGGGGATTACCGTGAATGTGGGAACCATTGATGGGGGAATTCGTCCCAATGTCGTTGCTCCCGCGAGTAGTGCCGTTGTTGACGTGCGGGTGCTGCATACCGAGGATATGTCTGCGATCGAACAAAAGATTAAAAATGTACAGCCGACATTACCAAATACTCGCTTAGAAATTGAGGGGCATTTTGAACATCCCCCCATGGAAAAAACCCCGAGAAATCAACAATTATGGTACTTAGCACGACAAGTCGCCTCAGAAATTGGCCTCGATTTAGAAGAGGGGACCGCCGGAGGGAGTTCCGATGGCAATACAACCAGTATTTATGCCCCAACTCTGGATGGTTTGGGAGCCGTTGGAGATGGCGCTCACGCTCCTGATGAGTTTATTTATTGGCAACAAATGACCGAACGTTCCGCATTATTGGCAAGATTATTAATTGCAGATGTTTTATGAATGCAATCTCAAGTTTAACCCTAAATTCAATCAGCGATCGAGGTTAACATCATGTCCAAACACTATTGTTTTACTTCTGTAACTCGGATTTCCGATCTCCAAGAGAACTCTTTTCATATTACGACTTTACCCAAAGCGGAATGGGGAACGGGGGATTATGTTGTGGGGGAAATTACGGCACCTTTAACGCAAACATCTATACTGGAAGATTGTCACGGTCGCATGGTAGAAGTGAATGCAGGAACCCGGGCGATCGGAGCGTTCGGATCCCGCCGCGCAACCTTGGAAATCGTCGGAGATTGGCGAGAGATTGGTGCGGACGATCGCATGGAAGCGCTGACAGAGGGGGGACTTTTTGGCAAAGCAACGTCGGTTGCGGTGACCTGTACCAATTTACCGCCACTGGTTTATCGCGGTCACGTGATGCGAGAAGACCACAAGGTTTGCATGATGGATTTTGTTCCCCACGTCCGCGATCGCAACTATACCTGTCCTACGATTATGATGTTGGGAACATCCATGTCTTCCGGTAAAACCACCATGTCCCGGTTATTGATTGGTTTACTCAAAGACTTAAATCTCAAAGTCGTCGGCGTTAAATTGGCAGGTGCGGGTCAATATCACGATATTCTGTCCATGCAGGATGCTGGAGCGGATGCTATCTTTGATTTTGTCAATGTGGGTTTACCTTCCACGGTTTGTTCTCCCGAGGACTATCAAATCGCAATGAGTCGGGTATTGTCCTTGGTTGCTGGGGAAAACCCCGATGTTGTCGTGGCAGAAATTGGGGCTTCTCCTTTTGAACCCTATAATGGTTCGCTGGTTTTGCAAGCGATGGAAAAGCAAATTTGTTTGACGGTTTTATGTGCGAGCGATCCTTATGCGATATTAGGAGCAACTCACGATTTCCATCTCGCTCCCGATCTCATTAGCGGCATCGTCACGGATACAACGGCAGGTGTGGAATTGGTGGAGAAATTAACGGGACTTCCTGCAATTTCTCCGACGGACGATCGAGCAGTGGCGAAATTAATGCCGATTCTGCAAGAAAAATTGCAATTATTACCCGCTTAACAGATAAGCGATCGCATTGGTTTGATGGCGTGATTTGACGAGGAAATTAGGGCAATGCGATCGCGGAACGGATATAAGCTGTTATATTAATTGATAGAAAAGACTGCGACTCAATAGCTTTCGATATAATTCATCAAAAGTTAGGCAGTGAATATGTCTTAATCTCACTAATGTTTTCGTTCTTCTCCAGAGTAAGCGATCGCGTTCCTATTTTCTCTTATTATTTCTGGTTGGCCGCGTCTATTTGTGCGAGGAGATGAGACTATTTTGTTATCCAACCACTCAAAAACACCACTTGATTTGCCATCTCGTCTGCTGATTTTATTTCCATTAATTGTAAAATTCCTTGTGTTATTTGACCAATTGAGTAACGTTGTTGCTGTACTAAAATAATCCCTGCATGAGACTCTCCTCGATTCAAAAATTCAGTGTGGATGCGACAGAAATCGCGAATATTAGAACTATATAATACACGATTTTGTGCAGTTGACCATTGAAGTTGTTCTTCGTCAGTGTATCCATATCGGTTCACTTCTCCCACTGTTGTAATATCTATTTCTTGTTGTCTTAAAGCACGAACTAGATCCCATGCAGTGGAATCTTCATCTAAGTATAAAGCGATCGCTTTTTTCATGAAAATTTTCCCGCACGATATAATGCTTCAAGGCGATCGCCTTCTGCTTCTTCGGCTGCAATATCCGCCTCAATTTCTTCTCGATTGAGGTGATAATAAGTCAGTGCTGCATAAATTTGAGCGAGGGATAGATGCTCGATTTGTTGGGCTATTTCTTCGGCATTGTATCCTTGGTTATACCAAATTGCAATTCTCCGCACGGTAACACCCGTCCCGGCAATAATTGGACAGCCTCCATGTATTTTAGGATGGGAGGTAATGAGTTGACCGATATTCGCGATCGCGCCGACCATCTTTTTCTCGTCTCTTGTTTTTTCCGGCTCTATTATAACAGTTTTTTGTCCGGCTGCGATCGCGTTTCTCGCATTTGTTTGAGTTTTTCCCGAATGACTTCTGTACCGGGTTTTGGCTCTCGGTTGCGGATTTTGGCAATGAGATCGCGATTTTTGTCTTCGTAATACTGTCGCAATTCCTCGGCTTCTTTGAGCACGATTTGATATTCTGTTTCAACGCGATCGCGATGCTCTTTAATGTATTTTAATGCGACGTTAATTTGCTCTTCGGTGAGATTAAATAAGGCACGGATGAATTGGGGAGGATATTGAGCCGTTACATAGTCCATAACATCATAAAGGGTAATGCGAGTTCCGGCTATGGTTAACCCTCGTTCTGTTTGAATGATGGCAGGTTGTGTCATTGTCGATCGCAATGCTTAGCACGATTTCTTTATTCTAACATAAAAACGGATCGCAGACGAATGGGAAACTTTAGTGGAAACTTTGGGAACGATTAATTCTTTAGCGGTTCGCTGTGCGACGGGAAGAGGAAAAAAAGCGATCGCAACAGACAGCGATCGCGCTACTGTTGTTTCGGCTTAACAAAAACTGCGATCGCATTGGTTTGCTGAGAAAAGAAGGGGAGAGCGATCGCGGAACGGATATAAGTTGTTATACTAATTCTAAAGGCGTAGAAATCCGCTCGATTTCAAGAGACTCAAACCCAACTCCCCCAAATATTATGAGGATTATCCAAACTAAAGGAATTGTTGAAAATGGCCAAATTAACCTAACGATTCCACCAGAATTGAAAGATGGAGAGGTTGACATTATCATTGTCGCGGAACACGAACCCGATGAATTTGAAGTTCTCCGACAAATTGCTCTCACAAATGGTTATAACTCCAAAGAAAAAATTATGGAATTAATCCATAAAGTTAAGTTGGATATGCTAGAAGAAAAAGGGAGAACAAAATCGGAATGCCATTCCCATTAACGCGATTATGTCTGGACACTAATATTTATATTATTGGAACGCAATATCCTGATTCTGAAGAGGCTACAATTTTGTCAGCTATTGGTTATTATGGTCGAGTCTCTAATCTACTCGATGTGGAAATTATCCTCTCTCCAGAACTCATCGACCAAATACGACGAGTCGGTAAATATTTATGGGGTAAAGATAAAGCTGGTTTTGTTCTGGGTCTTATTTTATCTCGCCTGAATATTCATTATGTTAGTCCCGATGCTGAATGGAATCAATGGTTAGAAGAACTTAAGGATTCGAGGCAAGTTCCTAGTGAAGATATTGAAATTTTCTTAAGTGCAAAATTAGGAAATGCAGATTGTTTTGTTTCGTCAAATCGTAAATTGATTCAAGCAATTGCTGAGTTTGAATGTTTAACGCCTGTAGATTTTATCAATAAATATTTATGAATGATAGGCGATCGCGTTTCTATTTCCTCTTATTCTTCCTTGTTGGCTATATCTATCTGTTTGAGGATATCTTGGGTGAGGGGATGGTTGCTGAGTTGATCTCTTTTTCCTGCTGCGATCGCCTTTTGCAAACAATCCCAGAAATTTTGCAGCATGGTTTGACTATTCGGATGTTCAAAACCCAAACGATTGACAACAATGAAAATGGCTTGAGAATAGAGATATTCTGCTTCTTCATATCTTCCTTGAGATGAGTAGAGAAACGCCAAATTATTGAGAGAAGTGGCGACATCCGGATGGTCTTCTCCTAAGAGTTTTCTCCTCAGAGCCAAGGCTTGTAAAGAGAGGGATTCCGCTTCTTCATATCTTCCTTGAGATGAGTAGAGTAAAGCCAAATTATTGAGAGAATTGGCGACATGCGGATGGTCTTCTCCTAAGAGTTTTAGACTCAGAGTCAAGGCTTGAGAAAAGAGGGGTTCTGCTTCTTCATATCTCCCTTGAGATGAGTAGACTAACGCCAAATTATTGAGAGAATTGGCGACATTGGGATAGTCTTCTCCTAAGAGTTTTCTTCTCAGAGCTAAGGCTTGAGAAAAGAGGGGTTCTGCTTCTTCATATCTCTCTTGAGCATAGTAGAGTAAAGCCAAGTTATTGAGAGAATTGGCGACATCCGGATAGTCTTCTCCTAAGAGTTTTCTTCTCAGAGCTAAGGCTTGAGAAAAGAGGGGTTCTGCTTCTTCATATCTCCCTTGAGATGAGTAGACTAACGCCAAATTATTGAGAGAAGTGGCGATATTGGGATGGTCTTCTCCTAAGAGTTTTCGACTCAGAGACAAGGCTTGAGAAAAGAGGGGTTCTGCTTCTTCATATCTCCCTTGAACATAGTAGATTTCCGCCAAATTATTGAGAGAAATGGCAACAGAGAGATGGTCTTCTCCTAAGAGTTTTCGACTCAGAGCCAAGGCTTGAAAATAGAGGAGTTTTGCTTCTTCATATCTTCCTTGAGATGAGTAGAGTAACGCCAAATTATTGAGAGAAATGGCAACAGAGATATGGTCTTCTCCTAAGCGATCGTGAGCCACAGATAAACATTGCTCGTACCAAGGCTCGGCTTGACTGTAGAGTCCCTGTCCATTGTAATAGCATGCGATTCCTAAAAATGGTAAAATTGACTCCTCATCCTCGATCGCATCGCAGAGATTTTCCGCAACGGCTTCCAAATGGGGAATAAAAACGGCAAAATTTTCAATCTGTTCTAATGTGGGTGTGTGGGGGATCTGTCGAGCAATTCTCACCATGACCCCACAATATTTCCGCTTCCAAATCTCTGCCGTTTCAGACGCTTCTAACTTATCCCTCATAAACTTTTGCAGGAGGGGATGAAGTTGATATAAACTTCCTTCTAATCGTTGCAAAAGACTGAGTTTTACCAGAACCCCATCGCGAATATCTTCTAAATCTTCCTCATCCCAATCAAAACACTCTTGCACCAGTCCCCAAGGAATGGGAGCAACTGCAAACAAACTCAACAGACCAGCAACCTCTTTCGCATCCTCTGGCAACTCTTGCCAACTCAATTCAAATGCCTCCCGCACTCCCCGTTGAGCTGTCGCTTCTATGGTATGCTTTTTCAAAGCCGTTTGTGCCAAGCGCCTTCTTTCCAAACGCCTTCTCATTTCTACCAGAGATAAATCCTTATCTTGCAAATATTGCCCCACTAACTCCAATCCTAACGGCAGATAACCCAACCACTCGCACAAACTTTTTGCTGCTTCTAACTCTGCTTCGATGCGACTTTCCCCAAGGAAAGATTGCAGCATTTCTAAAGCCGCTTTTTCACTGAGAACCTTTAAATTTAACCCCTCGAAAGCCTGATGTAATTTTTGGGATCGCGTGGTAATAATCACCTTAAAACGCGAGTCATCTGGAGGTAGAAACGGCTCGATTTCCTGATACTCTGTCACATCATCAAAAATAATTAAAACATTCCCTTCAATCGGCCAGTGATGCCAACAAAAACGAACGCGATCGCTTAAAGAC
>JBFRWJ010000142.1:0-6389 GCA_051439525.1 Spirulina sp. | reverse complement strand
GCAAAAGCTCTCGCATTAATTTCTGGAGAAATTTCTTGCGATCGCTGTCCTTTCTCAATTAACTGGGTATAAGCCGCACTCAATCGCTCAAACCATTTTCCCATCCTTTCTCTCAATCCCAAACTTTCGCACAGTTGCCGAGAACTCCACAATTCAAAATAGACGGGAATCAGTTCCGCACAGTCGTCTAAATCTTCCAATGCACTGGCAACGCTGCTGATTATCTCTTCAATGGAAGCGCGATCGCTTTTGACCCGAGTATAGAGTAATTGTTCGTAATCGAGGAAGAGTTCGTCAAAAACGCCTAAAATAATTTCATCCTTGCTGTGAAAATACTCGTAAACCGTTCCTTTTCCAATGCCTGCTTCCTTGGCAATATCAATAATCCGCGTTCCTTGATAACCCTTGCATTTAAACACTTGCAAGGATGCTTCTACAATGTCCTGTCGTTTTTGTTCTTTATCTACAATTTTAGGCATAGATGGAAATTTGAGAGTCTCGCTACCTCCTACATAATAATTTAAACCGACCCACGGGTCAACTATCAAGGGTCAACTATCAATCCCCCTCTCCCCCAGTTTTTTCTAACTTTTTCAGCAAGTCCTAATTCCTAAAATTTATCTCTAAAGTTGAAATGTTTCCTCTAAGAGTCGAGCTTGTACGGGATGATACGGGCCTGGCAAACCGGGTTCTCCTACTTCAGTACCCCTAAATTGCTGATTTTTTCTTCATTACTCAATCCTCAAAAAATATTTCGTCTTCGGATCGCAGAAGAAGAAGAAATCCCCCAGTGACAGTTGCTTGTTGCCGTATAATCTTCTCGAGGACATTTACAAACGATTAACGCCCATGCCACTGCTTACGACTGGTAAAAAGTTTATCCGCGCCTTAGAGCAAACCGGAGCATTAGGAGTCTATGCCCCTCTCGAGGGTGGGTTTGAAGGACGTTATCAACGACGCTTGCGGGCAAATGGTTATACCACCTTGCATATTACTGCGAGGGGATTGGGTGATGTTGCGGCCTATCTAACCGGAGTCCACGGCGTTCGTCCTCCCCACTTAGGCAAGAAAAATATCGGACAAGGTGCGATGGTAGGGCCGATCTATTTCGTTCCTCCTATCGTTACCACTCAACTCGCAACCCTTCCCCCGACTTCCAAAGGGTTGGTTCTTTGGATTCTGGAAGGAATGATTCTGTCGCGGCAAGAAATTGAATATTTGATAAATTTATCCAAGGAAGAGCCTAAAATTAAAGTAGTCCTAGAACTAGGAGGAGAGCGATATTTTCGTTATGCCCCCCTCCAAGATCTGGTGGCGGCTGCTTGAGGTGAGCACGATTCGCAATCTGTCGCGCGCGATCGCATCATAGTGGCTAATATAATAGTGGCCAACATAAAGGAGTCTCATGCTGGAAGCTCGCGACTATACGCTGATTATCGATAAAAGTTCGAGTATGTCGCAATGCGATCGCGCTGACGGGAAAACTCGCTGGGAGATCGTGCGGGAATCGACGTTAGCTCTCGCACAAAAATGTGAAGAATTCGATCCCGATGGGATTACCGTGTACATGTTTTCCGGACGATTTCGCCGTTACGATCATGTCACGTCAGGTAGCGTCAACCAAATTTTCTCGGAAAATCCTCCCTCGGGTCGCACGGGACTTTCAGGGGTGCTCGAAGATGCGCTACACAACTATTTTGAACGCAAATCTCAAGGGATCGCGCAACCCAACGGAGAAATATTTTTAGTGGTGACCGATGGGACATTCCGCGATCGCGAAGCGGTGATGCGGGTGATTATTAATGCGTCTCAACAGATCGAGAAGGATGAGGAGTTAGGAATTTCTTTTATTCAGGTGGGAAGCGATCGCGAGGCGACTTGTTTTTTACAATGGTTGGATGATGGTTTGCCACAAATGGGGGCACAGTTCGATATCGTTGATACGGTTACCCTCGATCGCTTGGAAACCATGAAGCTAACGGAAGTGTTGATTAATGCAATTTTGGATTAGTTGTTGGTTGTTGGTTATGGAGGGAAAAATGGATTCAGTCGACGATTTGCTAGCCAAGATGCAGTCAGAGTTTGCCGAGAAGCACAAGGCAAAGGAAGAGAAATCTCGCGATCGCCAGAAAAAATCGGGAGAAATTGAAAGATTGCTGGCAGAACTGCAAGGAGAGTTTCACAATAGAAGTAAGACGAATGAAACGCGATCGATGTCTCCGAAGCCCCAAGAACCCTCTACAGACGACCTGTTAGCGCAAATGCAAGCTGAATTTGGCCAGCCTGAAAAACCCCCCCAAAAACGCGAAACCAGCGCGATCGACGATTTGCTGTCCGACGTAGCGGGGGAGTTTGCCGAGAAAACGCCACAACCCCCAACACCGGCGCGATCGCCACAAATTGATGAAATGCTGGCGGAAGTCCGAGGCGATTTTAGCAAGCAGAAGGAAGAGAAGCGATCGCGGCGACCCCGAGTGTCGGCGAGTACCGATCGCTTTTTGTCGGATTTAAAAGCAGATTTTCAGCAAAAACATAGACGGGAAATACCACCGTCTCAGCATCACAAAGCTACCAAAATTCGCGATCGCCAAACTGACGACCTGTTGGCAGATCTAAAAAGTGAATTTAACAAAGAGGATATCGCAGAACGCTTGCGACGGCAAGAAAAAGAAATGCGAGAAAAACGAGAACGAGAATGGCAGCGCCAACAGCGACGCAAAGCCTTGAAACGCAAAGCCGAGGAGTGGTTAAAACAGTTAGATCCTTATTCGGGTGAGGGACTCTGGTTTGCCGAATTTGCCCAACATTATCCCAATAAAATAGAAGCCGCGATCGATTATTTAGAAACGGTTTGGGAAACGCAAAAATAATCTTGTCAAACCCCCTTCGGCGTTTATAATTATCTTGGTTCAAATATTATCGAGATAAAATTAATGTTTGCTGGAAAACGACCGACCAATTTAGGGGTAAAAAACGGGAAACTCGCGGCTTGTCCCGGAACTCCCAATTGCGTCTCATCTCAAAGCACGAAATCTCAAGAAAAAGTGGCTCCCTTACCCCTGGTTTCTATGGCAAAATTACGCCAAGTCATTGAGGGGATGGTTCTGACAAAAATTATTAAAGAAACTGATAATTATCTTTATGCAGAATTCAAGAGTAAGTTAATGGGATTTGTCGATGATGTCGAGTTTTATCTCGATAAGAATGCGAAAGTCATTCACGTTCGTTCTGCATCGCGTCTGGGACAATCGGATTTAGGAGTCAATCGCAAGCGAGTTGAGGAAATTCGTGCCAAATTATCGCAATAATTTGGTGAATTTTCCTCGAATATACCCCCGTTGATTTTACCGGGGCCGGGATGACTCTAGAGCACCGATTCAGTAACCGTATAGGTTGAGAATTTTAGCGATCGCCTATCGCTGAAAGCCTTGATTTTCTGTCCAAATTCTACACCCCCAACTTCAAAAAAAATATTAGTGAATCGGTGTTCTAGGCAACCGGCAAGCATTGACCATTTTTGAATTGATTTGACACAATCTGCAACACCTTCACAAGTTTCTGTAACAATAGTGTGGGGCATTTTGGGTTTTTGCTAACCTGCCAATGTGAATAATTGTAAAGGCGATCGCGTCTAAAAAATCTCTGCCAACTCAGAGAGGATAGTATGATAGAGTCAGCGACGTTTTGGTGGTAATTGTTATTCTTGGGTCATCGAGATTGCTTGTGAGTAGAGCAATCGAGCGTGAATTGTTCGCGTCATTGCCTATTATGTTAAAACAGTTGATCCCCTTGCCAAAACTCACCCAACCCCTACAACAATTAAGCATTGGTCAAAAAATTTACTGGAGTTATGGAATTGCTTTGGGAATTGCCGCGATCGGAACGGCGATCGGACTGATTGTCGGCGATCGCTTTCACCAAGCCGCCCAAAAACAACTGAGCATCGCTACCGAACAGAGCAAACTGCTCTCGCGCCTCCTGTTTGCCAGCAGCCAATTTCAACCCCAGCGCGAATTTTTACCCGTCCTGCGCAACCCCCGCCGCTTCGCAACCGCCCGAGTCGAGTTTGAGGAGCGCGTCGAAACTGTCGAGGAACTTTTAGAGGAGATTGCCGACAAGACAACACCCAATACGGGGGGGGCTGCAACCCGCCGCTTTTTAAAGGCTTATCGCCAAGTATTTGCCCTCTATGTAACCGAGCAGGAGCGCATCCTCGATACAGCTTTACCTTTAGCGCTAACTCCAGAGGGACGAGCCACCTTTGAAAGAACTTTAGTTCGCTTTGTTAACGATCCCGCCGCCGTGCGTTTTTTTCGTTATTCCGAAGAAATTTCCATGCTCCTCGAAGCCGCCGCCCGAGATAGCGAAGCCGCCGAAGTTGCCTTTGCCCGAGCGAATGGGCTGCGGTTTGCCATTATTTTGGGAAGCATGTTCCTCTCGATCGCGATCGCCGTTATCTTGGCAGCGATCGCCGCTCGAGCGATCGTCCAACCGATCCGCCGCGTTACCCATGTTGCCCGCACGGTTACGCAAACCGGGGATTTCCAGCAACGAGTTCCCGAATTGCCCGGGAAAAACGAAACTGCGATTCTCGCCTCGGCTCTCAATCAACTGATCGAATGGATCGAAGAGTATACCCGAGAATTAAATCAGACCCAAGCTCAATTAATCCAAACTGAAAAAATGTCGAGCTTGGGGCAGATGGTTGCTGGGATTGCCCACGAAATCAATAATCCCGTCAACTTTATCTACGGTAACTTACCCTACATCAGCGACTATGCTCGGGATCTCGTCGAACTGATCGATCTCTATACAAATCATTTCACAACCTTACCCCCCGATATTGAAGACAAGATCGAGGAAAGCGACCTCGATTTTCTGCGGGAAGATCTGCCCAAAATTCTCCAATCCATGAACGTCGGAGCCAATCGCATTCGGCAATTAGTCCTTTCTCTGCGCAATTTTTCTCGTTTAGATGAATCCGCAACCAAAGCCAGCAATATTCATGAAGGGATCGAGAGTACTTTAATCTTGCTCGGCAATCGGCTCAAGCAAGGCATTGAGGTGATTAAAGACTATCACGATTTACCTTTGGTGGAATGCTATCCCGCTCAACTCAATCAAGTGTTTATGAACTTGTTGAGTAATGCGATCGATGCCCTCTTAGACTGTGGCGATCGCCATCCCAAACAAATTACGATTCAAACGCGGTCTCAATCTTCAGGCATTCGCGTTTCCATCCACGATAACGGTACGGGAATTCCAGAAGAGATTCAAGCCAAACTTTTCGATCCCTTTTTTACGACCAAACCCATTGGTCAAGGAACGGGGTTGGGACTGGCCATTTGTTATGCAATCGTGAATAAGCATCATGGTAAAATGACTCTAAAGTCTCGCCCGGATTGGGGGACGACATTTATAATTGAATTGCCCCAAGCGTTTAATTCTTTAGAGCGAAATTAATTCTTCGCTGTTATGAACGATCCATTAAATTCGCATTATTCTTTTTCAACTTCTTGCAAACGATGACTGATAAAACCTACTCTCGGCGTTTTTTCTGGCAATTGTGCAGTGGTTTTGGCTTCGCAGTAGCCATCGCGGCTTGCCAAGCCAATAACGGCAACTCGAGTCGCAGCGATCGACTTTTAAAAGTTGGCTTAAATATTGGAAACACACCTTGGGAATTTGAAAATGAAACGGGGGAATTGGTCGGATTTGAGGTGGAATTGATAACCGCGATCGCCAACGCATTAGGGAGAGAAATCGAATTTATCGATATGCCGTTTATCGATCTGTTCCCCGCACTTTTGTCCGAACGCATTGATGTGGCAATATCATCTATTACGATTACAGAAGAACGGATGAAAACTTTTGACTTTGCTCAACCCTATTACGACAGCGATCAATCTCTCACGGTTAAAACTGATAGTGGCATCGCGGGGTTAAAGGATATGTCTGGCAAAGTTGTCGCCGTTGATAATGCCTCGACCGGCGATCGCTGGAGTCAAGATCGTCAAGCCCAGTATAAATTTAGTAAAATCCTTCGTTACGAGGGCATTGAACCTGCCATGCAAGACCTCGAGGCTGGCGTTTTTGACGGCTATATTGCCGATCTACCCGGTACTCTGTCCTATACCAAAGATCGAGATACTTTGACGGTCGTCGAACGCATTCCGACGGGGGAAAGATATAGCATGATGTTTGCGAAAGGAAATCCCTTGCGAGATGAATGCAATGCCATCATTTCAACCCTCAAACAAGAGGGAACTCTTGCCAAAATTTACGAAACATGGTTTGGAAAAGCTCCCGATCCCGAAACGTCCACGGCGATCGTTCAACCCGTTCCCAGCTTGTAAACTATCCCAATTTGTTTCTTAAGACTGTAGTTT
>JBFRWJ010000141.1:0-17996 GCA_051439525.1 Spirulina sp. | reverse complement strand
CGCCCAAGCATCTAAGCGACCTTCTTTGAGTTCGAGCAAACCGCTATCATCTCCGATAATTTTCGTGTTGAAGTCTTGGTTTAACTCGAATCCCGCGTCTTTTAACAAGCGCAAAACCCCTAAATGTCCGGCCGTAGAGCCCTCTTCGCGGATACCGATGGTTTTGCCCTTAAGGTCTTCGACGCGTTTCATGTCAGTATCGGCGACCCCGAGAATGACGGTATGGTAGCCCGGACGGGTAATTCCCACGAGGGGACTGGCGTTGGCTTTGGCGTTCATGAGAACGTATTCCGACGGTCCGGCGAGGGCGAGATCGATGCGATCGAACATTAAAGCGGGAGCCGCCGCGACGTGAGTGCTGACGGGGAAAAGTTTGATGGGAATGCCTAAAACTTCTCCCAGTGCGGTTTGAAATGCACCAAACTCGTCTTTCAGTCTTTCTTCTCCCGGAATGTCCGTGACGGCGAATCTCAATTGCTCGGGGCAGCTTGGGATGGCTTCGACAGGGGTTGAAGAGGACTCTCTTCCGGTGGAACTACAGGCCATTACCAAGAGTAAAGGCAATAAAAGTAAGTTTTTGATGTTCATTGCTCGCTTTCTCGATTCAACTACTAGCAGTTTTTGCCATTGCGACTCCCCCGGCTTGGGAAATTGAGAGGGGGGAAATCTGGAGATAGATGCTCCCTAACTTAATTGGTGTTTCTCAATTGCTATTTATCATGCCCTCAGACTTGGCTCGATTATAACTTTTTAAGTTTAAGTTGGTATAACTTATGGCATAAATGTGGATTTTACGTAAAGTTAAAAAAAATTAAGAGAGATCTTCGTAAATCCACTAGATCTCAATGTTGTGAGGCTATATTGTCGAGCGTTCTAGATGTCTCAATCGTCAATTTAGTGTATTTTTTAGATTTTTATTTGCGCGAATATAGTATTTTAAATAGCATTAAGTGCTTGGAATGGGAAATATGTTTCTTTTTCTCTCTAAATTTCTGCCTCTATTTTTCTATCCTTTAGGATTCTCCTGCATTTTATTAATCATTTCCTTTATTCTGGCTTGGCGGCGATCGCGTTGGACGCCTTTACCCATCGCTCTAGCTTTGACCATTATTATTAGTGCCAGCCATCCGAGGGTCAATGTTTTTCTCATTCATTCTCTCGAAGGTCGGCATATTCCCTCGGAAGAGCTGCCCCGAGCCGATGCGATTGTTGTTTTGGGGGGATGTATTAAACCCGCTACTCCTCCTCGTCCTATGGTCGATTTAACAGAGGGAAGCGATCGCCTTCTTTACGCCGCACAACTCTACAGGCAAGAAAAGGCTCCTTTAATTATTGTATCGGGGGGTCGCATTGGTTGGGGCAAAAAATTCCTCCCCGAGTCGGCAGATATGGCAAGTTTTCTGGAATTTTTGGGAGTGCCGCGATCGGACATCATTGAAGAATCAGAGTCTCTCAATACTTATCAAAATGCCGTCAATGTGAAGAGAATTTTAGCAAAAGAAAAGCTCGATCGCGTATTATTGGTCACTTCCGCAATGCACATGGCGCGATCGTATCTCATTTTCAAACATCAAAATATTAATTTTGTCCCCGCACCTACTGATTTTTTGACGACGGATAATCTCAAAGTTAAATCGAGTTTTAATTTACGGGTGTTTTTATTAAGTTTAATTCCCAGTGTCGATCGTTTGGGGAATACAACTCAAGCTTTAAAAGAATACATTGGCATTGTTGTTTATTGGTTGCGAGGTTGGTTGTAATCAAGCGGCGATCGATCGTTGTTCTCATCTGCCACTCGTATGGTACAATAAAACTATGCAGAGTTTTCAATCTACCCATGACAGTACTACAAGCCAGAAACCTGAAAATTAAAGAGGTTCACCAATTATTTGGTTTTCAAAAACAGCGTGATGGTGCATTCGAGTCTTTTTTATCTCTCGAACCGATTACAGACGTAGAACAGCAAGAACTGATAAAAATTTATGATGATTTTGAACCTTATCTTGAAGCTGAAAATATATTAGAGGGACAGGTTCGTTTAATTGCCGTTGCACCTTTATTGCGTTTGGCAGGTTTTTACGAATATCCCATTCAAATGCAAGTCGAAAAAAATATCGAACGGATCGAATTTGAAGATGACGATACGATTATTTCCGGACGATTTGATATTGTTGCTGTGAATAAAGAACGAGCGATCGAAACTAAAACCGATCTCTGGATTTTAGTTATTGAAACCAAAAAAGTTTTAACCGAACCTTTTTACGGTTTACCTCAACTTTTAACTTATGCTTACAAAAGTCTCGAACATCAAGAGAATGTTTGGGGTTTGGTAACCAATGGATTGCGCTATTTATTTGTTTATATCCAAAAAGGCAATCCTACTACCTATCAACATCTGCCTTTATTGTCTTTAGATGAGAGGCAAAGTGCGAGTAAATTATTACAGGTTTTGAAAGCGATCGCGATCTTATAGCCTGAATAAGATAAAATCAAACTATAGTTAGAATTCTAGGTATTTCTATGACAGCACTCCAAGCTCGAAAACTCACTCTCAGCGATGTTCGCCGATTATTTGGCTTTCAAGATTTATATGATGGTTCGTTTGAGTCTCTCTTATCTCTCAATCCCGTTACAGAAAACGAACAACAAGAACTCAGAAAAATTCGCAATAATTTTCTTCCTTATCTCGATACAGGAGAAGCATTAGAAGGACAAATTCGCTTAGTTGCAGTTGCTCCTTTATTGCGTTTGGCGGGTTTTTATGAATATCCCATTCAAATGAAAGTCGAGACGAATATCGAACGAATCGAAATTGAGACAGAAAGCACGAGTATTTCCGGACGAATTGATATTATTGCCGTGAATAAGGACAAAAAAACTCCAAAAAATACAGATTTTTGGATTGTTGTTTTGGAAACCAAACCCAGTTTAACCTCGACTTTGGCAGGTTTACCGCAGTTGCTGACTTATGCTTATAAAGGTCTAGAAGAGCAAAATTCAGTTTGGGGACTGTCAACGAATGGGATAGATTATTGGTTTTTGTATATTCAACAAGGCAATCCCCCAACTTATCAATATATGCCTTCTCTATCTTTATTGGATTTACAAAGTGCGAGTAAATTATTGCAGGTTTTGAAAGCGATCGCAATTTTTTAAGGCGGGCATTGCCCACCTTACTACTACTATACAGCAATGCGATCGCGCTGCCAAATCGCCAATATCAAACCCATCGCACCAATTCCCAAGAGTATCCATAATTCCGGTTCGGGTACCGCAGAAACATGAAAGGGATTCAAAGGCGAAGTCAGTTGTTCTTTCCCCGATTCTACCTCTCGTTCAAAGCGATCGCTTTTCGCTTCAGCTTGTTTTAATTGTTCTTTTTGCCTGTCATTAACTAACACGATCGCAGAGGAATAAGGAGTAATAACGCTATTCGTTTTCGCAATATCGTGCAGGATATCTAAATTCGCCACTTGTTGAGTATCTAACTGCTGTCCCAGTCCTAAAATTAACTGTCGTGCGGCGATCGCAGAAAACCCATCTTTATTTTCAATCTGGCGATCGCTTTCCTCTATTTTCCAAGTATAACCATCCATCACGTTAACCGCATTTAAACTTGCACGAGTCGCCAACTGTTGCAATACCTCCGAGAGTTGCACCGCGACTCCTCCCCCACTATCTTGAATGGCAGACAGGACGCGATCGGCATAAGCTGGAGGCAATTTATCCCCTAAATGTACCATCCATAAGGGAATATTTATTTCTGGAACTTCAGCATCATCGTCAGAGAGTTCGTAAGTTCCTTCGTCGGTTAATAAAAGAATTGCATCATACTTGCTTTCTCCTTGCAAGCGATGAAATTGTTGCAGCATTTCGGGGGGTTGAATCGTTCCATAAAAGACGAGTTGGGAGAGGTTGACGCGATCGATATCGTCGATGCGTTTCGGTTCTACATTTAATGTTCCCGTTAAGTATAAGTCGGCATCATTGTTGGTCAGATTATTATCAGAAAATCCTTGTTTTGTCAACCATTTTAACGCTTGTTCTATCTCTCGAACTCGTTCTCTCATACTATAAGAAGTGTCCAAAAGAACAGCAATTTTCATGCCTTTGGGGAAGGCATATTCAGACTCCGTTAACGGGTTGGCAATGAGTTGATAACCTTGAGGAAAATCAATGGTATGGGGTTGCAAAGGAACAGTTGCTGAAATGGGGAGAAAAGCAGGCAACCAATTGTTAGATCGTCGTTGTTTTTTCCCATTCAGGAAACGTTTGGTTTTCTGAGTCCAGAAAATATTGCGTTTCTCTGCGAGTTGAGGGAATGCCCAACCTCGATCTTTTTGGAGAACTTGATAGGTTAACCAAAGGTGCATTTCTGGGGTTTGTAATTCACCCTCGACGACTCGACGAGGAGGAATCGGAAAAGCACGCAAGCGATATTGTCGCGGTCCGACTTGTTCGAGTAATGCAGGATCGACTCGTTCTCTGACTTGGTCATTATACACTTGTTGGGCGGCACCGCGAGGGGAAATTTGATAAACGTAACGAGAGACGCGATCGCTCGTTTCTCCTAACCATACACCCGTTAAAACTGCACTTTCCGGTAAGGAGAAGGAATAAAAGATTTCTTGTTGGTTTGGGGTTTGATTCTGGTAGACTTCGTGTAGTTCAATTTCTGCGCGATCGCCTCGTTCGGAAAGGTTAATTTCTTGACTGGCTAAAAACACTTTTCTTTGTTCGACATCTAATAATCCTGCTTTCGCTTCCCCACGATTTGCGGTTGAGGTTAAAGCCTTAACAACGGCTTGACGATCGCCTTTTTGAATGGGAGTATCAAAAAACTGGGAATATAGCGCTTCTGCTTCTCCAACATCGCTGCGATCGCCTTGATATAAAAAGGGTGAAATTAACTGATTGTAGAACGCTTGAAGCATATTGGCTGCTTCCTTGGAGAGATTAAAACTCTCTCGATACATTTCCCGAATATGATTATTTTCATCCCACGTACTGATGTAGCGATAGGGAAGTAAATAGGCATTCACTAAACCTTCGCGAATTTTATCGGATTTGGCGACGAGTGTAGCGCGATCGCTATTCGTTTCAGGACTTTTTTCCAACCATTGGAAGGCTTGAATCTGCGGCTGTTGTTGTAAGGAGACAAAGATTGTCAGCCAAACTGCAAGGGTTCCTGTTGCGATCGCGATCGCAATTTTATTACCATATTGTTTGGCAAATTCGGATAAGACTTTTCTCCCAGAATTAATGTAAAATAGAGAAAAGCAAAAGGGCATCACAACAAACAAAGTCGCGCCGAAAATAAAAACAAGAAAAAAGAGGAGATACGCCCAGAAATAACGATAAAAATCAGGGTTAGTTAATTCATCAATTAACTCATGCAACCAGTTAAAAGAAAAGAATCCTTTCAGTAACCACCATGCGATCGGGACGGCATAGAAAAGGAGTAAAAGTCCCGCATAAACTCCAATTAAAACTAACAAACTATGAGCGAAGGACTGGACAAATGAGAAAATCTTCCGTCTGGGTTGAGAAATTTCCTCTTTTTTGCCCAAATAACCTCCAATTAAGTAAAGGAAAAAAGCAAAAATCCCAAAAAGAAGTGTAGTTAACAGTTGACTGCTTGCTGGATTGAGTTCTCGCAAGGCGAATAAACGCACGATACACAATAAGAAAAATGGAACTTCGACTCCATAAAAGAATTGTAAGAGAGCATAAGGACGTTTAAAGAAGTACCAGCCTCCTAAAAATGTACAATTTGTGATGACAGCAATAAATCCCAAAAAAGTTAACAGAAATTGCCAGTGAATTTCTCCGGCTGCAACGGCTTGCATGAGAGGAATACCAACATGGGGTAGAATGCCAAAATAAATGACTAAAATAAAGGCAATATTCCAAACCCAAAATATGGTATAGCAAAGCACAGAGAAATATCTTTTAATTCGATTCATGGTTTTGAGAGAGATCCTAGTTTTTTGGTTTATTTTGTTCGGGGAATTAGTGCGTTACTGATTGAGAAAATAGATGCGTTACTGATTGAGAAAATAGGTGCTTTACGCTGTCGCTAACGCACCCTACGAATTGAGTTATAAATTTCTGTTGTAAGTTCTCGCAGGAGAGGATTATCGGCACTGATTTTGCGATCGAAGAGGATTGAGATGAGAATCCAAGATCGATCTTGGGGCTTGAAAAATTGTTGCCACAGGCGGCGATAAAAATCATCTGTAGTTTGGTCTTTTGATTGTAGCCAATAGGTTGCGGAAAATTGACCATTTTGTAAGGAGAGCCAACGTGCCATCACTTCTGTTGAAAGTTGTTTCTTTTCGACGCGATCGACTTTTAAACCACTGCCGATAAAACAGAGTTCTGGCGGATGATAACTGCGCCAAGAGGTATTGGCAACAACCAAAACAGAACCCGATAAATTGCCCAAGCGAAATTGATGTTTTTCCGCTAATGTTTCGGGATAGCTATTAAAAAATCTCTCTTCTGCTGGCGTGAGTTCGATGAGTGCCGTATCAACGGATTTAGGCAGCGCGATCGCTTGAATGAGTTCGGGAGAGTATATCGGTAGAAAATGATAAACGATCGCTAATGCGATCGCGATCCCCAATACACTTTTTTGGATCAATAAATGATTGATAGCTGATAATAGATAATGAGGAATAGGGAATGGGGAATTAGTTGTTAGAGGCTTAGCATTTCGAGGAATTAATCGCGAGAGACTCCATGTTATCCCGCAAACGAGAATAAAACCGAATAATCCTAGAGGAAGATGAAGTAAATCGGCAAACTCGGGCTGTTTGAAAACATCGATCAGGATAACTAAAACCAGAACTCGCAGGAAATTAGCGCTAAATAAAAGGATAATATTTGTGGCACCCACAAACAGCCAAAGCCAACCGATCGCGCGCTTATCAATCCATGTTAACCCTAAGAAAAATAGGCTTCCTACCCAAAGACTTTTAATGCCGCTACAAGGGATACCAACTTCTGCAATTCCATTTTCGAGGACGATAATATCGTGGGAGGAAACCGCACTAATTTGATTTGACGAGAGAAATTGTTCCAGCCAATGCGCGGTTAAAACTCTCAAAGGTAGCCCTCCAAACCCACTCCCCAAGGGAGGACTTAAGGGGAGAATACAGGCAACGATCGCGGCAATGGGAAGTCCTTTCCTCCAGCGATCGCGTTCGATAAATAACCCCAAAATGCCATAGCTTCCCAATAGGAAAAGCAGTGCGGTGAGTTGTTCGATATTTCCTAACAGTTTGAGTGCGATCGCGCCGAATAAACTCCCGATAACGACTACCATCGGGAAAATTTTCACCGTAGGAAAGAAGGCTAATTTTTCTCTTTCTCGGTAAAAAGATATCCCGATCGCAGCGAATAGAATGACTCCTCCCCCAAACACGATCGCTTGTTCCATGGGGGAAGCGTGGCGAAATGCGGTATAAAACCAACTGAGTGTTGAAAAATGAACGATGAGCCAAACAGCACCCAGCAGACTGCAACTCAAGGCGATCGCTGTTTTCTGCGTTTCCATTTTCGGAGGATTCTCCACGAGTTTTCCCTCCCTACAATTCCTCTTATCTCTATTTCGGACAGATTGCGATCTTTTTGGGAAATTGGTCTGAGAAATTGAGCAACTGGGCTTTAATAACTACAAAATTGTAATTTCCTTAATGCTAAAACAATTCGATCGATCGCTTCACGCTGTTCCCGCACCGAGCGATCGGATTGATTCAGTATAATACTAAAGACTAAAGGTTGATATTCGGGAACTTCTAAATAACCGGAAAGTGCAGAAACCCCTGTCATCGTTCCGGTTTTAGCTTGCATCATCTCTCGAACGACAGTATTATTAAAGCGATTTTTCAAAGTCCCGCTAACTCCAGCTACGGGTAAAGAAGCGCGATAAATTTCCCCTTGCGGCGATCGCGCTATTCCTTGTAAAGTTTGTACGATCGCTTCGGGACTGAGGAAATTGTGCCGAGAAAGCCCAGAACCGTCCGCAAGTTGATAACCATACGCATCTACTCCTAGATCGGTTAAGGCAGCTTCTAGAGCTTTTAAAGGGGGACTCGCAGAATGTTCTCCTAACAGGTGTAAGAGTGCTTCAGCGTAAAGATTGTTACTGGGTTGATTGGTATCGCGAATTAAGAGAGAAAGCGGGGGAGATTCAATTGCGATCGTTGCTTGTTTGGCTTTCTGAATTTGAGGACGATCGCGAATCTGGGTTTGCGCGATCGCGATGGATTCAATTTCTAACAACTCGCGAAAGGTTTCGAGGAAATATCGCGAGGGATTTAACACTGCCATTCTCCAAGGATCGGGCTCGGCATCAATAGCCAGTTGTCCGGTAATATTAAGGGTAGGTTGCCCTAAATTTCGAGTCATATCAACCGTATAAGGCGTATTCGCGTAACTCGTTCGCGTTTGATTATTAAATTGCCATTGTCGTGCGGCGATCGCATCATCCGATTCCAATCTTAAGGGTTGTCCTAGTTGTTGGGGATATAGCGTTAAATTGAAGGTATTTTCATTTAAAATTAGACGATTCACGGCAACGCCGTAATAAAAATTGAGATCGTAATGTTCCCAAGTTGGATGTCGAATCTCATTCGACAATGCGCCATCTTCAACAATTAATTCATTAATGCTTTCTACACCGCGATCGCGCAATTGTTGCGCGACTCGTTGCAGAGTTTGACGGGTTAAACTGGGATCGCCTTTTCCCACGAGATACAAGCGCGTTAATTCAGAGACATTCCCCTTTGCATAAATTGGCGTGCGAATGCGATAATTTGCGCCGAATTGGTGTAAAACGGCAGCCGTGGTTAATAATTTTGTATTTGAGGCGGGAACGAAATAAGAGCGAGAATTCAGAGAATATAATGATGTGTTAGAATGTAGCGGCTGTACGAGAATCCCCCAACGCGATCGCTCGAATTCTGGACGATTAATAATTTCTTCAATTGCTGTTGGCAGTTCCTCCGGACATACGACTTCCTCAGCATTTACTGCAACCGCAGAACTGGTACAATATGTTAGTGCTAATACAATCGAGTATTTGGCTTGGTGACTTATCCTAAAAATCATTGACAGGTTCAATCGGGACTAAATTATTATCGTGCCAACTTATATTTATCACATTACCGATCTGAAAAATCTCCCCACAATCTTAAAATCTGGTGGACTGCTTGCTAAAAATCAGTTGCAGCGCAATCGTATCTCTCACGTTAACATTGCTTATGAGAACATACAAAATAAGCGATCGCGTAAACAAGTCCCTTGTTCTGTGGGAGGAACTTTACATGATTATGTGCCTTTTTATTTTGCTCCTCGTTCTCCAATGCTATACACGATCCACAAAGGTAATGTAACAGAATATCAAAGCGGACAAACTCAAATTGTTCATCTTGTTGTAGAAGTACAAGCAATACAAGAACGCGGTATTTCTTTTGCTTTCACAGACGGTCATCCGATTACAGATTATGCAGATTTTTTTGACGATCTTGAGGATTTAGTAACAATTGATTGGAAACTAATGGAATCTCAATGGTGGTATAGCACTGAAGACGATCCAAACCGTAGATGTCGCAGACAAGCCGAATTTCTCATTTACCAGTTTTGTCCTTGGTCACTAATCAGAGAGATCGGTACGATGAATCGTAACATACAAGCACGAGTAAAGCAAATGTTACAAAACTTTGACGATCGAACCCCTGTTGAGGTTTACTCGGATTGGTATTACTAAATATATGTTAAACTAATATAGTAGATTTGTTCTGGATTAGAGCAATGATTGAATTGAAGCAAGGCAATCTCCTCGAGGAAACAACCGAAGCGATCGTCAATACCGTGAACTGTGTTGGAGTCATGGGTAAAGGGATTGCCTTGCAGTTTAAACAAGCCTTTCCTGAAAACTTCCGTCAGTATAAAAAAGCCTGTAACGCCAAGGAAGTTCAACCCGGAAAAATGTTTGTATTTGCTACAGGGAGTTTATTTAATCCTCGATATATTATTAACTTCCCGACTAAGCGCCACTGGCGCAATAAATCTAAGATAGAGGATATTGAAAATGGACTGATGGCTCTTGTCGAAGAAGTTAAGCAACTGAACATAAAGTCCATTGCTATTCCTCCACTGGGTTGTGGAAATGGAGGCTTAGATTGGGCAAAGGTACAACCTGCGATTGAACGGGCGTTTACTCAATTATCTGATGTACGAGTCGTTGTTTTCGAGCCAATTGGAACTCCTGCTGCCGATCGCATGCAGGTTAATACCTCCAAGCCTAAAATGACTTTATCTCGTTCTTTATTTATCCATCTGATAGATCTTTATAGTGTATTAAGAGATCGCTTAACCAAGATAGAAATTCAAAAACTTGTTTACTTCTTAACGGTAGCAGGAGAACCAGATTTACAAAAATTACGTTATGTTAAACACAAATTTGGTCCTTATGCTGACAATCTCAATCATGCTTTACAAAGAATTGAAGGTCATTATATTCGCGGCTATGGCGATCGCAGCAAAAGTTCTCAGATATATGTTCTTCCAGAAGGTCGAGAAAAAGCGATGAATTTTTTAAGAGATTATCCCGAGGCAAATGAACGCTTAAAACGGGTTAGCGACCTAATATCGGGCTTTGAAACCCCATATGGTTTAGAGATGCTAGCAACAATTCATTGGGTTGTCACCGAAGATCCCCAAGCAGCAGTAGATTGCGACAGAGCCATTTTAAGGGTACAACAATGGAGCGATCGCAAGCGGACTATCTTTAAACCCAATCATCTTAAAAAAGCATGGAAACGTCTCAAACAACAAAATTGGTTGATTGCTAATTCCCCAGATGAGAAGAATCTTTTTGCCAGATAACAACGCGATCGCGTCCTTCCTGTTTGGCTCGATATAATGCTTCGTCCGATTGCGCGACTAAATCCGATTCTGACAGTTCTGAGGTAGGAATCAAGCAAGAAATCCCCATACTCATAGTAACATAATTACTCACTGATGAATGAGCGTGAACTAATTTTAATGCGGCCAAACCTTCACGAATGTTTTCGGAAATTTTTATCGCTTCTATTGCCTCGATATTAGTTAACACAATGGCAAATTCTTCGCCACCATAACGCGCGACAAGAGCGTTAGTATCCCGCAGGACTCGATCTAAAAATTGTGCGACTTGTTGCAGGCAATCATCCCCTGCTTGGTGTCCGTAAGTATCGTTATAATATTTAAAATAATCTACATCGCAGAGAATAAAAGATAAACAGATATTTTCTTCTTTGGCATAGTGCCATTGTTGGTGAAGGTAATGCTCTAATTTCCGGCGATTGGCAATTTGAGTGAGTTCGTCAATGGCAGCAATACGCTCTAATTCTCGGTTGGTTTGTTCTAATTTTTCAAATAAAATGGCTTGTTGAATGGCGATCGCGACATGAATGGATAAATCTTGCAACAGTTCGATTTCTAAGGGTTTCCACTCCCGGCGATCGCGACAGTGATGGGCAATTAACAGCCCCCATAATTTATCTCCCTGTAAAATGGGAACGACGAGATTGGCACGAACCTGAAATTGCTGTAATAATTCGGCATGGCAGGGTTGAATTTTGGCAGTATAAATATCATCAATACTACTGGTTCTCCCTTGACGATAAGCCTGAATGTATTTGTCGCGAAAACAAGGATCGTAAATATCTTCTCCCAGTATTTTTGTCCAACCCGAGCCTACCGATTCGACGGCGACTCTTCCCCCCCCATCAGCTTTAATTTCATAGAGAATCACGCGATCGGTTGCCAAAAAACTGCGCACTTCATTCGCCGTTGTCGTTAAAATATCCTCTAATTTTAGGGATTGTCGAATGCGCTGAGAAATTCGAGCAATGATTTGTTTGGGGTTGGAGGTAATTTGCACGATTTTTTCTTCAGTTACGTCTTTGAATTTCCACGTTCTCCCCACAATTTCGCGATCGAGATATAATGGTTGGCTATAACTTTTAAAGATTCTCCCATTTTTGAGATGCAACAAGTCCGTACTTGTTTTCTGGGGATTTTTCAGCGTACTTTTGAGGCGATCGAACCAAACCCGAGAATTCTTGATTTTCTGGCCGATGAGATGAATGGGATTGATTTCCTCGCCGTTGTTGGGCGTCTTTTTGGGGATTCCCCACATGGAAAGCAACTTCTGATTGAAAATGATATTTTTGCCCGTGTTGTCAACCGCAAAAATGCCATCTTCTGTGAGATCGATGGTTGCTTGTAATAGACAAACGGCTTTTTTTAAATTTTCCGTGCGATCGCTTGTTGTTATCAATTCTTGAAGAAACATTTTTTTTAACTCCCATAAAGTTTATGAAAGATTCTACTGAAAGAAAATAGAACTTAACTATTCCTTTCGGTCGATCTCTCAAAAAAATTATGTGTTTTTGTGCGAGATTATACTAAAAAGAAAAGTATGGATATTCTAACCAGTACGAGTCTCTTTTTTCTGCGCACTAGAGAATAATATTCTTTTCCTATTTTTGAAATCAAAAAAAGTGATATTTTATGAGATATTATATCGAAAAACTCAGAATACCCTGAAAATTTAAAAAAATTAATGTAAAGTTACAATTTGTCAAGATTTATCAATATTAGCTCTTCTTTCCTCGTGATTTCTCGTACTGTTCTCATCGTATTTTCCCCATCTCAATCATAATACGAGGGAGGGATTCTCGTAATTTTACGGATAAGAAGACGATTTACGACTCAATATCTCTAGAATACCGAGCCGTTATAGCGATCGCGCCCCAATTGTAAAGAAATTGTTATATAGAAGTGAGCAATTACGTCACCTGAATAGTCACCTGTCCTGGAAAAGTAATTTTGATCGTCCCTCCCCAAGCACAGTTACAAATTGAGGTATCGGTAAGGGCAGCAAAATTATTGATTTTGGTTTTAATGGCTCCGGGTTTCCAAGGTCCTGTAGGCACGGGAATGCAGGGCATAGGGGTGAGAACCCCCAAAGCAGCCGATGTGGCTGCCGCAACCATAGGATTGCTCAAAGAGCTACACATTCCAAAGGGAAGAATATTAGCTAATGGTATACAGTCCATAACAGTTGCCGCACCTCGAAACGAAGCAGTAACCGGAGGACCTTTCGGAATTGTTATTAAAGTGCTAGGGGAAGCCCCCCAAGGAATACATTGCATTGTTGCACCCATAATGACAAGCGTTGACATAATTAGCCTCCTAATCTTTGTTAACCTAAACTGACAGTAGCTGCTGAAACTTTAGCATTAGCTCCTCCTTTAACCTCTACAGTCGCGCTGCCCTCCACCTTAGCACTAACAGAACCTTTGAGGGTCGCTGTCGTCCCGCCTTCAACGGTAACGCCAGCCGAAGATTTAACACTAATACTACTGGTAGAAATGTCAATTTTATTGCCTGCCACACTTGCCTTGATGGCACTCGTTCCTTTTAATTCAATGGTTCCTGCGTCCAAGGTAATCTTTTTGCCCGAACCCGAGGAAATTTTTACATCTCCTGTTGAAGTCATGCTAATAGATTTGCCACTATCATCCAAGGTCAGGGTATGTCCCCCTTTCGATTTAACTTCGATTTTTTTCTTGGAATCATCCAAGAGAATTTGGTGACCGTCTTTTGTTTTAATCTCAATTTTTTTATCGGTATCGTTAAAGTTGGCAACATGACCGTATTTAGTCGTCAGATAAGCACCAACTTTACTACTCCCTTTATCCTCTTCAACAAATTGAAATTTGTGACCGACTCTCGTTTGAAAAGTCCGCAAGCGAACTTTCCCGCTAGCAACGCTTTCCGTCACCGCTTCTGGAGGCTTATCCTTCCCATTCCAGAGTCCTCCGATGACAATAGGACGATGAATGTTACCGTGTTCAAAAGCAACGACGACCTCATCTCCCACCTCGGGCAAACAGTCAAAACCTCGTGTACTTCCCGCACCCGTCCCCACAACTCTCGCCCACCAACTCGTGTGAGCATCGGGACCCGACTCGGGGGTGAGGGTGGGAAACCAAACTTTAACTCGATGGAGTTTATCTTTTGAATCATTATTATCCGTGACTTGTCCGATTAATAAAGTTTGGCCAATTCTTAAGTGATTGGGAGGAGAAAGAACGCTTAATAAATCTCCGCCTCGCAACCCGCGCACGCTAAATTCTGTGGTGTAAATTCCGCGATCGTTAATATGACGGGTTTCGGTAATATAGTATTCTCCCGTATAGCTCCCCATATTCGTCAATTTGACAATTTTACCGGGACGAATATCGGGATTTCCCGTTGCCGTTGCATCGGCGATCGCAAAATCTCCCGAGAGTTCGTCGAGTAAAGCTTGAGCCATTGTATCGGCTTCCGTCGAACTATAAACGGGCTGATCGACGACGATCGCTTTGGGAGATTTAGGCTTCTTAAACACCGTACTCGAACTCGTTCCTTTCCCGTATTTTGTTGACGTCAAAACATGACTTTGGGATGATTTTGTGGAAGAAATTGCTTTTTTGGTCTTATAATCCCAACCGCGTACTTCTACTTCTTTCACTTGCTCGGCACTGGAAACCCGCCCTCGAAAACTCGACAAATCCGTTAACCAATCTAAGGTTAATGTTGCAGAAGATTTCGGTTTGCGAAAATACAGTTTTTGATCCTGAACGAATAATTCATAACCATTGCGAGCCGCCCGTTCTCGCAAAAATTCCATATAGGTTTGATTCTCTTGAAAAACATAATCGTGTTTGGGGCTAGTGGTGTCAACAGTTCCTATGGAAATTCCCACGGAAGAGGCAACTTTTTTAACAATATCGCTGTCGGTCATATCCTGATAAGACGAGATCTCTCGACCGCGATGCAAGCGGTGAGCAAGGTCGTATCCCCGCACGACAATGGGTGCTTCTGCTTGAGCGGTAAAATGCGTTTCTAGCCCCGTCACTTCGCCTTTTATTAAGATTCCTTTGGCTTCCGTGCTAAAATCTTGTGCTTCTGTCGTACTGGAGGAAAACTTAATTTCTACAGAGGCTCCCATGGTGAAACTTTTTTCATTTTCTCCAAAGGTTTCATTAGGACTTCCGCTATATTTCGGATTGCTGATAACAATAGTAAACATGCTGGGTGCATGGAGGCTTTCCTCAACAGAAACGTATAAAATATTTTCTGCGAGCTCCTCGGAAATTGCTTTCCCTGCCACTTTAATGGTGAGTTTTGGAGTATAAGTTGCTGTAGGCATAAAATGTAGTTAAAAATCAAAAATTGATTGAGAGTTCTGAGAATTTTATCGACTCGAGCGATTGGTTGTATTGTAAGATTTGGTACTGGCTTGAGCGGCAGTTAATTCTTCTACTTCTAACATGGTTAAATCAGTTATTTTCGCTTGCACTGGGGTGCCATCGCTATAAAATCGAGTTAATTCATAAGTCAAAGAGGTAATAAAACATTTGATATACTTTTTTTGCCCCCAAGTCAACGTATATACGGGGGGTCGTCCGAGTTTAGAATCTTTCTCCAATGCCTTTTCAAATTTTTGAATATAGGTCATAACATCCTTGCCAGTTTCGTAAGTATCGAGAATAATCTCAGAAATTCTCACCGTGCTGGCATTGGGTCCCTTATAGTTGACTTTGGGAAGTCCTCCCCCTCCGGTGCCTTCTTCGCACTTGGTTTCAAACGATCGCGTCACCGTAATTTTAGTGGGGTTAAACAGAAATTCAATTTTGGTATTATTCTCAGCAATAAATTGAGCTTTTTCCAGAGTCATGTAGTTGTCCTCCTTAACGTTATGATTGTTGTTTTACCAAGGCAAACGTCCCGAATATCCGGAACCGTGACGCTCTCTTTCGAGAACCAATCGCTGGCGAACGAATTTATAAATTTCTCGTGCCAAGATTTCTAAGTTGTTAGAATTGTCTGAAGTAAAAGCGTCATCTGGAGCTTCTAAGGTAACGGTTTCGCCTTCTTCAGCATCCCTCATTATATCCGGCATTTTAGAACTCGAACTATCCTTTGTTCGCTGAATGACGGGAAATCTTAAAGGTTGAATATTGACCGGGGCGATCGCGGGTTGAGAAGATGTTTTGCGAGTAGATTCCCGATGGCTCGATTTTTCTTGTTGCGATCGCGTTTTCGATTTAGACTGAGATGCCGATTGAACTCGGGTTTCTGGGTTTGATTTTTGTTGTGCGGTTTTAGTTTTTTGGGTTTGACGCTGTTGCTTTTTCTTCTCTCGAGTCGAAGCGGGAGAAGTCTGTGACTGTGGAGTTGTTGCATTGATTAAATCTTCGATACTCGACCAAGCATCGGGAATATCGTTAACGCGATCGGAACTTGACCGCACTCCTCCAGTAGAGGGTGGGGAAGAGCGGGTTTTGTTCGTTAACTCGGTAAGATTCGGCTGAGATAAAAGGGTTTGCGGGTTCGTATCGTCTTGCAATCTTCTTGCGTTGGTGCGATCGCGAGACTGGGATTCGACCGTTCTTTGTACAATTCCTACAAGGTCGCCAGAAGAGGACATGCTATTGCCTTGGAACGATTTTAGCTGTTGCTGGAATTTTTGAGACTGTCCTAAGGGAGCAAGTTTTGCGAGATTTTCTAAAACCGTTGGCATCTGAGAAACGGTTGCTCCAGAGGAGGTGAGTTGAGTTAGAGATGCTAATTTTGTCGCATTTTTTGAGGACTGCCGGGATTTTCGACGCGATCGTGTATTTTCCCTTGTTGGGACGGTCTCGGAAGCTGATTTTTTGTGAGAGGTTACATCAGCAACAGAAGGAGTGTCCTGATGAGTTGGGAAAGCTTCAGGTTGAGCAGGACTCTCTGTTATTTGTGCCTCTGTTACAACGGTCTCGGAAACTGGAGAAATCGACGGTTTTTGAGGAGTTACGTCAGCAACAGAAGGAGTTTCTGGACGAGTTGGAAAAGCCTCGGTTGGAGAGGGAATCTCTATCGTTTGTTCCCCTGTTGTAACGGTCTCGGAAACTGGAGAAATTGACGATGTTTGAGAAGTTGCATCGGCAACAGGAGGAGTTTCCTGACCCGTTGGAGAAGCCTCGGTTTGAGTTGGCATCTCTGTCGTTTGTTCCTCTGTTACAGAAGTCTCGGAAATTGGAGAAATCGACGGTTTTTTAGGAGTTACGTCAGCAACAGAAGGAATGTCTTGACGAGTTGGAGAAGCCTCGGTTTGAGTTGGCATCTCTGTCGTTTGTTCCTCTGCTACGACAGTCTCGAAAATTGGAGAAATTGACGAGATTTGAGGAGTTACATCGGCAACAGGAGGAGTTTGCTGACGAGTTGGAGAAGCCTCGATTTGAGTTGGCATCTCTGTCATTTGTTCCCCTGTTACAGAAGTCTCGAAAACCGGAGAAACCGACGATGTTTGAGGAGTTATATTGGCAACAGAAGGAGTTTTCTGACCCGTTGGAGAAGCCTCGGTTGGAGAGAGAATCTCTGTCGTTTGTTCCCCCGTTACAGAAGTCTCGGAAATTGGAGAAATTGACGATGTTTGAGGAGTTACATCGGCAACAGGAGGAGTTTCCTGACCCGTTGGAGAAGCCTCGGTTGGAGAGGAAACCTCTGTCGTTTGGCGATCGCTCGACCCACGATCGCTAGATTGTTCGCGATCGCTATTCGCGATCGAGTTTTGTGATGTTTGAATGCTGGCTTGATTGGCTTTTTTAAAGATGCGTTGGGCTAAATTTTTTAACGATCCCAAAGCACCACCCGATGAAGAAGGAGAGATTGAAGAGGGAGTCAAATTCGGCGATCGCTCGAGGGATGATGAAGACTCTACATTTTGCAAATTTGGAGTCGTCTCAGTTTGGGGTTGTCGGTGAATTGGACTCTTTTGATTCTGTATCGTTGGAGATACCGGGGGAGGACGATCGCTCTGTTGTTCCCCCTTTCCCAAGGTTTGAGGGCGATCGGATTCGGCTTGCATGTATTTGTGTAAGATTGGAGGTAACTTATCGGTTGGGGAG
>JBFRWJ010000140.1:0-13882 GCA_051439525.1 Spirulina sp. | reverse complement strand
CAACTATCAACTATCAACTATCAACTATCAACTATCAACTATCAACTATCAACTATCTAAGGCATTTTCCTCTGAGGAAAAATAGCGGTGATAGTAGTAATAAGAACCGGAACTAAAATCTTTGGCTCCATTCGCGACTAAGCCAATGGGAGCGGTTTGGGACATTTTGAGATTTTCTAAAACTTGTTTGAGCAAAGTGCGATCGGTCCATCCCAATCGCACCACCATAAGCATGACATCCACTTGGCTCGCGAGGAATTTTGCATCGGCTAAGCCCAACATGGGGGGCGTGTCGAAAATCACTAAATCAAAAGACTGGCGGAAGCGATCGATTAAGCTCCGCATTTTTTGTGAAGACAATAAACGAGTTGGATCGGGAGGGATCTGTCCGGAGGTGAGAATAAATAAGTTATCATCTAAGGGGGATTGCTGGATGATTTCTTCCACTTCTAAATCCATGGAAATCGCGTGAGAGAGTCCCCAAACATTGGGTAAATCCACCATGGCGTGGATTTGCGGGCGGCGCAAATCCGCATCCACCAAGAGAACGCGCTGCCCCATCGCCGCCGCCGATTGCGCTAAATGAACCGAGGTGGTCGATTTGCCTTCGAGGGGAACAGAGGAACTCACAACCAGCACTTGCAGGGGCTTATCGGGGGTAAAGAAAGAAAGATTGGCATTGAGAGACCGGAAAGCCTCGAGGAAAGGGGAGGCGCGATAGCGGCGATCGAAGGAAGGTAAGGGCAAAGGAGAGGCGTTTTCGCTGCCCTTGCGCTCCTTAAAGTCCTTCCGATAGGGAATAACCCCCAATAACGGCAAGCCCAAATTATCTTTGAGATCTTCGGGGGAATGGAAGCGCACGTCGAGTTTTTCCGCAATCAGTGCCGCTCCAGATCCCGCCAGCAATCCCGCAAAAGCGCTCAACATCAAACCGCGAGAGACATTGGGGGCGATGGGATAGACGGGCAGTTCGGCCTCATAGATTTCTTCCCAGGGAAGGGTGCGTTGGGCTGATTCGATTTCCAAGTCTTCTTTGACGGATAAAAAGCGTTTGAGGGCATCGGTAGCCACTTCGAGTTCCCGTTGTAAATCGGTGTATTGGCGGCTGAGAAGGGCAAATTTCTGCATTTCCCTTCGGGTTTGATTCTCGGCTAGGGCTAAAGCCGCTTCCCGCACGGTGAGAACTTGTTTTTGGTTGCTGGCTTCGATCAGCTCTTGAGTGAGTTTGAGGCGAATGGAATTGGGAGAAGTATTGAGAGCGTCCAGATTTTCCCGCGCGCCTTTTTCCCCCAAAACCGCGATCGCTTCCGTGCGAATGAGGGGAAGAATTTTCTGACGGCGATCGCGCAAAACTTGAATTTGCGGACTGTTAGGGGTGAAGCGAGTCGATTCGATCGCCAGATTGGTTTCAATCGCTTGCAGTTGATTCAGGAGGGATTGATAGCGGGGAGCCTCGCTTAAGGCTGTAGCGGTAATGGCGCGATCGAGTTCGATATCTAGTTGACTTTGTAATTTTTGCGCTAAAGATTCAGAAGCTTTTAATTGGGCGGCGGTTTCTTGTTGGGAAATGCGGATTTGACTGAGGCGATCGGCTACGCGCTGCCCTTGAACATCGGGATCGAGGAGGTTGTGTTGCTGGCGAAATTGCTGAACTTCTTGTTGCAGATCTTTAACTTGATCTTCCAGAATAGGGAGCTGGTCTTCTACGAATTCCAGACCTTGTTGTTTTCCTGTTTTCTGTTCGATTTGAGAATATTCGATCAATCCCTCAGAAACAGTATCGAGAATAAATTTAATTTTTTCGGGATCCGAGTCTTGAAAGGAAATTTCCAAAATTTTTGTATATTCCACGCGCCCGATACTCAATCCACCCATCAGGCCATTATAGTCGAGGTCTGGATAGAGTTCGCGGATTTTTTCGACAATCGGATTGATGACTTTCGGGCTGCGAAGGACTTCGATTTGAGTATCGTAGTCTAATTCCGTTGCTGACTGGCCTCGGATCAAGCGCTGGGAAAAGCGATCGAAGGTTTCTTCGCTGGCGATGGGTTCGACTAAAAGCCGAAAGGAGCTTTTGTAGATGGGAATTTCGTTAAGAATTCTAAAGGCCATGGAAGACATCACCGCAGCACCCACTAACAGCAACAACCACCACCGACGACGCAGTACCGAGAGGCTCTGACGGATATTGAGAGAATCCTCTTGGGTTTTGGGAAAGGCAACGGAGGGAAAAGAATCCGCGATCGCGGGTTGGGAAGGGAAAGAGGGGGTCCTTCCATTCGATACGGGGTGCTGATTGCGATTCGAGACCATGTACTTTGGTTGTTGGTTGTTAGTTGTTGGTTGATAGGTAATGGGTGACGCTGAGGGATAATGATTCTATGATATCTACTGGGGAAAGAAATTTACCCGTCATCCTCAATCGAGATTATCGGATTACTGGTCGGGCAGGATTTTTTTTGTGAAGAGGAGAAAAATTTATCCTTCATCCCTTCTCCTTCATCCCTCCTCCTTCATCCTTCATCCCTCCTCCCTCATCCTTTCTATGCCTATCTCTGCTAAAACCGAACTGATTATTGAAGCGGGCAAAACTGAAAAACAATACTGGCAAGATTTATGGGGTTATCGAGAACTCTTCTATTTCTTGGCGTGGCGAGATATTTTGGTGCGTTACAAACAAACGGTGGTGGGGGTGACTTGGGCGTTGCTGCAACCCTTGGCGACTATGGTGGTCTTGACTGTAGTCTTTGGGAAACTGGCAAAATTACCCTCCGAAGGCGCGCCTTATCCGATTTTGGTGTTTGCTGCCATGTTACCTTGGCAATTTTTTGCCAATTCTCTCGCCAATTGCAGCAATAGTTTGGTGGGGAATGCCAATCTAATTTCTAAGGTTTATTTTCCCCGTTTGATCGTGCCTGCCAGTGCCATTGTCGTCAGTTTTGTGGATTTTGCCCTTTCGGTGACAATTTTATTAGGGTTGATGGCTTGGTATAATTTTATTCCCTCTTGGCGAGTTATTTTTTTGCCCGGATTTGTGGCCATTGCCGCGATCGCGAGTCTGGGAGTCGGTCTCTGGTTGGCGGCTCTTAATGTCCGCTATCGCGATTTTCGCTTTGTCGTTCCCTTTCTCTTGCAACTGGGACTCTATATTTCTCCGGTGGGTTTTAGCAGTAATATCGTCCCCGATCGCTGGCGATTTTTCTATTCTCTCAATCCGATGGTGGGAGTCATTGATGGGTTTCGTTGGGCAATTTTAGGGGACGGTTCTTATCTCTATATACCCGGATTTTGCTTATCATTATTACTCTTAGTCATTTTGGGAATTAGTAGTATTGTCTATTTCCGCAAAACCGAACGGACATTTGCCGATATCATTTAAACGCAGGAACTCAATTTAAATTTTATGCGACCTCAGTCATCATGTCAAACTTTGCCATCCGTGCTGACAATCTAGGGAAAAGATATCTTCTCGGACATCAACAACAGGATAGTCAGATGTTACGGTATGCTTTAAGCCGGACATTGAAACAATTGCCAAAGCGATTATTGGGGCAAAAACGTCAACCCAATATCGAAGAATTTTGGGCATTAAAAGATATTTCTTTTGAGATCGAAAGAGGCGATCGCGTCGGCATTATCGGCAGAAATGGTGCGGGAAAATCAACGCTATTAAAACTTTTGAGTCGCATTACCGAACCCACAACAGGACGCATTCACCTCAGAGGAAGAGTGGCGAGTTTATTAGAAGTCGGTACGGGATTTCATCCGGAATTAACAGGACGAGAAAATATTTATCTCAATGGTTCGATTTTGGGAATGAGTAAAGCAGAAATTCGGAAAAAATTTGCTGAGATTGTTGAATTTTCTGAGATCGAACGCTTTTTAGATACGCCTGTCAAGCGCTATTCTTCTGGCATGTACGTGCGTCTTGCTTTTGCCGTTGCCGCGCATCTCGAACCCGAAATTTTAGTCATTGATGAAGTTCTTGCCGTCGGTGACGTTCGCTTTCAAAAAAAATGTTTGGGTAAAATGGGAGAAGTCTCTCGGGAAGGGAGAACGGTTTTATTTGTCAGTCATAATATGAGCGCGATCGAAGCCTTGTGCGATCGCGGTATCTTATTAGATTCTGGGCAAATTAAAATTGATGGAACGGCGATTGAAGCGATTGAAGGATATCTGGATAATGCCGAAAATATCGCTCGCAATACAACTTTAGAAAAACGCAGCGATCGCAGTGGTTCGGGACGCGCGATCGCTTCATTTTTACGGGTTCTTGATGAGGGAGGAGAAGAAACGAGTACCCTACAATCTGGGAAGGATTACACCATTGAAATTGGCTATTTTAACCCCACTGATATACGCTGGCAAGAGGTGGTTTTGAGTTTGGATATTTTTGACGAACGAGGCATTCGTGCCTTATTATTTAGAACCAATTTCACAAACGAAAATCTGACGCTGATAGGAACGCGAGGATCGATATTTTGTACGATTAAAAATCTCCCTTTAGCTCAGGGGTTTTATCGATTTTCGATTTTTATGTCTCATGCCGATAGCGAAATTTTAGATTATATTGAAGATGCTGCTTGTTTTACCGTTGAAGGAGGAGATTTTTTCAAAACCGGAAGCGCCGGACTGCCTTCTCATTGTAAAATATTACATGATGCTCATTGGGTAGCTAGGGAAAGTGATTCTCATTAAATTTACGTTTTAAATATTAAATTGATATGATGTCTTTTTCTACACCGATCGCGCTGTTTATTTTTAATCGACCTCAACTCACGCGAATTGTTTTTGAGGCGATCGCAAAAGTTAAACCCCAACAGTTCTTAATTGTTGCCGACGGTGCTCGTTCTGAGGCAGAATGGGAAAAATGTCAGCAAGCGAGAAGTATTGTCAAAGATATAGATTGGCCCTGTCAGATTTCAACAAATTTTGCCGAGACCAATCTCGGTTGCAAGCGGCGAGTTTCGAGTGGATTAGATTGGGTATTTACGAGAGTCGAAGAGGCGATTATTTTAGAGGATGATTGTTTTCCAGCCCCTTCATTTTTCGATTTTTGTCAAGTTTTATTACACCACTATCGCCATAATCCACAAATTATGCACATTAGCGGCAATAATTTTCAAGAAGGTCAAAGTCGCACGCAAAATAGTTATTATTTTTCCAAATATAGTCATGTTTGGGGTTGGGCTTCTTGGCGCAGGGCATGGAAATATTATGATGTTAATATGAGAGAGTGGTCGGAATATAAAAAAAGCAACAATTTTCAACAACTTTGTGACGATCGTTGGGAGAGAAACTATTGGCTCAATATTTTTGATTGCGTTCAAAACGGCGCGATCGATACTTGGGATTATCAATGGCTGTTGACCTGTTGGCAACACCAAGGATTATCAATTTTACCCGATCGCAATCTCATTTCCAATTTGGGTTTTGCGGAGGAAAATACCCATGACAGTGCAGCAAAATGCTGGTCGAATTTACCAGTAGAAGATATTTGGGAAATTCACCATCCCAACGACATCTCTAGGAATATCATTGCCGATCGCTATACCTTTGACTATTTTTTTGAAGGGGAAAAACAGAGAAAACACAATCCTTGGTTGTCGATCGTCAAACAAAAATTAGCGATGCTGACGCGACAACTCAACCTAAAATAGATTCAGTTAAGAGACTGGACGATCCCTCTCCCAATCAAACCCATGCGAACAACCTAATTATCTGAGGTAGATAAAGATGCTTCAATATTCTTATGAAGAATCCGTTCAATGGTTTCGCTTACAACCGGAACATACCGAGTTGGTCAAATTCTCTTATTTAGATAAAGATAATCTGGCTGCAGCACAACGTTTTGCAGAAAGTGAGGAGTTTCAAGCCACGATCGCGCTTCTCGATATTAAGAATCACGGACGAGTTTTGCAAATTCTCGATCTCGGTTGTGGTAATGGGATTGCTTCTTATGCTTTGGCAAATTTGGGTCACGATATTACAGCGATCGACCCCGATCCGAGTCTTGATGTCGGGTTGGCAGCAACCCATCGTTTAGCCTCAAAAATTAACCGAGGCGCGATCGTTACCCGGCAAGGAAGTGCAGAATCTTTACCCTTTGCCGATGCCACTTTCGATCGCGTTTATGCACGTCAAGCACTCCATCATTTTACCGATCTAACCCAAGGATTGCAAGAGAGTGCGAGAGTCTTAAAACCGGGAGGAATCTTCTTAGGAACGCGGGAACATGTGGTCAGCAATATGCAGCAGCGACAAGAATTTTTAGCCAATCATGTTTTACACCGATTGCACGGTCAAGAAAATGCCTATCCCCTGAATGATTATCTCTATGCTTTGCGTGTTTCTGGACTCAAAATCCATCGAGTTTTCGGTCATTTTGACACGGTAATCAATCATTATCCCACAACAAATGCAGAAATTAAAGATTGGTTGCATTCGGGTTTCTCCAAATATTTAGGGCAACCGATTGCCTCAATTCTCAGCCAAGTGTCAGTCTTGGAAAGGGCTTATCGTCGTCGTTTATCGAGTCATTGTAATTTTCCCGGTCGCCTTTACTCTTTTTTGTGTACAAAACCTCAGTAATTGTCATGCGAATTCTCTACGATGGCAGCATCTATAAAATGCAAGTGACGGGAGGAGTGAATCGTTACTTTCAGAATTTAATTCAACGATTGCCCAATCGTTATACTCCGATTGTTACCACTACCGTAATGAGCGATATTCATTATCCGCAACACCCCAATTTAGAGCTAGAGTATTATCATCGTTTTGGGTTGCGTCCCGGACGAATTTCCTATTTTCTCGAACCTTATTACTTTAGATGGATTGAAAGTCAAGTTCGTCCCGATATTTGGCATCCGACCTATTATAATCTTTTAAATCAAAGAGAGTTCGGGCAAATTTCTCAACCGATTGTGATTACGATTTATGATACAATTCATAAGATTTTTGCCGATCGCTTCGATCCCGATGGAAACCAAGCCCGAATGAAAGACAAAGCGATTGCTGCAGCCGAACTGATTTTATGTATTTCTGAAAATACCCGTAAAGATTTAGTGAAATACTACCCTCATGGAGAAGGAAAAATCAAGGTAACCTATTTAGCATCGGAACTCCATAAAAGTTTGGATATCGGCGCTCTCTCTCCAGTTAAAGATCCCTATTTCTTATATGTTGGCAGTCGCTGGTTTTATAAAAATACTGACACTTTATTAAAGGCTTTTCAAAAAGTTATCTCTGTTGATAAAGAGATAAAACTTTGTTTTGTTGGTGCGGAATTTAATGAAGAGGAAAAAAAGCAATTAGCCGACCTGAATTTAACGGATTCTGTGATTCTGTACAATTTCCTCGACGATTGCGCTCTTGCCCAATTATATCATGGGAGTATTGCCTTAGTCTATCCCTCTCTTTACGAGGGGTTTGGTTTACCTCCTCTCGAAGCAATGTCCTGCGGAACCGTCGCGATCGCGTCGAATATTTCGAGTATTCCCGAAGTGGTGGGAGATGCTGCCTTATTATTCGATCCGACCTCGATTAACGATTTAGCCGAGTGCATGCTATTTTTATTCAATCATACTTCAGAACGCGATCGTCTCATTGAAAAAGGCAAGCAACGAGCAAAATTATTTAGTTGGGAAAAAACAGTTGCTCAAACGATCGAGGTTTATCAATCTCTCCTTTAAAATCTAATTCTTATGCCGATTATAACAACAGCACTAACCTTAAAAGATTTGCCCCCTCCACCTGCGGGAAAAATAGGCTGGTGTTGGACAGAACAAAGTCAAATCAAACCTTCTATTTTAGTCGATTCAGCCCAACTCCCTCTCATTACGATTGTGACTCCCAGCTACAATCAAGCCGAATTTTTAGAAGAGACAATTCGTTCGATCCTCCTGCAAGGTTATCCTCATTTAGAATATATTATTATTGATGGGGGAAGTACGGATGGGAGTGTAGAAATTATCCAAAAATACGAGCCCTATTTAGCCGATTGGATTAGCGAAGGCGATCGCGGACAATCCGATGCACTCAATAAAGGATTTAAACGAGCGACAGGCGATTTAATCGGCTGGCAAAATTCCGATGATACCTATCAACCTCATGCCTTTGCCTATGCCGCTCAAACCTATCTTTCCCATCCAGAAGCCGAAGTAATTTACGGACTCGTTCATCATATCGATCGCGACAGTCAATTTATCAAAAAATATCCCGTAAAAACCGCAACAGTTGCCAATATGATTCCCTATTCAGCCGTAACTAATCATTCCGTTTTTTATACCGCAAAAATTTTTCAAGACGGAAACTTTATCGACACGAACTTACAGCATTGTATGGATCAAGAATTTATTCTCAGATTATTACTCAAACAATATAAATTTGTCTTTGAGCCTAATATTATTGCCAATTGGAGACTTTACGATCTGACAAAATCTTCTCGTCAAATGGATATTTGGGCCAAAGAAGCCTTTCAATTGTGCCAACAAGTGTATGAGAATAAAACTTGCGATCGCGAAATTCGCGATAAAGCCAAAAATTGCCTGTATGGCTTGTGTTTGGATAACTTTGCAAAGGGAAGAGCAAAAATTTTTCGTCAAACTGTAGTAGAATTAGTGAAGATGTTTGGTTGGCAAACCATGATGAGTGGAATTGGATTAAAATATGGATTATCTTGGGTAGGGGAAGAAAATTTAAAGAAATTTATTCAACTTAAAGAACAAGTTTATTATCGGGTTAAATCCAATGGTTAATATTGGTTATCGTGCAGCAAGATGGCAAGGAAAAATTACGAGATCGCTGTATCGACGAAAAATCCCTAGAATCATTCGCCATCCCATTCAACAAGAGAAGAAACTCAACGTAGCTGTTTATTCTTTATCCTGTCCGAGAGATTTACCCGAACAAGTTGCTAGCATCCGCAGTTTTTTAGCCTCGGTTGGAATTCCAGAACAATTTACCGTCATTTCCGATGGTTATTCAGAGGCAGAATGTCAATGGCTGGCAGCGATCCATCCTTGTATTTTCACCATTTCTTTAAAAGAATTTACTCGAGGACTGCCGCAAAAAGTCTATGATTATGCCGCCATCAATCCCATGGGAAAAAAGTTGGCGGCAATTTTATCCATTCCTTGCGATCGCGTTTCCATTTATACAGATTCAGATATTTTCTTCTTTCCCCAAGCAAGAGATCTCGAAGATTTATTGACCACTGCCGATTCTTATTATTTACCCGATACCGATCCCGCTTTCGATTTACGAATCCTTCAAGAATCCGAACGAGAAAATCCTATTAATGGTGGCTTTATTGTGTTTAAAAAGAAACCGAATTGGGATTTAGCAATGGAGCGATTTTTAAATCTTCAAGACCCTCCGAACTATTTTACCGAACAAACCATGATGCACTTAACCTTACATCGAGAACGAGCAAAACCCTTGCCCAGAAATAAATATATCATGTGGCGAGATGACGAATTTCTTTTTCGCGATCGCTATGCCAATCAAGATACCGTATTGAGACATTACGTCACCCCCGTTCGCCACAAATTTTGGTGCAATCCTCAATATTTAGTTTAAAATAAGCATATTATCCCATCATTATCTCTTGTTATGACGATCGCAACACCAACTCGCTTATGGACGGTAGAAGAATACCATAAAATGATAGAAGCGGGTATTCTAACTGAAAATGATAAAGTAGAACTTTTAGAGGGTCGTATCGTCCAAATGCCACCTCAAAGCCCTTTCCATGCGGGAACGACACAACGAACTGACGAATACTTGAAAAATAGATTGCGAGGTCTTGCCTCAGTTCGCATTCAACTTCCCATTACGCTAAGCACATCCGAACCCGAACCCGATATTGCCGTGGTTCGTATCGACCCCAATTTTTATTGCGATCGCCATCCCCAGGCAGAAGATATTTTGCTCCTCATTGAAATTGCTGTCACAACATTTGATAAAGATTATCGCGAAAAAGCACCCATCTATGCTAGAGCGAATATTCCCGAATATTGGCTCTTAAATGTTAGCGATCGCCAAGCCTATATTTTCCGCGATCCGAGTCCGTCTGGCTATCAATCCCAACATCAATTATCAGCAACAGAAGGGATTGTCCCCCTCGCTTTTCCCGATCTAGAAATTTCTTTATCTGAATTATTTCCGACCCAAATCTAAAATATGGAAAACTTTATTGAAACTAGATAAAGACATTAAGTGACCCTATTATAATCATGAGAATATTATTAATAGTTCACATTCCTTTAAAGCGAAACTTTGGTGCATCTCGAGTACAATTAGAACTTGCTGAAGAATGGGAAAAACAAGGACATATTATTGAAAAATTCGATGCAGAAGATGCCTTTTCCGAACCCAATCCTTCATTTTTAGCAACCTTAACCCAACCTCATTTTTCTCAAAAAGCGATCGCTTTCGTTCGCGAAAACGGCCATCGTTTTGATATTATCGACGCACATCAGGGCAACTTACCGCTTTCTAAAACAGCTTTGGGATTTTCTGGCTTATTGGTAACTCGCTCTGTCGGACTCTATCCCTTATACGAACAATTTAATCGGACTGCAATAGCCCGAGTTTCGACAACTCATTTTAAAACAAGGATTGTCAATAGCTTGTTAAAATGGCGCGATCGCAAAGACCTGAATTATTGTTTCCGAACTTACGAAACGTGCGATCTAATTAACCTTCCCAATGCTGATGAAAAACAGTATCTCGAACGGGAAAGAGGATTGGGTCAAAAATGCGTTGTTTTTCCCTTTGGTCTTTCCCAATCGCGACAAGAAATCTTAAGGCAGACATTCGACGCGAGAACCTCCCATTTCATCTCTCCTCAAGTTGTTTTTATTGGAACTTGGTGTCCTCGCAAGGGAGCAAAAGATTGGCGGCGAATTATTCAAAATGTTCGCAATACTATCCCTAATGTTCGCTTTCTTTTTTTAGGAACGAGAGTCAGGGGCAAAAAAATTCTTGAAGACTTGCAACTCTCCCAAGAAGATGGGATCGAAATCGTTCCCAGCTATCAGAGTGAAGACCTCCCGCAACTGTTAAAAAATGCAACGATTGGAGCCTTTCCCAGCTACATTGAAGGCTTTGGTTTTGCCGTCTTAGAAAAACTCGCATCCGGATTGCCTACTCTAGCTTATGATGTTCCCGGGCCGCGAGAAATGTTGTGCCATTTCCCAACATCTCTCATGGTCAAAGCAGGAGATGTAGACGCATTTAGCCGCAAATTAATCGAACTCTTGCGACTTTCCCCTTCCCATCGCGATCGCCTCGCCCGAGAATGCGTAGAAGTCGCCAAACGCTTTTCTTGGAGTAAAATAGCGAGGGATACTCTCGACGCTTATGAGGAGGGTTTACAAAAATTATCATGAAACCTTCAGAGATTCGCTTAAGCGTTGCACTCCTCACCCGAAATCGTCCCGACTCCTTAAATCGGTGTTTGCAAAGCCTGCGATCGCAAAACCAGCAACCCTATGAAGTGATCGTTTCCGACGACTCGGATTCTCAATGGGTTCAGACCATCAAAGAACTCGCCGATCGCTGGGATTGTCGCTATATTACAGGAAGTCGCAGGGGATTGTATGCCAACCGCAACCACGCAGCTTTAGCGTGTCAAGGCACCCACATTCGCACGATGGATGACGATCACGTGCTTCCCCCCGGACATTTTCAACAGTGTTTGGAAGCGATCGCAACCGATCCCGAAGCGATTTGGACGACGGGAGAATTAGGTTATGTCGACGGGAAATTTTATAAAAAAGTGGCAACAGCCAATCAACTTTCAACTTCAGGAGTCGGAATTGGGATTACCAATCCCGATGATAATTGGGGAATTGCCGATGGGTCAACGATTTATCCTCGCAGTATTTACGATCGCGGTTTTCGGATGTTGGAAGATTATGGCTATGGGGAAAGTTTTCTCGAATTTGGGGCGTATTTATATGCTAACGGTTTCCGCTCTCGTTGTATTTTAGGGGCATATGTCGAACATTATGCAGAAGCCATTACCATTACGCGCCGTCCGTTAAGTATGTATGAAAGTCGTCTTTATGCTAGTATTTGCTATAATCTTTATTTTCAAACCAATTATTTGAGATTTCTGCGTTATTTAACCTCTTATTCTTTCCGCTTGAGCAAACATTATAATCTCATTCGTTACCTGCCAGAAATCTTCAGAAAAATTGAGAACAGATGGGGAGCGATCGCCAAACCAGAATGAAGATTTTATCCATTAGTAATTGCCCTCTCATTGAATCCCAAGGATCGGGCTATGTTGCCGTTAATTTTTGTCGGGGATTGCGTCAACTCGGCCACGATGTTGATAGCTTTGAACCCGATGATTACGAACCGTTTAAATTTATGCGAGGAAGAGCAAATAATTATCGCATTGCTTTAGGAATGTTGACTTTTACACTACAACAAATCTGGAAAAAAGATTACGATATCATTGAATTTTATGGTGGAGATTCGTGGTTAGCCGTTCTCGTTCTATCTTATTTTTGTAAAAATAAATATTTGTTGGTCAGTCATTCCAATGGCTTAGAAACGCAAATGATTGAAGTAATGAACGAGTATGAAACATGGTTGGAGAGAAAACGAAAATGGTATCAACTCGATCGACGTTTTTTGTTTAAAAACGCTTTTAAATTCGCGAGAGGAATTGTTACCCAATCCGACTACGATCGCGATTATGCCTTAAAACAAGATTATGGAGACGAGCAACACGTTCTCACAATTTCTTCGGGTTTATTGAATAGTTATTTAGAGCTAAATGTGGATTTTAAGCGAGGGCAAATTTTGGGATATTGTGGTTCTTGGATTCCCCGTAAAGGCATCAAAACCATCCAGCAAGATATTCCGCGCATCTTGTCCGAATTTCCTCAATGTCGGTTTAAAATCATTGGGGTGGGGGAAGCATTTAAACCAGAAGATTATTTTCCCATGGAAATTTGCGATCGCATCGAAGTCATTCCTTTTGTCAAAGATAAACAAGAACTTGCTAAAATCTATCAATCTATCGCTATCATGCTAGTGCCTTCAGTTTATGAAAGTTTTGGGTTGGTTATTGCAGAAGCAATGGCTTGTGGTTGTGCTGTCATTACTAATAACGTAGGCTTTGCAGCAGGACTTAAATCAGGAGAAGATGTTGTATTGTTAGATGAAATCTACCCTCCACATTTATACAATAGTGCTAAGCTATTATTGTGTAATGAGTCCTTGCGCCAAAACATTGCCCGTAATGGATATCAGAAAGTCCAAAATTTAAAATGGGACGGTGCAATTAAAGATATTGAAGCAGTTTACGCAAATTGGTTGAAGGAACTCAAACAGACGAGATCGAAACGCAATGGCTTTAAAGAAAATACAAAAAACCAGACTCTTCTCTAATTGTAAAAAATGATTAAAAAACTCGTCAATTCCCTCGCTAAAAAAAAGACTTTTCCCGCATTTTGTATTGCCTTTTCTTTGGTCAGTTTGCTGTTTTTGATTGGCTCTTTATATCCTTTAGCGATTAAAGACGATCTTGCACTTCTTTTAAATTCTGTTCGTCAATTCGTTCGAGGAGACACTCCGTTTCTGCATTTTGTGACCTTACCGAATGCCGAGGATATCGCTCGAGACGAGTTTGTTTGGCTTGTTTGGTATCCTCCCGGAATTACCATAATACTCTATCCGCTACACGCTCTAGGAATCCCTTTAGGAATAAGTAGTAGAATAACAGCTTACATCTTCTATTTGTCAGGATGCTTTGGCTGGCTTACTCTTGCAAGTCGAGTGGGGATCGATCGAGTTAGCTTAAGTATTTTTGCCTGTATTTTACCACTTTACTCTACAGTCGTAGGAATTGGTGGTGCAACAG
>JBFRWJ010000139.1:0-7198 GCA_051439525.1 Spirulina sp. | reverse complement strand
TCATTGGCGTATGCCGTAGCTGGCGAATTGGGATTGCCGGGACCTTACCGATGGTCGATCGTCTCTCGCACGACGTTGAAGGAAGGACTCTACGCCTACGATGCCATTGGACGACTGCAAGAAACCTCGCTACGCCGACAAAAAGCTGGGGAAACTGGCGAGATTGCCCCACCGGATATCGGACAATATCTCAGGTTGGGTCCGATGGGCATGGCATTTTATCGGTCTCGACCGGGCCGACCGGCAGTGCTGCTCATTGACGAGATCGATAAGAGCGATATCGATATGCCCAACGATCTCCTGCATATTTTTGAAGAAGGATATTTTGAGATTCCCGAACTCGCTCGCTTGCAAAGTGACTCTGAAAAGGTACTGCCTTATCGCAGTCAGAGGGATGAGAGCAATGAAAAAATTCCCATTAAAAAAGGATTCGTGCGGTGTACGGAGTTTCCTTTAGTGTTGATGACCAGTAATGAAGCGCGAGAGTTTCCGCCAGCCTTTTTGCGCCGATGTTTGCGCCTATCTCTCCGGCAACCCGATACGGAGACGGGTTTCTATCAAATTTTAGAGCAGAGGTTTGATTCCGAGCATCTGAAGGAGTTGGATAAGCCAGCTCGGGAATTGATCGACATATTTTTGCAGCGAGTAAAAAGAGGGGACGTAAAATTAGCCACCGATCAATTATTGAATGCCGTCTATCTCTTGCTGCAAGGCGACAACCTCAATCAAAAGGATCGTCAATTTTTATTGGATACTATCTTTAAATCTCTGTGAGGATAGAGAGGCAAATGGCTGGTGAGAAAGAAAAATGGTGGGAAGATGAGAGGGAGATCGCCGAACTAATTTGGTGTGCGGCTCACCTGCATCGCATCCTTGCCCCTCCATCGTCTCGAGAGGTCGAATATCGGGATGATTCGCGCTCCCCCAATGGGAAGTCGCCTGTTGAAGAGGTTTCGGAAGATGGTAAGAAGACTCCTTCTTTTATTGCTGAAGAGACAGAGCAACGAATCGGGATCGCCACTCATTCCCAAAAGTCCGAACATTCCCCCGTTTCCTCTCAAACCCCAGAATCGCTGTCAAGCGATCGCGCCACTCCCATCCGCGTTCCCGACCCTTTTCCCCTCCCCAAACCCGCAGCAATTAGTAAGGCGCTTTTGCCCTTAGCCCAGCGAGTTCCCGGACTCTTGGCGAATGAATTGGATATTGATGCCACGGTCGAACGGATGGCAGAAGCAGATGGTTTACCCACTCTGGTATTCCGTCCCTCCCTAGAGCGATGGTTTGAAGTCCATTTACTCGTGGATCGCTCCCCCTCAATGGAGTTATGGGGGGATTTAGCGGAAGGGGTGGCCGCGCTCTTTCGCTGGCAGGGGTTTTTCCGGGACGTGCGGGTTTGGCAGTTCGCGACAGAAGACAGCGAACCTCGCTTATTCTCGGGAGAGGAACGCATCGAACGAGAGATTCGCAGTTTGATTGCACCGAGCCGGAATCGTCTCTTTGTCGTACTAACGGATACTTTGGGTAAGGCTTGGTATTCGGGGACGGCGTTTGCAGCACTGGCAATATTGGGGGAATGTCATCCCGTTTCTATTGCTCATGTTTTTTCTCGAGACCTGTGGCGGCGAACGGCTTTACATCAAGCCATTCAATGCCCTCTGGCAGCACCTCAGCCGGGATGCGCCAACTCCAGATTGAAAGTGGCAGCGAGGCGACTTCCCAAGATCGGCCTCTATCGATTTCCGATTTTCAACTTATCCCCCAACCATTTCGTCACTTGGGCGAATTTCCTTGCGGGGAGTGGAGGCAATTCCATCCAAGGGGTTTTAATCAAACCAAACGCACCCACAGCAAAGGTTAACAGCCGTCCGAAGGTAGAAAACCAGTCCAAACCTAACAGCAGCACTACTGAGGCCGAACATTTACTGCGAACGTTCCAAACGGATGCCAGTCCCAAAGCGAGGGAATTGGCCAAGGTGCTAGCGGCGATTCCTCTCATTCCTCCAGTGATGCGGTTGGCACAACAGCAGTTTTTGCCCGATAGCGAACACTGGCATCTTGCAGAAGTCTTTTTTAGCGGTCTTCTCCGAAAGTCTGTCTGGAGTCCGCAGGACGCGACCGTTCTGGAAACTTGGTACGAGTTTCAACCGGGGGTGCGGGAATTGTTGCTAGCGGATAGTTCGGTTCGACGCACGACGGAAATCTGGCAGGAGATTGGCCATTTTATCGAACGTCATTATGGTAGCCTGCGGTATTTTCAAGCACTCGTTCCCAATCCAGAAGGGTCTATCCGAGATATGGAAGCGAAACGCGATCGCTACTTTGCTGAGGTGCAAGCGGCAGTCTTTATGACTTGGGGAAGCGAATATGCCCAACTCGCTCGCGACATGATGGCATCTTACGATCCCTCGATTTCTTCCACGGGTAAAGGAAAACGGCGATCCGAACCCGTCGAGTCAGAGGATTCTTTTGATGTGGCTCTGATAGAGGGTGAGGAAACGTATGAATTTGAATTTGATGTCGCTACATTGAAGAAGCGATCGCGGTTGTTGGGATGGGACGATCGCTGGGCGATCCAAAAAGAGCGTCGCAAAGCGAGCGGGGTTATTGAGGAACTCGGAGAGAACATACAACTGGAGTTGATGGAAATTCCTGCAGGCACGTTCTTAATGGGGTCGCCAGAGGACGAATTAGAGCGACTCAGCCGTGAAAGTCCTCAACATGAGGTCAATGTTCCCTCGTTCCATATAGGGCGTTATCCAGTGACGCAGGAACAATGGCGAATCGTGGCGGGATGGGAGCGGGTAGAGCAAAACCTAGACCCAGATCCGTCCTATTTCAAAGAGGATTACGAAGGGCAAAGCCGATGGCAAAGACCCGTAGAGCGAGTCTCGTGGCTGGATGCCAAGGAATTCTGTGCGAGATTGACACGGAAAACGGGAAGAGAGTATCGCTTGCCAACAGAAGCGGAATGGGAGTACGCCTGTCGGGGGGGAACGCAAACGCCGTTTCATTTTGGGGAAACGATAACGACGAATCTGGCCAATTATCGCGGGATAGATAATGAGAACTTCCATTGGAAAGGAAACTACGGGCGCGGTCCGAAAGGAGAATATAGAGAGCAGACGACCCCAGTGGGATATTTTAAGGTAGCGAATGAATATGGGTTGTACGATATGCACGGAAATGCGTGGGAATGGTGCGAGGACGATTGGCATGATAATTATGAAAACGCTCCCACGGATGGGAGGGCGTGGCTGACAGGTAACAATTATAATACAAAAGTGTTACGGGGCGGTTCTTGGTATCTCAATCCGAGGTCTTGCCGTTCCGCGTGTCGCTACTACCTCAATCGCGAGTATTGTAGCAACGGTTACGTTTTTCGAGTTGTGCGCGTCCGAGCGTAGCTTTGGCTTCCCGTAGGGTGGACTCTCTAGGGCACCGATTCAGTAATCAACAATCAGAGCTGATAGACAATAGGGTATATCAGAGCCGACATTCTTCGCACTCCAGCAACTCCGACACCGAATCCGATTGAGAAGCGATCGCAATAACCCAAAAACTGAGTTTAAAACCCCACTCTCTTACCCCCAGTTTATCACTCAATCTCTAGCGTGACTGACGATAGATCGACATCTTGTAGATCGACATTGGTTAAAGTTGCTCCCATTAATTTTGCTTTGCGCAAATTTGCCCCTTTTAAAGTCGCTCCAGTTAAATCGGCTGCGATGAGTTTTGCACCTTCTAAATCAGCATTTTCTAAATTAGCCCCGCGTAAATTCGCGCCGATCAGATTGACATTTTTTAAACAAGCATTGGGGAGTCGAATATTTTCCAGATCGGCATTGCGAAAATTGCGCCTTCCCAACCCGTAGCGTTGTAAGAACTCTCCAGCATCCGTCACGTTCAATTCTCGTTGGGGAGGACGCTGATAAGTAAAATTAAAGGTATCGCCACAGCGTAAAATCTGGCGAAATTCTTCATAAAACAAATAAGAACCAATCCCGCTTAAATTGACCCAAGCACGAGAGCGCGTTAAGGCAACAAATAATTGATTTCTGAGTTGGATACTACTCTCATTTTTGGCAATTCCATCCAAACCCATAATATACACCATATCCGCTTCCTGTCCCTTGGCACGATGAATGCGAGAAACCGTTATCGCACCGTCATACCAAAAGCGATCGGGATTGTAATTATTGCGATCGCTTTTGAGGATATTACAATCAGAAGTGCCGGGAATATAAATATCCAATCCTTGCTGTATTAAAAAATTGGCGACGTAGGTTTCTAATTTGGCAGCTTCAAAAAACGATCCTAAAACAATCACTAAAATTTCTTGACTGGGACGCAAACAATCGTATCTTAAATTATGGAAGAGATGGCGAGCGAGATGGGATAATTCTTGCTGGCGATCGCGAAAGATTTGGAATTCAAGACAAGACCCCTGCCAAAACTCAGAAATCGGGTTGGGAGAGTTTTCTCGGGGGCGATGTAAGGTAATCTGTTGTTGGGGGTAAAACTTGCCTTTGACTTCATAACCGATCGCTTGCCATTCTTCTTTTCGGGTCATACCTGCCAGCATCCCTCGATGGCGCAATAAACCCATTGCGATCGCGTGAGCGGCGGTTAAAATTAAATGAGGAGTTCTATAGCATTTAGCCAGAATTTCGCTCTTTTTGATGCCTCCTAAATACCGTCCCGTGACCAAATGTCCCAATTCTTCCCCAAATAATTCGCTCGCACTGGGAATGCGCAAACTTTCTAAACTTTGTGCCTCATCATAAGCCCAAATTAATCGCCTTTTTTCGGGATGGGTGGGATCTGTGGGGCGCAAGGACTGATACGCTAACCAATAGAAGGGTTGTTTGTTCTCAAATTTCCAGCGATCGCTCATTAAATCTTGTCCTTCATCAATGAGAATCGCGTCAAAAATTTGTGGGATTGCGGCTTGTTTTAAGAGGGAGACGCAGGCTTCCGCTAAGGCTTCATTGGGTTGCTTGCTTTCGGTTTGATTGGCACTTAAACTGGGGACACCAGCTTGCCAAGATAAAGTGCTATAAAAGCCCGGTTGCTTGCGAGATCCCCAAGCATGAAGAACGAGTAAATGGCGATTTTTGGGATTGTAACCGACTTCATTATTACTGAAATAACGCAACCAGCGATCGAGTTGTTCCAGCATGGGTTTATAGAGGCTGCGAGAGAAGAAAACAAGGGCAATTTTCCAGTGAGGATATTTGAGATGAATATGTGCCGCTTTTTGACATAAAATGACGCTTTTCCCCGAGCCAGCAATGCCGCGAATACGCTGACATCCGGGAGGAATTTGTTTGCCAATTCTGTCTTGTTGCCGATCGACTTCAGAAATCCATTCTCTCAGTTTGACCAGAACTTGACCGCGACTTTTGGGGTTGGTGAAAAAAGGATAATTTTGCTTGCGATAAATGGGAGTTCCTGCTAAAATGGAGAGCAAGAGCTTCCATTGTTCGTTTGCGAGTTTGGATGCAGTTCTGAGAGAAGGGATTCGAGCGATCGCATTGATAATCTCGCTTTGATTTTCTAAATCCTTGGGAAATAAAATCGGCGGATTGGTCGGGCGTTGATGAAAACCTCGCTTTTGCCATTCTTCCTCCGTAATTAAGGGTAAAGCAAGGAGAGCGCGTCCCGTAACTTGTCCGTTGAGAATGGGTTCGCGATCGCTATATTCCAGTAACGCAAATAGTTGATTTTCCGCCTGTTGATAAGGGTTTCCCGTTGGAGTATAATAATGGTTAAATTCCCATTGATGACCGGAAATATTGAGGATTTGTGCGATGGCGATGGATTTCACTTCAATAATGATTAAACCCAACTCGCGATCGGCGATGAGAATATCGGGTTCTTTCCGATACTTCCCCTGTTGAGAAAAGATAGGATAGCGCCAATACCCCAGACATTCCCGTTGAGAAAATGCCGCTTTAATCGCATTCCAAACAATTTTTTCTCCCCTTTCTCCGGCTTTCCCCAGGGGTTCTGTTTCAATAAAATAAGCGCTATCTACCATCATCCCAGACGAGCAATGCCTACCTATCGAGCTACCCTTTAATCAAATCTTTGAGGCGATCTAAAAGACTCGCACCGCCATAGATAAAAGCAATCATTACAGAAATCATTACAACAGCAATTATGACACAAAAAGTTGCCCCCCCGATCGCGATCGCGCCATCATCTTCAACTAACCCCAAACCCGTGACAAAGATGCCCATTGCCGGTAAAGTATTCGTACCGGGGATAATAATCATCATAGAAATTGCCATCAAGGCGATCGCGCTTCCGACCATAATTCTTCCGGGTAAACGGTTGCAAACAAAAATGAGACGGGGTTGAGCGATCTTTTCCAATCTTCGCAACCAAGGAATTCCTTTTTTAACCACGGATCTCGCCGTCTCTATTTTAAGGGAAGCATTGGCAATTTTAGCCGGAAACCAAGGCTGTTGCGAGCCGATAATGAACTGAATGGCTAAAATAAAAATGAGAAACCCAAAAGGTGTGGAATAACCCGGTGCGGGAATGGGTAAAGCAGAGGGAAGCGCAAGGAGAACAAATAAAAAACCAAAAGTCCTTTCCCCCGCGATCGCGATGATATCCCCCAGTTTCACCTCGGGTTGGCGATCTTCCTCAAAAAAGTAACGATTGAGTTCGGTTGATAATTTAGCCATGCAAGTTTAGGGAAATTTTGCCAATCTACTATACAGCATTCTGCGAACGTTGGCGCGTCTCGATCGACTCGATTGCGAGGAAAGAGTAGAGGGAAAAGCTGCGATCGAGCGTTTGCTGGCAAAGACTGTAATATAATTATAAGAGGGCATCCTATTAAAAAATTGCAAGTTAATGGAAATTGATAATGGTAAACCGCTCTACTCTGTTACATCGAATCACGCAAACTCCCGGAAAATGTGGGGGTCGTCCTTGTATTCGAGGGATGCGAATTCGAGTCAGCGATATTCTTGAAACCTTAGCAGATAATGTCCCAGCTAGCGAAATTTTGGAGGATTTTCCCGACCTCGAGCCAGAAGATATTCAGGCTTGTTTGTTGTTTGCTGCTCTCCAAATTGATTTTCCTAAAGTAGCCGTATGATTTTTTGGTTAAATGCTCAACTTCCACCCAGTTTAGCAATATGGTTAGCCGATACATTTGGCGTTGCTGATGTTGCTCTTCGCG
>JBFRWJ010000138.1:0-5555 GCA_051439525.1 Spirulina sp. | reverse complement strand
GGCTAAAGGATTGCCAATTAACAATATTAATAATAGCATCAAGGTCGAAATAAAAACTAACTGTAAACTCTTATTTTTTAGTTTAATTTTTCTAAAAAATACAGACCGAATGAATAACATTAAATAGATGGTAAATACGATCAAAAAAGAAAGAGTATATTCGGGTCTGATAAATGCGATCGTCAGAAATGCTAAGGCTGTCAGAAAGTAAAAATTTAGATTATCCTTCGTCAAGTTAGCAACAATCAAAAAAGATAGAAGCACTAATACTGCAAAATTTCCCGGTCTTGGTGTTAAAAGAGAAATACTCGATATACAATAAGCAAATGCAAAAAATATTGCAATGATAGGTCGAACGAGTAGCGTTCTTAAATAAATGTAAAAAAGAAGAGGAGGAAGAATAATCAAAACTTTGAAATTCAGATAAAATAACGCAATGTTATCGCCTGTAAATAAAGATAAAAATAGATACCACATCGAGTATAGGGGAGCCCAAGATGCTTGAGGAATGCCGAGTTCAAATATTTTTACTCCCTGATGTAAGTAAAAACTTTCATCGTATAGTTCAATATCTCTAATCGTCTCTAAAGAATAGGTGAATTTGCAAGCAATTAGAAGTAAGAATAAGACCAATAAAATATCTACAGAATGTTGCGCGATCGCATTTTTTATTTTTCCTTTCAAGATCGACATATTTTTATCCCAATTCGATATAAGGTAAGAAAAGAGCGATTGGTTCTAGATGTGTCTCAAAAGACGAGCGATCGCTCTGGCTTGTTTGGGTAAATCGTGATGAAAATACCACTCACGAGCGCAATTGGCAATATTTTGACCGCGATCGAGGGTTAGAGAGGGGGGATTATCTCCAGCTAAATAGTAATGTCGATCGCGTTCGAGTCCATCGGTCGAGGTCGTACTCTGTCCGGTGACGATGGGAATTAAACCATGAGCGCAATAAGATGCAAATACGGTTGACTTTGCCAAATAGTCTGGAGAAATAAAGGAGATAAATCCGGCAATGGCATCTAACATTAGCTCTCCGATTTTCTCGGCCGGTGCGACCCCTATTTCCTTGACGGCAATGCCGTTGACGGGTGGCAATTGTAAGCCAGTGGGTACGCCAATATCATACACTTCCCGAATCTCCAAGGCTTGGCAAGCTCTTTCGAGAACGGGTAAATTATCTCGATAAACCAAGGTGCGACTATTATAATGCCCGAAGACAATCATTCGTCGCCGACGTTGTTTTAAGGGTAGAATATCTTGAGGTTCGCCAATATTACAAAACACGGGAAGAACCAAAACTTCTCGATCGCGATCGTCGCTTAACTGTTGGAGAAGAGCCGCATAACTTTGTTTGCTCGTCATCGCGCGATCGCTCATGTTAAGCAAGCGTGCGGCTAGTTTTTTTTGCCAAGGAGACAACCAAAAAGAGCTTGTCCAAGGCGGCCCGTGTTGATAGGGATAAATTTCGTGAAACATGGTAACAAGAGGATTTGTTGCTTCCTTGCGCCATTGTTTTAATCCTTCAATTAACCAAAGAGGATATCCGCGTTTTGCATATCCGTATCCTTCATAATTTAGGAAAATGGGGAGATTGCGATCGAGAGCGTTAAGCAGAGAGCAAACCGAACGTTTATCGAGTCGAGTCACCGGAAATTCAGCAGTTTCTCGAGAGCCAGACCATTGGGGATTTCCGACAATAAAATGCGTAACAATTTGACAATCTTGCCGTAATTGTCGTGCTAAATTTAGAGCGTAATCTCCAATTCCTCCGATCGAAGGTGGGAGATTGGGTACAACTTGAAAGACCGTTTTTTGCTCTTGAATCTGCATATATTTCAATCAGTATCGAACTCTACCAAATATTTTTTCTTTACTATTTTAAATGAAGATTAAGCCTAAAAATATGAATTTTAGTTGCTTTCCGGGCTTCGGACAAAGCCTCCAGCCAATCCTTTTTGCGGATCTCGCAAACGAATATTGGGATGGGTCAGATAGGGGGTACAAGGAATTGGAGCATTCCAACAGCGATCTTCTCCTCGAATAAATCCCGGACTTTCTTCATACAAATAGTTTATATTGGGAGCAAGATAAGAAATATCATTGACTTGTTTTCGGAGAAAAGGCATTTGATTTTGATTTTCTAGTCGAGGAGGAAAGATAAGATTCAATGAGTAACTCTGCTCTAGAAAATGAATTCGACCGATAGCGAGTGAAGATATAAAGATAAGAAAAATAAAAAAAACAGTTCTAGAAATATTAGGAGAAAAGAAGAAAACAAGAGCAACGAAAATTAATGTCATGATGACAACGATCGCGAATGTTGAAGATAGCCCAATCCAGCTATTTGCCGCTCCTGAAATGATTAAAATCGACCAAGACTGATGGGGATTTTTTCGATAACACAAATCCGCCAGAACAAAACTAGGTACAAGACATAAATATCCTAGAGCAAATCGTAACGCTGGAGCAGTATAGAAGACATAGAGAAGACCAAGCCCTGCCAAAAAAAGAATATAGTTTTTTCCGTTTATTTTGGGATTGCGATACCTATATAAATAGGCAAAACTTAAAAGTGTAGCAATCATTAAAAAAACAAATTGACGCTCGTAGCCAATCCAAGAAAAAATCCAATTCCAGTTATTTGCGTCAGAGGGTGTCGGACGATTCCATCTAGCCCATTCTTGGATAACGCGAGTATACGATCTCGCTTGTTCTACATCAAATGACCAAGGCAGATCGAGAGATAAGAAAGAGGCTGGATAGAGCAAAAAACCCGAAACCATTAAATTAAATATTAAGATCGTTGCTATGATTAAAAGACTTATCAAAAAACCCGTAAGAATGCGATTTATAAAATGTCTATTAATAAAAACAAAAAAAGATAATGTAATTAAAAATAAAGGTAATGCGCTAAGTTTAAGAGTTACTGTACTTGCGGCTAATAGGAGGGGTAAAATAGAGGGGTCAATAATAGATTTTGAAGAATTAAACGGCTTACTCCTGTAGTAATTGGATAATAAAATTGCTAGCCCAGCAATCAGAATTGTTAGAAATATAACTGGAAGATCGGGAGAAATTGAATTATATAAAGTTGATTTAAATACGATTGGCATACACAAAAAATAAGATAAACAAAAAAACCAATCTACGAAATTTTCCTTTTGCTTTAAAATCCGGACTACACTAATGAAACAGTGTAAAAGAGCGAGAAGAGAAACAAAGCCTCCCAAGAGAGAACAAATCCGCGTTTCCCAAATTCCCGCGTCAAAGGGAGCAACAAGAGCTAACCAAGAAGAATTGGTGGCAAAGCGGTAATGAATTAAACCCAGACCTGGAATCGTCCCCAATTCTGAAAACCATTTAACGGATTGGTAGTAATAGAGTCCAGTGTCGTATAGGGCAATTGTTTGAGAACTCAAGAATGCAGTTGTTAAAGCGAGGATAATTGCAGGAATTTTCAATTGCCAAGACAAAGATAAAATTGTGGCAAAGAGTTGGCACATTTCTTTTTGGGTTTCGCGATCGCACAGCGCGATCGCGATTAAAATAAGAGAGACGATCGAACCCGTTATCGGAGAGAGTGGAAAAACGAAAGAAATGGCCAAAAGTAAGATCGCCAAGCCAAGAAGGCCACTCCAAATAGCAATAATCATACGATCTCCTCGCCTTGGGATACAATCTGCATTTGCCCAATGCAATATTCTGATACCCAAAATTGAGGAGATCGAACCCAATAAAAGCCATGCTGCAATTAACAATAACATACCAAATCTCTTGTTTATCGATTAGTTTTTTGAGGTAGTTTTTTTTGTAAGGATTCAGGTCTTGGGGTTGACAAAAGACTAGGATTTAGTCAGGTTGTGGAATCAAAGACAAAGAAGTAGAGTCACCGTAATCAGTGGTTTTTTTGCTGTCTTATGCCACTGTCTTAATACTTCAATTAACCAACTTGGCATCCCTCGCTTAGCCTCAGTACAGGACAAAAGGCTTGAAAAGAAGAACAGGATGGGGTTTTCTCAGAATTGAGCATCTCCATCAGAAACCCCATGAACCAATATAACGAATTGAAGAAAGCTCTGCACCCCCATTTGGGATAGCATGGGAGCATAATCTCCCACTCCACCGATTGATGGTGGCAAATTGGGAACAATTTTCAATAAAGTCTGTGAATTTTGGCTGGACATAAATTTTAATGAACATCAAGATCTGTAAAATAAATGGTAACTTTTGTATCTGAATTTTTCTGATTATCGAGTTTTGTCCAAGTGGATGCTTGGGGAAATCTTTGTTGCAATTTGTAAAGCCGTTGAGGATTGTCTTCAACTAATGGGGAAACAACCAAAATAATCCGCAACTTCTGGGAAGAGAGGAGAGGCTGTTCGCTATAAATACTCACCGATTCTCCATGACTCTGTGCCAAAGAACCATAGGCTCTGACGAGAGGAAAGGTACGCTGTTTCATTTCTAACCATGCTTCAAAATTTGTATTTTCGTCAATTGCCAACACAATAATATCCCGAGAAGATACAATCAGTGAATGAATATCAGAAACAACGGAATTAAGATTTGTTGTCGATAAAATTGGGACGTAAAAATGATTCTCAGTTTGTATGTAGGGCAAGTCATGACGGCGTTCTATGATTTTATCTTTCAGAAAAAATGAAATGTGAAAAAGATGGGGAAGAATCGCAAACAAAACGATTGCGCACAAAACAGCTAATTTTTTTCCTATTCTGCGAAGATTCTGCGTTTGAAAGGTTTGATTCAATAAATTCCATAGACTTGCAATTACAATTGCTTCGATTAGTAAAAAAGAACTAGAAGCATGACGAGTATTATAGATTAAATAGTTATAATTCAATTTTCCTGCCAAGTACGCTAAAATAAAAAATGGAAAAAATCCCGTCCAACAAGCAAAAAGAATGAATTTTCTCTCAATTTTTTTTCGCATTCTGAAAAGAAGCCAGATAATTAAAAATGTGCCGGGGATGCCAGCAATCGACAAGGGAATTCCTTTCTCGTTAAACGAAAGCTCGATAAAAGGATTTAAGGTCGTATTAAAATATATGAGATAAGTGAATAAATGGGATGTTTGAAATAATGATAATCCAGCTGCTCCAATTAAAGCAATAAGAAGAAAGATACCGTGGTTGGTCGGATCGTAGTAGTGTGAAAATTCAACAGAGTTCTCAGCCTGCTGGATATAATCATACGATCGAGCAAAAATAAAATTAACCCAACCGAGTAGTAAATAAGGAATTGAAAAAAGAAAAAGACTCGATAGCGTCCCGAAAATTTTCTCCTTCAAGTGTGTTTTTTTTCTGTATTGTATGAGCCAACTGTATTGTAAATACAGGAATGCGCTGAAAGCTACGATAAATGCTGAGTATTTGAGCCAATAGATCCACCCCAATAAGAAGGAAACGATCGCACAATGTATTATTTTTTTCTGACTATTCTCTTCATTGATGCCAAATAAATCGACTGAATGTAAAACATATAAAAGCAACCAAGGCATGACCCCAAACGGGAAGGTTTCACCGTTGATT
>JBFRWJ010000137.1:0-13351 GCA_051439525.1 Spirulina sp. | reverse complement strand
GCTCGGAATACTTCTAATAGTTTCGGGGGGGGGTGGTGGCATCATGAATTTTGGAGGTACTTTTAACATCACCAACACGATCGTTGCCGATAATACTGCTGCAACGGGGCCGGATCTTTCAGGTAACTTCACTACGGGGATTTTTAACCATAACCTCATCGAAAATTCTTCGGGCGCAACTCTCCCCACGGCCGATCCGAGTAATATTGTGGGATTCGATCCCGGACTCCACCCCCTCGACTATAACGGCAGTACGACCCAAACCCACGCCCTCGATCGCAGCAGTCTCGCGATTAACCGAGGGTCGAATGCAGGTGCGCCTTCAACGGATCAGCGAGGAGTCTCCCGAGGCGTTTTTGTGGATATCGGTGCCTATGAAGTGGCCGACGAACCCATCGCTCTCACAATTTTTGTAGATGAGAATCCGACTCCAATTATTATCAATGAGGGACAGTCGTTTATTAATAAGGGACAGTCCTTCGATTTTTCATCTTTTCTAGACGTGGCGATCGCCCTCATCGGTCGCCAACGAGGGGTAGAGAATCTCCGCGATCGCGGAGAATTGGGTTGGGAAATTGACGGCGGATTTTTAGATATCGCCCTAAAAGATGCCTATTTCGATTCCGAATCGCGAACATTTCGCATCAATCTCCGGACGGCTTTATTGAATCAGAATTTCAATCAAGCTATCAGTGTGGCAGAAAGTTTATTAACCGAAGAATTCCTTGAGGAAGACGAAGAAATCGAAGAAGAAAGTGTTGAAAGTATCCGCGATACCTTGAAAACCATCACTCAAGAAACCGGAACTCATCCCGTCATCGTCTATGCCTTTTCTTTCCCCAAACAATTAGAATTGCTCGTCATCACCCCAGAAGACCATATCATTCACAAAGTCATTCCCGAGGCTCATGCCGATAGATTACAAAAAACCGTGAAGGAATTCCGTCAAACCGTTACCAATCCTCGCCGTCTCAAGAATTATTTGAAATCATCTCAGCAGTTATATAATTGGCTGATTGCACCCATCGAATCGGAATTAGAAGGACTGAATGTCGATACCCTCATTTTCAGCTTGGATGTCGGGTTGCGAACCATTCCTCTCGCCGCTTTACACGATGGGGAAAGGTTTCTCGTGGAACAGTATAGCTTGGGAGTCATTCCCCGTGTCAGCCTCACCAATACCAACTATACTCCCTTGTACGATAGCCCCATTCTCGCCATGGGGGCTTCCGAATTTAGCGAACAAGATCCTTTACCGGCAGTTCCCGTGGAATTATCTCTAATTACCGAACAATTCGTCGAGGGAACAGCCTTTCTCAACCAAGATTTTACCTTTGACAATCTCAAAGCTAACGCTCGGGGCAGCGATCGCCAAATTCTTCACCTTGCCACCCATGCGGATTTTCAACTGAGTCACAAAGGTAACGCCTATATCCAATTGTGGGATGAAAAACTGGAGTTCGATCGCCTGCGAGAGTTGGACTGGAGACAAGAAGACCCCGTTGAATTGTTGGTTTTGAGTGCCTGTCGCACGGCATTGGGAGATTTAGATGCAGAGTTGGGATTTGCGGGTTTGGCGGTGAATACGGGGGCTAAATCGGCGTTAGCGAGTTTGTGGTATGTCTCCGATGGGGGAACCTTAAATCTCATGGAAGGATTCTATCGCTATCTGCAAGATCCTGACATTACCATTAAAGCCGAAGCCTTGCGATGGGCGCAAATCGCTATGATTCGGGGAAAGCGTCAGGGAGAGAAATTTTGGAACGCGATCGCGCAATCTCCCGAGATCGCTCCTGCCAGCAAATCCTTCTTGGCAGGATTGAGCGATCGCGATTTTACTCATCCCTATTATTGGAGTGCATTTACCTTAGTCGGCTCTCCTTGGTAGTTTCACCGAACAACAAACAACAATCCACCCCCAACCCAGACCCACCCCCAACCCCTCCCAAGAGGGGAGCAACCAACAACCAACAACCAATAACCAATAACCAATAACTATCATCCATTTAACCATCCTTCTAGTAATTCCTTTTGTGCGGAGGTTGGAGATGAGATTTGAGCGATTTGATAGCGAGTGGGTTGGGGTTCGTCTAATACGATTTCATAAGTTTGCAAGATTTCTTGGTGAAATACCGTTACCGCGATCGTATCTCCCCCTTGATAGTCTCGCAAGCGTTCGTTTAAATTGTCATGGGTGACCCGCACGCCATCAATGGCTAGGAGTTCGTCGCCAATATCAATGCCTCCTTTAGCGGCGGGAGAACGCTCCCAAACAAATTGAATTGTCGTTTTCTGTTCTTCGACAACCGTTTTAATGCCCAAATACGGGTAAGGATTCTTCTCGCGAACTCCTTCTATTTTTAAACCAAAGGGGAGAAGATATTCATTCAATGGTAATTTCCCCGTACCGTGTAAATACTTGTGGAAAAATTCGCTTAGATCTTCTTCAGCAATGGCTTCGATCTCGGCTTGCAATTGTTGGGGGGTATAGCCAATTTCTTCTCGGCCAAATTTCTCCCACAGGATCTGCATGACATTATCGAGGGATCGCTGATTTTTAAATTTCCGACGAATGAGCAGATCCAGTAACAAAGAAACCATCTCTCCTTTCAAATAATAGGAGATTTGCGAATTATCGCTATTGGGATGCCGTCGGTAGAGCTTGATCCAAGCATCAAAACTCGATTCGCTCAAAGGTTGAACGTGGCGACCGGGGGTTTGCAAATAACGGGTAATATCTTTATTAATGGTCTCCAAAAAGGCTTTGCGATCGTAAACTCCCGCCCAAAGGGGAATAATCGTATCGTAATAGCTTGTTGCCCCTTCACAAAACCAAAGCGATGTGGTATAATTCTCTCGAGTGTAATCGAATGTTTCTAGGGCTTGGGGACGAATTCGCTTCACGTTCCAAAGATGGAAAAATTCATGAGCCACGAGCTGCATGAAACGATTGTAGCGATCTTTATTGCGAAATCCGAAGCGATCGTAAATTAAAGAACAGCACTTTTTATGTTCTAAACCGCCAAAACCGTCGCTGTTTAAATGTAAGATAAAAATATACTCATCATACGGTAAATCTCCGTATAATTTTGCCTCGGTTTTAATAATTTTTTTCGTATCTTCAATCAGGCGATCGCGTTGTAAATTTCCCTGTCCCCAAATTGCCCATTGGTGGGGTTTGCCCAACACTTCAAAATCGTAAATTTCGTGACTGCCGATCTCGAAGGGACTATCGACTAAAACATCAAAATTTTCGGCAATAAAAGTATTTTCCTCCCCGGCAACGCGCGGTAAACTGGTCGTGACGTGCCAATTGGAGTGAGGTAGAGCGATGGCAATTTTGCAAGGGCAATCGTCCCAATTGGGAATGAAGAAAAAGAGGGCTGCCCCGTTAAAATAACCGTGAGTGCGATCGAGATGGTTGGTTCGCACCGTCAGTTCGTTTGCATAGACGCGATAGCGCATCGTTACGCGATCGGTCTCTCGGGTATCGATTTGCCAATGATTTTTCTCCACTTTGCGAGTGTGGAGCGCTTGTTTTTTATTCCCCGTTGTCGCGTGAAAATCTTGCACGTGTCGGGAGTATTCTCGTACTAAATAAGATCCCGGAGTCCAAACCGGCATGAGCAGATTCAGAATATCCTCTTGCCAGTTTTCTACCTGCATTGTCACCTCAAAGAGGTGGTTCTGCGGCTCTGACATGGCAACGCTATAAAATAGGCTTGGCGTGGTTGTCGTAACCGGGCGATCGCGAAGAACTGTGGCTTTGGTCATTAACTTGGCAACTAACTTAGCTGTGTGGCTGGATTCCGTCTGGATGCACCTTCATTATTTATCATTCCCTGTAGTATATCATTTTTTTTGTTATTGGTTATTGGTTATTGGTTATTGGTTATTCTTTTATGATATTTTTTAAGCGAAAGAGCGCGATTTGGGAAATTTCCCTTAAGGCTTGTTGGCGTTCTGTTTTCCCGTCATTTTGCAGTCGGCTTGCAAAGGCTTGAAGAATGCTCGTTTTGGTCTGATTTTTGACAGCAATGAGAAAGGGAAAACCAAATTTTTCGCGATAGGCTTGATTGAGATTGTTAAAACGCTGAAATTCTTCGGCAGACAGACGATCTAAACCCACTCCTTTTTGTTCTCGTACCGAGGCTTCTGCCATCTTCGCTTTACTGCCTAAATCCGGATGCGATCGCATTAATGCCAATTGTTCTTCTTGACTCAATTCATTCATCACGATCGCCATTTTTTGATGCAGATCGCTAAGATCGGAAAAAGGACGGTTTTGCCAAGTTTTTCGAGGAATAGAAGGCGTGTTTTCAAAAATATCCCGCAAGGCATGGGTAAAGTCGTCTTGGTTCATTTTGTTGATTTCTGAGAGAGAATACAACATTTTTGATTAACTACCTCGATAAGTGCTATAAGACCACGGAGATGCGAGTAAAGGGACGTGATAATGAGCATGGCGATCGCTAATGCCAAAACGAATGGGAACGCGATCTAAAAATGGCGGATCGCTCATCTGCACGCCTTGACTTTGAAAATAGGCAGCAACTTCAAAAACGAGTTCGTAAACCCCGATTTTTAAGGCTTCATCTCTTAATAACGGTTCGTCGGCGCGTCCGTCTGAGTTGGTTTGAATTTGTTTTAATAAAGTTCTTTCATTAGAAGCGGGATCGATCTGCCATAATGCGATCGCCATCCCCGCCGCCGGACAGCCGCGAGCGGTATCGAGTACGTGAGTCGTTAATTTTCCCATAATTTCCAGATTGTTCGCTGCAATCTGAACCAGAATACGATGAATTTTACTTGAGATTTGCTAAATTAATCGCAGCACCAGCATACTGCTCGATCGCTTCCCCACTCCGCAAGTCGCGATCGTCTCAGTCGATCGAGGCCTGAAGTGCGAGAGAGATTTCTTTAGTCTAACTTGTTTGGGAGGAGCGATGCTTTTGGTATGTTACTGATGGTTATCCAGTTCCCGTTTCAAACATTACGCATTCTCCAACGCCTAAACTTCAGAGGTACTCCATGACTATCAGTACTGACTTCTATATTCAATCGATCATCTCCATGGTCGTAATTACAACGCCGTTCGATCCGGTGAAAATTCTCTTCTTTAATCAGGCAATTTCCAGCCCGCCCCGTCGTCGCACCAGAGCAGCAGTCAACGTCGCAGTTAATGTCGCGATCGTTTTGGGCGGTGCTGCGCTTGTCGGCAGGCCGTTTCTCAATCTATTGGGCATCGATCTCAATGCCTTCAGTGCTGTTGGAGGCTTAGTCATCGCACTCATGGGTTTCGAGATGCTTTACGGGGGTGGAGCCAGCAAAGCCCAAGGAGAACAAGTGCGTCAGCAAGGTCCAGAGGAAGGCGACGCACTCCTGATTCCGCTAACGCTCCCCCTAATTACTGGTCCGGGTGCCATCACTACTACGATTTCGATCGCAGCCCAAAGCAATTCCTCCGAAGCCCTTATTGTTGCACTTGTGGGTGTCGGAGCTGTGGCGCTGGTTTCCTACATTTCCTTTGGATGGCTCAGCAAAATTATTGAGAAAGCCAAACCCCAAACCGTTGCCCTATTAGCTCGTATCGGGGGGTTATTACTAGCAACAATTGGCATTCAGATGATGCTGAACGGCTTGAAAAATTTCTTCTCCTGAAGATCTCCAAACCATTGAAATTATTGCCCTTTGTTCACTGATAAACTATTTACCGATCTCAATTGATAATTTAGAGTTGTGAATTGGAGGGAAGCAACTTGACTGAATCAGACCGCATCACTCAAAATCAAGATTTTCGATTCATTCTCAAGATCTGGTTTTTTAGTCGCATTCTTATTGTGCTTGCTCTCTGGGGAATTGCACCCCTTTTGGAAGTTCCTTCAGGACACATTCAACCCGCGATCGATCTACAGGCTTTTGCTTGGTGGGATGGAGAATGGTATTTAAAAATCGCGACGGAAGGATATGAATATATTGATGACGGGCAACAACACTCCGTTGCTTTTTTTCCCCTTTTCCCGCTTCTCATTCGTTTGTTAGTCCGAGTAGGATTGTCTCCCGAACTCAGTGGAATTTTGCTCAACAATTGTGCATTTTTAGGAGCAATATTTTTACTCTATCGATGGGTCAAAGAACGCAATGGAAGAGATGTCGCTATCTGGTCAACTGCTGTTTTAGCATGGTGTCCTTATTCTCTCTACGGCACGGTAATTTATACAGAGGGATTATTTTTATTATTAACGATCGCAACGTTACAAGCCTTTGAAAAGCAAGAATATAGCAAAATGTCATTTTTCGGAATTCTCGCCACCGCAACTCGCGGACCCGGCATCGCGATGATTCCCGCTTTTTTGATTGGTTCGTGGCGAGAACATCGGAGAACAATTGCCTATTTTGCCAGTTTGACGATTGCAGGAGGACTTATCCTTTATAGCTTGTATTGTTGGTGGGAATTTGGCGATCCTTTGGCGTTTGTGCGCGTCCAATCCGCTTGGGGGCGATCGCGAACCATCGATCTGTTAGACTGGTGGCGAATTTTAATGTATGTTGCCATCGGCGTTCCCAATTACGATGCGGGAGGAATTAAAGAGATCGCTCATCCCTTGGCTTTTTTCTCCATCTGCGCGATCGCCTTCGGACTCTGGAAATTTCGCGATCGCTTGGGGGCAATTTCTCCCTATGGCGGCGCGTTTTTAATCCTCATTTTTTGGCTATTGGCAGGAGATCCCTTTCTCACAATTTTTATGGTTTTCGGCGGCATTATCTTGCTTTGGCTGACTCGAAAAGAATTGAGTCCCGTGGCAATGCTTTACGGTTTCTTGAGTTTGGGATTGATTTTAACCTCCGGACGAAGCGACTCTTCCGAGCGCCTTGCTTATGGTATTATTTCTCTATCAATGGCGGCTGGAATCGTCTTAAACAAACATCCTCGCTTGGGTTATGGAGTCCTAGGAGTGAGTGGGATTATTTTAGTTACCTTCGCCATTCGGTTCGCTCAACAACTCTGGATTGCATGAAACCAACAACTTAATCAGTCACCAGTCACCAGTCACCAGTCACCAGTTAGAGAATTAACAACCAACAACCAATAACCAATAACAATAACCCGTGAAAGAAGAACTCTTAAAAGGAAGTGAAAATCGCGAAGAAATGGTTCGCGTTATCGATCGCGCCGAACAAGCCTTAAAAACTTGGGAAGTTGCGGTGACCGATTTTTTCTCCCCTCCCGTGTTAATGGAAGTCCGAGAAAAGTTTGCCAAACTGACAGAATTTGAGATATTAATCTGGGGGGGATATCCTCAAGCAGAACGTCAAAGAATCGCGATCGCGCGTTCGGAATTACCCTTAGATGAGTCGCAAGTGGAATTAGCCGCGATCGATATTGCTGGGAATTTTCTCTTCGATCCCGCTACCCATCGAGACTTTTTAGGGGCAATTTTGGGAACGGGTGTGGTGCGAGAAAAAATTGGCGATATTCTCATCTTAGGAGAACGGGGCGCACAAGCGATCGTTGTCCCAGAATTAGTCCCGTTTTTAGAAACTAATTTGGTACAAGTTCGATCGGTTCCCGTACAAGTCCGACCGATCGATCTAAGCGAGTTAAAAGTTCGTCCCCCGCAAAAGAAAGAAATAACCACCGTAGAAGCATCTTTACGTTTGGATGCGATCGCTTCTGCGGGTTTGGGAATGTCTCGGAATAAAATGGTAGAAGCAATTTCTGCCGGAGACGTGCGGGTCAATTGGAAAGAAGTCAAACAACCCAGTTACAATGTAAAATCTGGCGATTTGATTTCCCTTCGCGGCAAGGGACGGGTTGAAGTGGGAGAAATCTCCGTCACGAAAAAGCAGCGCTATCGAGTACAAATGACGCGGTTTAAATAAAAAAATAGTACACTCTCTTTAACAACCCAATCGTTGTCAAACGAATTGATCGATCGTATTATTTAACAAAACTTAATGAGTGTTGGTGATTTTTGGTAATCTGGATTACAAAAAACGATGCGATCGCCGATTTTTCTGTAAAGTTTATTGTCTTTATTGTAAAAAAAATCAGTAAATCACGCGGTCTTCTATTCTCTGCTGTTAAATTGTTAGAAACAAATATTTTCGGGTTCTGGTGCTTGTCGCATCCAGGATCGGGGGCTATCTCTGGGAATTCCTTACTTTTTTAAAACTATGTTTGCATCAGATGCACTTCACCAACTCTCGTTCTATCTGTTTTATCCTTCTCTCTTTCTTTGTGTGGGTTTGGGAATTTACCAAGGTTGGCAACTTCGCAATAAAGCCGTTTGGGGAGCGATGATTTGCTACATTCTCGGACAAATTGCCCTTCATTCTCCTCACATAGAAATTCATCGAGTTGGCGGCATGATGTTTGCTCTAACATTGGGTTTGATTCTCGGGTATTTCCCTCATGGGTTGTTTTCTCTCTGGACGGGAGAATTATTCCGTCGCCATGTAAGATAACGTTATTACATCTCAGAAGGATTAAGAAAAATAAGATAACAGACTTGTCACTATATAGACATTTCTGTTATCATACTCTCATAAGATGTATATATATATGAGAGCATGGCTTGTAATGGCTATAACCACGATCCGGATTGTAATTGCGGTTGGGGAGGTGTTTATTATGGTAATGGAGATGGTTATCCTCTTAGCGATCGCCTCCCTTCTAGTCAATCTGAAACTGGAGAAAAGTATGTAAATCCTGATGCAAAGACATTTCCTACACCTTGCCCTTGGTGTCGTTCTCCTGTTTTCTATCACACTAATGGATATGGAGATTCAGTTTTTTTTGATGAACTTGGGTATCCTTGGCAGATACACGAATGCTTTAAAAACTATTGGGAAGAAGAAAAAAGAAGAAGGAAGCTAGAAGATATTAGTAATTACTCTAATAATATATGTAAAAATATTAGGTTAGAAGATGTAAAAAATTGCTCTCCACGTCCTGAAAGAGGTGATGATTTACGCTTGGATTTGAATTTTAACCACCAAGTAGCGTGGTTTGGAGGAGAGGAAGAGATTCGTATTCCAAAGTTAATTATCTGTAATGACTGTCTAGGACATGGCTTCATACTTACAGAAACGCTTACTCAAGAAGAGTGTTTATCTTGTCAAAGTAACGGGAGAATACCGCATACGAGAAAATTAAAAATAATGATACCTGCTGGTGTAGATACTGGAACTAGGCTAAGAGTTGCTCGAGAAGGAGATGATGGAAAATATGGAGGTGCATCAGGGGATTTATATATACACTGTTCGGTAAGTGTTCCTCCAGAATTGAAGCGAGATGATTGTAATATTTTCTTGACTACTCCTGTTAAAGTGATGAGAAAAAAATTAAATTCGTTAAAAATTAATGAAGATTACATAATCCCACTCTATACCATTAATGGTGAAAATATTTTGAGTTTGAGGAGAAAATCTTTAGACCAAAATACAAAATTAGATAATAAGAAATACTATCAAATAAAATTCAATGAATACGCCAGAATACACTCAATATCTCCTACTCAAAAAAAACTGGTACTAAAATGTAGTGGAAATGGAATACCTCATCTAGGCAATCCTGAATCAAAAGGAGATTATATTATTACGTTGCTCTTTACTGATTGATTGATATTTCTACATTACACACCAGCGATCGCGCTAGGGAATGGCGATCGCGAATGTTATAACAAGACTAGAAGATTAGACAACTCTCAGAACGTTGGTATATAAGGGATTTTGTTATCATCAACTAAGCTCCTGACAGGACTTGAACCTGCAACCGCCTCAATTTAAATGAAGCCGTGCTACAATAGAATTTGAGAAGTGAATAGCGCATGGGGTATAGGTTTTGCAACCCTTGTGTGTATCCCAAGACAAGCAATTTTCCTTTGTTTTGCCTTAAAAATTGGGAGAATTTTGGGAGAATTGGGAGAATTTTGGGAGAACCAACAATGATTCACTTGTTCTTGAAACGATACAAAGGAACAGGTTAAAATGTACTCAACACAAGACAACACGAAAATTGGAAAAGTCAAAATTGATTTTTTCACCAAAAAAGATGGGAAGTATATTCGCTTGCGATTCACCTATCCAAAGGGCAAGCGTAACGAGATAGCGCTTGGTAAAGCAACTGAAGAAACCCACAATGAAGCTATAGCAATCGCTACCCAAATCAACCGAGATATCGCTTTAGACAACTTCGATTTTTCTCTTGTCCGTTATGACAAAAACCATCAAAGTCATGTTTTAGAAGTTATTGAGAAAGAAAAAGACCCCACAGTAAAGGAGTTATGGGAACTCTATAAGGGAAAAGAGAAAAACAAGTCAGCAATCACAACACAGGAGAATACTTGGAAAGAAATAGACAGATTTCTTGATAAATTACCTAAGGAATCATTGTTATTGAGAAATATTGATTCATTGGGTGATGAAAGTTTAAAAGTATGCGCTGTAACATCAGCATTTCGGTATTTTTCAACGTTGCAGGCTGCAATACGACAATATAAAGGATATGAACAAATTGACATCAAAAAACAATTGCCAAAAATCCCCAAAAAACCTATTGAATGGTTTGAACCCAATGAAGTGAAAAAAATATTACAAGCTATAAAAGATAATCGCTTTAATCCTAACTCATCTCGGTATAAGCATAATTTTTATTATCCCTATGCTTGTTTTTGCGCTTATACAGGTTGCCGTCCTCAAGAAGCGATTGCGTTAACTTGGAATGATATTCATTGGAATGAAGACAAAACAAAATGTCAGGTCAAAATCAATAAGGCATACAGGAAAGGGGTTTTGAAAGTAACAAAAAATCATCAAATCAGATTAATCCCTATATCTGACAAACTCACAGAAATCTTAAAAGAACATCAATCAAAAAGTTCTTTTAACAATAACAACTTGGTTTTTCCGTCTTATGAGGGGAAATATTTGAACATAGATAATTACAACCGTAATATCTGGAAACCAATTTTAAGCGAGTTAGTGAAGCAAAAGGAAATTAGCAAGTATCTTAAACCGTATTGTTTACGCCATTCTTTCGTAACCAATTTACATTACAATCACCATATTAGTTTTGGGGTGATTGCTGGATTAATCGGGGATAAGTTGCAAACGGTGATTGATTATTACACTGGACTGAAACCGTTTGACGCTGGAAAAATGCCAGATATCTATTAATCGAAGCTATTTTGATGACCTTTGTTTGACTCTCTCCTCTACATTCAAATAGAGGCATCTAGAAGTCAAAATAAGACGCTTAACAACTAAGAGTACTGTGAATCATAAAATTGATTTCAGTACCCTTCTTGCTCATTCTCGATGTGAGAATGACTCTTTAATCAAAACTCACATCCACTTTGGTTGTGAGGAAATCGATGTAAGTCAGTGATAGCAATGCTTTGAAAGATTATTTGGAAATTAGTTTTTTGTATTAAATTGCAATTACAGAGTGCGATCGCGACACGGGGGAGAGAGCGGGGGAGAGGGGAGAGGAAAAGAGACGCGAGAAGAGAGACAGCAAAAAGACGAGTGGGGAGAAATTGGGAGAAATTGGGAGAAAGTGGGGGAAAGGGGAGAGAGGAGACGAGACAGCAAAGACGAGGGATGGGGAGAGAGAGGGCAACAGGGGTAGAGAGGGAGGAACAAGGGGAGAGAAATCAACCTTTTCAACTCATACTCATTACGACTTTGGATTAGACACAACAAAGGGGACTGAGTTATTGATTCATCCAATCCCCTTGTTGCGGGTTTTTGCGTTTGTAAAGTTTTTGACCTTAGTTGTCGAGATTGGGAGAAAATTGGGAGAATCCAATTTTTCAAGTGGATTATTTTTTTTCCGAAACCCTTAGAGCTCCTGACAGGACTTGAACCTGCAACCGCCTCATTACAAGTGAGGTGCTCTACCAATTGAGCTACAGAAGCAAGATAAAGGTTAAAGGGTAATGTTTGATGGTTTAACCAAACTGCTCTAACTCCTCTTAAAGACAGTTTAACAAATTGTCTCTCGCCTTGGGAAGTGCGATCGTCAAAAAATCCAACCCCAATTTTACCGCATCCGACGAGTAACCATTTCGCGACGACTCCTCGCCCCATTGGTATCGATGTTCAGGGGACGAGCCTGGGCGACAATTCCTTCCCCATTCCACGCTTCTGACATGGCTGCAGCCACTTCCTTGGCTTTTTGAAAATGGGCGAGAGCCAGTAATGAGGGTCCCGCACCACTGATCGTCATCCCATAAGCTCCCGCGTCCATTGCCGCTTTTTGGACAGCCTTATAACCGGGAATGAGAATTTGGCGATAGGGTTGGTGAATTTTATCTTGGAGTGCCGTCCGCAACCATTTCTCTTCTCCTTTTTCCAAGCCTCTGATCAGTAATCCCAAACGCGAAATATTAAAAATAGCATCGCTGCGACTCACTTCAAAAGGAAGCACCGATCGCGCTTTTTCCGTCGAGAGGGCAAAATTCGGCACCGCGATCGTGGGAATAATGCTTTCATGCCAAGGAATATCACAAATTTGCCAACTCATGCCCAATTCATTTTGACTGGCAGCAGCGAGGCGACATCCTCCTAATAAAGCGGGAACGATATTATCGGGATGCCCTTCGATCGCGATCGCTAATTGCAAAATTTCTGCATCGCTTAAAGGCGTCCCCGCCAACTGATTTGCCCCCAATAATCCGCCAATAATTGCCGTAGCAGAACTCCCTAAACCCCGCGCTAAGGGAATGCTCATTTTTATGGTAATCTCGATCGAGGGTGGATCTTGATCGAGGTGTTCGTAGAGTCTTTTAAAGGATTGATAAACGAGATTGGTTTTGTCTTTACTAATTAATGAGGACTGAGAGCCGGGTACTTTAATGGTAACGAGCGGTGCATCGGGTTCTTCCCGACAGACAAAATCAAATTGATTGTACAAGGTTAAAGCAGCACCAATACAATCAAAACCGGGGCCGAGATTGGCAGTTGTTGCGGGAACAGTGGCAGAGGCGACTAAGGGCATTCGAGTTAAGGGGATGGGGTAACGCGATCCGCAATAAATGTTTGAAAAGAGTCTAAGTTCATCATTTTATCATAAATGATATCTTTCACCAACATGGATTCGGCTTGTTGATAATGTCCGCCGCTATAATTCTGCCCTCGTTCATTCCCTTCTAAAAAATAAGGACGAGTATTCAGGTAGTTAACGGGATTTTCTGCCACAAATTGCCGGAGCACTTTTTCTCCATAACTCGTATGCTCTGGATTTTGGACTTCTGGAAAACTGGCCAGATAAGTTAAGAGAAATTCGGCATCTCTGTCGAGAGCAATCTTTTGCATTTCTAAGAGAGTTTTACTGGCTAAATCG
>JBFRWJ010000136.1:0-16479 GCA_051439525.1 Spirulina sp. | reverse complement strand
AGACAGCTGTCAGCCAGTGCAGAATCGCCCAACGAAAAGATAAAGACAGCAATTGCCACGATCGCGACTGAAACTAATTTGCGTAACATGGGTATTCTCCTGACAACGAATGGGTTGAGGGTAATGCCCCAATCGTAACATTGCTTATTTGAGATCGACCACTCCATTGGGTGCTCTCGCGCTTTAAAAAGGGTAAGGAACTTAACAATTTCTCGCGCTTACTCGTGTATGTTAATTTGGCTTCGGCACAATCGCTTAAAATAAATACCAGAAAGATATTAATTTTGCCGTGATGCGATCGCCCCGCAAATTCGCCCGCGATATTATCGCGAACCTATCTCAGTGAGGGAGAAAATGGCGTACTCGTGGGGATTCCCGATGCAGTGCTCTTCTCCTCTCAATCTTCAGCTCAAACTGCCAATAACGCCATCTCCCAAACGGCTGCGATCGCTCAACCCCAACAAGTTACCGTACCGATGCCAGAAGAGGTCAAAGATCGCATTTGGCTGCAAAATCACTTGAACCCTTATCAATGAGGGAATAAGGGACAATTGTATCCTTCATCCTTCCGGAATTCTTTCCTCCTTCATCCTTCATCCTTCATCCTTTCGAGATATACTTTCTCAAGAAAGAAATACTCGATCGCGCAATTTTTTGTTATTGTCCTCCCAGTAACCCAGCGCGATCGCGATAACTCAACCGCCATGACCAGTCAGGACTCTTCTCGCCAATCGGATATCGCTCGCTCTCTAGCCCTGCTCGATCGCTATGGATTCGATACAAAAGGCTATATGAGTACGGAATTAGTGGCTCGGTGGCTAGAAAAGTACGAGCCCCACTGGATTCGTCTGGCTGCCATCGAAGCACTCTATCAGGGTCGCTACAAGGTGATTTCTGTCGAACAAATCCTTACCCTCTGGCATCGTCGCGGCCAGCCAGCGCCTCATTTTACCAGCGATTTCGAGCGTCTGATTTCGCGGAAATTACCCGATTATTTTCCCGCTTATCCTCAAATCGAGAGTTTGGAAGAAAATGCGATCGCCAATAGAGTTAAACCCTCATCCCATCCCATTAATCCTTTTGGCTTATTTTCCCGCATTGAATTGCGCAAAAATGCGGGCATTCGCAGTTGGCAGGTGGAACGAGAAACAATTCCCGACAAAATCAAGCGTTTGAGCGAATCTTCCCCCTTATCTTCGTCTTCACAATCGCAATTTGTCCCCCCCGCATTGACCGTAATTCGCGCTCATCTGGGATTGAGTCGAATTTTTTCCATTCTGGAATCGGATTTGTTTATTGTCCCTCCTCAATTGGCTTTACCTCCCGTCCTCTCGGCAGAAATGGCGTTATCCCTCGAGGAAGAACTCCCCGAGAAAGAATGGGTATTTGAGATTAGCGAACCCGAACAAGGAGCAAACATTCCCATTGAAGCGCGCGATCGCTCCGAAAATCCTCCCGTAAAAGCCGATGACAAAATAACAGAACTCTCTTTAGACGAACTAGAAACTCTCGATCTCCTAGATGAATTAGAACAGATCGATAGCGAGCAAAAAGAAATTCACAAAGGAGTTCACAAAGAAGTTAAGGACGCAAAAAATCAACGCCCAAACACTCGAACCCAAACGGTTAAAAAAACTCCGACACAAACAAAAGCACCCATTTTACCCAATCCCGATCCCGCAAAACTCTATTTTTTCCGGAGTAATATCGTCACCTTTACTCCCGATCGCACGAATTCTTATTTCTTCATTAAACTTAAAAAAATTAGCCAGATCCCTTTAGACGCGATCGCCTATCCCGAGCTAGAATTAGATCTCTGGGAATCAAAAATCTCTGGGAATAAAAAAGATTAGGAGTGACATCTAGACCTCATGCACGTTTATTTAATTCGCCACGGGATCGCTGGCGATCGCGCTGAGTATCATACGGATGAAGAACGCCCGCTCACCGATATTGGCTGCAAAAAAACAAAAAAGGTCGCCAAACGTTTATTCGAGCTCGATATCCGCTTCGATCGGATCTTGACCAGTCCTCTGGTCAGAGCCAACCAAACGGCAAAAATTCTCCAAGAGGTCGGGTTATGTAAAAAGACAGAAACGTTTGAAGCACTTGCTCCCAATGGCAATATCAATATTTGGGTGAATTGGTACGCTTTGAATTATAAAGATTGTCATAGCGTTGCTCTCGTCGGACATCAGCCCGATCTGGGAAATTGGGCCGAACTTTTAACTTGGGGGAACATTCGAGATAAATTAGTCGTTAAAAAAGCAGGGATTATCGGCGTGAGAGTTTTTGATAATGGAACACCCCTCGGTAATGGTGAGTTTTTTCTACTCACTTCACCTAAATGGTTTATTTGAATTATTTATTTTTGTTAAGAAATGTAAATTAACTTTAAGAATTGTCCGGCAGGAACTTGCAAATCCAAAGATTTTACGATAAAACGACACCATTATTATTTTTTCGGTTAAGTTAAAAGATCGTTAGCAAATTTTCGCGATTTATTGGTAAAGATATGACAGTTTGTGAATATATTCCGGGCTTGGAAAACATCCCCGCCGCACGTTCGGGGATCAGCTATGTAGATGGAAAGCAGGGAATTCTCGAATATCGCGGCATTCGTATTGAAGAGCTGGCGCAAAAAAGTACCTCCCTCGAAACAGCCTATCTTTTAATTTGGGGTCATTTACCCTCCAAAGAAGAACTTGCCACCTTTGAAGCAGATATTTACAATCATCGTCGCATCAAGTACCGCATTCGCGACATGATGAAGTGCTTTCCAGAAACGGGACACCCCATGGATGCCCTACAAACCTCAGCCGCTGCTTTAGGGTTATTTTACGCCCGTCGCGCCCTGAACGATCCCGCCTATATTTGGGGCGCAGTGGTGCGCTTGCTGGCGAAAATTCCCACCATGGTGGCAGCATTCAAGTTAATGCGCAAAGGAAACGATCCCATTCAACCGCGAGACGATCTTGACTATGCCACCAACTTTTTATACATGCTGACGGAGCAAGTCCCCGATCCCATCGCCGCACGCATTTTTGATGTGTGTTTGATTCTCCATGCCGAACATACCATTAATGCTTCTACGTTTTCGGCGATGGTGACTTCTTCGACTCTGACAGATCCTTATGCCGTGGTGGCATCGGCGGTGGGAACCTTGGCGGGGCCGCTCCACGGAGGGGCGAATGAAGAGGTGATCGCCATGTTACATGAAATTGGTTCGATCGAAAACGTTCGCGCTTATGTCGAAGATTGTATCGCCAAAAAGAAGAAGATTATGGGCTTCGGACATCGGGTGTATAAAGTTAAAGACCCTCGGGCGACGATTTTACAGACTTTAGCAGAACGTTTGTTCGATCAGCGCGGTCGCGATCGCATCTACGATATTGCGGTGGAAGTGGAAAAAGTGGTGGAGGAGAAGTTATCCCACAAGGGGATTTATGCCAACGTGGATTATTATTCCGGTTTGGTTTACCGCAAATTAGGCATTCCCACGGATCTGTTTACGCCCATTTTCGCGATCGCTCGAGTGGCGGGATGGTTGGCTCACTGGCGAGAACAAATTCGCGAAAATCGTATCTTCCGTCCCACGCAACTTTACCAAGGGGAGCACGAAATTTCTTATGTTCCCATTGGAGAGCGTCCCTCTCGCGATCCCATCGTTTCTTCTCTGAATCATAATCATTTCTAATCGCTCATGGGGAAGTAGGAAATTTTTCCTACTTCCCGGTGCGATCGCTAAAGATAAATTGCGCCAATTTTGGGCGATCGACAGACTGCCCTCACCTCATTTGCACGATGTCCAAAACAGAGCAGTGAAAGTTGAATTTTATTATAATAAACACGAATATTCTTGCACGATTTCTTCCCACAATTCTCGAAAAGAATTAAGAATTAGAAATGACCGGGGCGTTATTCTCGCGGTTCAGCAGGGACAGGCACAAGGTCTCATTGGCAAGAGTCGCAAGAACTCTAAAACCGTTAATGTTTCAGAACCCTACTATTTTAACTTAATTAAGACGGCATTAAATGCGTGGCAAATTGAAAAATTAAAAATTGAACTTACTGCCCAGAAAAAAGTTTTAGATGAAACCCAAAAAATTGTTCGACAAAAAAACAAACAAGTTGACATTCTCACGGAACAAATCGAAGTCCTCAATCGAGAAAATCAGAAAATTTCTCAAGCGGGAAAAGAGCAGTTAGACTCTTTAGAAGAGGAACTGAAAGCACGAGAACTGAAGATTGAAGAAGAGCGGAAAAAGTGTGTGCGCTTGGAGAAAACCCTCGAAACTCTGCCCAAAAACATCGATCGCGAAGAGAGTATTCAAAAAGTGCAAGAGAAAATCGGGAATATGGCTTGGTCTCAATTAACGAGATTCAGTCAAAAGAAACTCTGCGATTCTTACACTCGCTATCAGTCAATTTTACAGAGTTTTACCGTGATGCAAGATGATTATTCAGAGGCGGGTTTGGGGTTGTGTTTGGCATCAGAACGAGAATTAGTCGATCCTTTTTTTAAGAATATTTATCGATTTTTACTGCGGGAATATTCCGAACTTGCCAATGAATATCGAGCCTTTGAATTGGGGGGAATGATCATAAAAAAACACAAGAAATATACCTTGGGCAATTTACCCGCTTTGCTCTCTTTTCAATGGGATACGTTTAAAAGAGAAGCCCTAGCACAAACCGATCGCCCGGGGGAGGATTGGATGTACCACACGGTTTTCTTCGGAAATAAGGTTAGCGATCGCGATCGCCAGATCGTCACTTGTTTTCTCCAACAATGGGAACATCCCCTCGCAAAATGGATGCTCGCGGGAGAAAAATCCGCATCGGCGATCGACCAAATTCGACAATTGCGCAACCGCGTTCCCCATCACGATGATATCTTTTACAAGTGGCAATTCGAGCGTTTTTGGTGCTTGCTGTTGGGAGGACGCACGAAAAAAGGGATTTTGGCGGAAATTTTTTCGGGATAGCGCGATCGCCTGTAAAAAAATATTACATTGTATAAAATCCTAATAACTTAGTCAAGATATTGAATAAAATAATGTTCGTATGGAACAATGAGAGGCAGTTTAAATTATTTTAAGATTTCTCAGAATTGAGGGAGGACACGAAAAATGGACATTATTGACTGGCGGATTGTCGTGGTACTTGCTCCCATCCTCATTGCTGGAGGTTGGGCAGTCTTCAATATTCTTGCTGTTGCTTTGGGTCAAATTCAATCTTTCTTGAACAAGGAAAGTTAAAATTTTCTCAACCATTGGTTTGGGTCGCGGCAGACATGAATTCTGCCGCGATTTCTCTGGGGTCAGTATTTCCAGAGCAATGCTGACATTCGCGATAGAATTCAAGAATCCCGATCACTGATAACTGTTCGCAGAAATGACTCATCCTCCTACATCAGATCACTCGGTTTCGGAATCCTCAAGTCCTGAAACAACCGACAACGCCAATAACTCGACGACAGAAACGCTAACCCCTGAAAAACAACCCAGTTACGTCAAACTCGCCATGCGCAATATGGTTCGCAAGCGAGGAAAGTCTCTCACTCATTTTCTCCTCTCCACCCTTGGCGTTTTGGCCTTTTTGATCGGCATTTCCTACTTAACCCGTTGAGCAATGAACAATGAGGGACAACCCCGATCGCTCCTCCTCGCCGTCCAAGATAGTTTCTTTCCCCATCCGTCCTTCCCCGAGTCCCCCATTTCCGAGGCAACTTGGCAAGAGTGGTTTCAGATCTGGGGTGAGGCGATGGAGTCAGAAATGCCTGCCACTCAAATGTGGGAGGTGAGTTTGCGCTTGAGTGGCGATCGCGAAATTCAAAACCTCAACGCACGCTATCGCCAGAAAGATTCCCCCACGGACGTTCTCGCTTTTGCTGCTCTAGAAGCGGATTTTCCCGCCCCTAGAGAACTGGAAAACGAACCCCTCTATTTAGGGGATATCGCGATTTCTGTAGAAACCGCATCTCGCCAGGCGAACCAGCAAAGTCATCCCTTGAAAATCGAACTGGCATGGCTGGCAGCTCACGGATTTTTACACCTACTGGGTTGGGATCATCCCGATGAGGAAAATTTACGGAAAATGCTCGCTCGGCAACGAATGTTGCTGAAAATAGCAGGATTGGTCAATGACGATCGCTAAATTTGCACGATCGATGTTACAACTGGGGTGAGATGGCAAGACCCCCACCGCTCAAAAAGATTAACAACCCTTATTATTTTTGACTATAATCCTGTTCGATCGCTTCTCCTGCCTCATTGTTGTTTCAATCGCTCGATCTTATGACTTACCAGCAACATCTGACTCCTAGCGCGGAAGGAACTTCCTCAGAATCGACACTGTTTTCTTTGCTCGCCACGACAGAAGCGCGTCAGCCCAATCGAGATTTAGCTTGGCAAGTGGCAGCCAACTTGTTTCTCAGCTTCAAATATGCTTGGGCGGGAGTGCGCTATGCTTTCGTCACCCAGCGTAATTTTCGCATTCACATGGCGATCGCGGCGACGGCAATAAGTTTGGGACTCTTTCTCGGCATTTCTACCATAGAAATGGCCGTCATTGGCTTGACCTGCGCCCTCGTGATGGTGTTAGAACTTTTAAACACCGCCATCGAGTCCGTCGTGGATCTGACGGTTCAGAAGACTTATCACGAACTGGCCAAGATTGCCAAAGATTGTGCTGCCGGTGCCGTGTTGATTTCTGCGATCGCGGCGGTTTTCGTGGCCGGACTCATCTTGCTGCCTCCCTTGGTGGCACGGCTGCTTTTACTTTAAACCCCTCGGAGTATTTCTCTTGATTCTCGTCATTGATAATTACGATAGTTTTACCTATAACTTGGTTCAGTACCTCGGAGAATTAGGACGCGAATTCCCCGTTGCTGAAGAGATTCGCGTCTATCGCAACGACTGCATCGATCTCAAAGCGATCGCGGCTCTCGCCCCCAATGGCGTTGTTATTTCCCCGGGTCCCGGTCGTCCGGAAGATGCAGGCATTTCGGTGAGTTTAATTCGCGAATTGGGCAGCACTCTACCCATTCTCGGGGTGTGTTTGGGACATCAAGGCATTGCCAGTGCTTTTGGGGGTAAGATTATTTCCGCTCCCATTCTCATGCACGGGAAAGTCTCTCAAATTCATCACGACAACGCCGGCATTTTTAAAAATATCGAGAATCCCTTCACGGCCACTCGCTATCACAGTTTGGCGGTCGATCGCGAAACCCTACCGGATACTTTAGAAATTACAGCACGGGCGGAAGATGAGACAATTATGGGACTGCGCCATCGCGACTACCCCCACATCCAAGGGGTTCAATTCCACCCCGAGAGCGTTTTAACCGCCCCCGGCAAACAACTGTTGCGAAATTTCCTACAATCGTTAAACGGGAAGTCGGGAGTCGGGAGTCGGGAGTAGGGGAAAATTTTATCTTTTATCCTTCATCCTTTTAAATGAAGTGAAGGAAAATTTCATCCTTCATCCTTTATCCTTCATCCTTTTAAATGTATGAAACGGCGACAGTTAATCCGCTACGCGGGAATCGGTTTTTTGAGTGGGTTGGGAATTGCGGGAAGTTCGCAATGGCATCCCGCCCGAGGTCAATCTGGCGGCGTTACCGTTAAATATTTGGGACATACCTGCTTTCTCTTTTCTGGGGGCGGAAGGCGCATCCTAGTCAATCCTTTCCGGGATCTCGAGATTGGCTGTACCGCCGGGTATCGTTCCCCAGGAGTCCCCGCCGATACGGTTCTGCTCAGTTCTCGGCTTTTTGATGAAGGGGCACCTCAAAGCGTGTTAGGCACTCCCGATATTTTATTCGAGCCGGGATCTTATCAAGTTCGAGGACAACAATTTCAGGGGATCGCGATCGCTCACGATCGCAAGGGCGGACGACAATTTGGCACCAATGTGGCTTGGAGTTGGACGCAAGGGGGGGTGCGCATTCTCCATCTGGGAGGGGCGGCGGCTCCCATTGAAGTCGAACATAAAATTCTCATGGGTCGTCCGGATGTGGCATTTATCCCCGTGGGGGGCGGCCCCAAAGCCTATAATCCCCAAGAAGCCCTGCAAGCGATACGAACCATTAACCCCAAAATGGTCGTTCCTACCCATTACCGCACCCAAGCTGCCGATCCCGATACCTGCGATATTGTTGCCCTTGATGAATTTTTAGGTTTGGCGACGGGATTTCCCGTCAGTCGCACGGGGGATACCCTCTCTCTCTCTCGAGGCAATATTCCCCAAGACGGTCCAAGGATTCGCGTCATGGGCTATCGCTTTTAGGAGCGGCGATCGCGCATTAAAAATTGAGAATTTTACGCCGGGGATCCTAATATCACGGATCCCCAATATTTTACTTTTAGATTTTAAGAAATGAAAAGAATCATTGCAGTTTCTTTGCTTTAACAAACCCAACAAATTTGTTGTTTAAGTTGTAATTTCCCTGGCTTTTCAGGAAGGAAAACGAGGCTTTTTGAGGAAAAACAACCCAAAACGCCCAAATATGAGAATTTTGCAAAATTCTCAAAAAAACGAAATTGAATCAATATCAATAGGGAATTGTGACAAAATTGTTTTCGATCGGCTTCGGATTTTTATTTCTTATCGGGTAAGGGTGAATTTAGACAAAAAAGCGATTACAATAGATTATCTATAAGGAAATAGAAACCCATAAAAAAAGAGAGAATCGGGAGCGAACGTCCTCAATCCCCCTCCTCCGTTTCCTTCCTTAGCGATCGCGCAGACCAATTCGCAATTGGGTTTCGGCGATCGCGTTGAACTCTTATCTAACCGTGCATCCTGTTGTCTCTCATGATCGATCTGCCCGAGTCTGTAAAATTTGCGATTACCACCCCCTTGTATTACGTGAACGCCGCTCCCCATATTGGGAGTGCTTATACGACAATGGTGGCGGATGCGATCGCTCGTTTTCACCGCCTGCGAGGGCATTCGGTTCTGATGATTACGGGAACTGACGAACACGGACAGAAGATTCAACGCGCGGCTGAAGAACGAGGGATCGATCCCCAACAACACTGCGACGCGATCGCCAGTAGTTTTGATGCGCTTTGGCACAAACTGAACATTCATTACGATCGCTTCAGTCGGACGACGGCTCCCAAACATCATGCGATCGTGCAAGAGTTCTTCAGCCGAGTCCAAGACAACGGGGATATCTACCTCGCCAAACAACAGGGCTGGTATTGTGTCTCCTGCGAGGAATTTAAAGAAGAGCGGGAACTGCTTGAAGGGGGCTACTGTTCCATCCACACCAATCAAAAAGTCGAGTGGCGCGATGAGGATAATTATTTCTTTCGCCTCTCCCAATATCAAGAACGATTGGAACAATTGTATGCAGAGCGCCCGGATTTCATTCAACCGGAAAGCCGTCGGAACGAAGTGCTCAGTTTTGTTAAGAGCGGACTGCAAGATTTTTCCATTTCCCGCGTCAATGTCGAATGGGGATTTCCCATTCCCCACGACTCCACCCATACGATTTACGTTTGGTTTGACGCGCTTTTAGGATATGTCACGGCACTCCTCAACCCCGAGGAAGAACCCACCTTAGAAAATGCCTTAAAGCAATACTGGCCCATCGACATTCACCTGATCGGGAAAGATATTCTGCGCTTTCACGCCGTGTATTGGCCGGCCATGTTAATGTCAGCCAAGCTTCCCCTGCCGGGAAAAGTCTTCGGTCATGGTTTCCTCACCAAAGATGGGCGAAAAATAGGCAAAAGTTTGGGAAATACCATCGATCCGATCGCCTTGATCGATCGCTATGGTACCGATGCCGTGCGTTACTATTTCCTCAAAGAAATTGAGTTCGGACAAGATGGGGATTTTAATGAAACCCGCTTCGTCAATGTTCTTAATGCCGATCTCGCCAACGATCTCGGAAATTTGCTCAATCGCAGTTTGGGCATGACCAAAAAATATTGCCAAAGTCAAGTCCCCGAGGTCAGAGATTCTGATTTTCCGGAAAGTCATCCGTTAAAATCCATTGGCACGAATTTAAGCGATCGCGTTATTGAAGCCTACGAATCTTTAAATTTCAGCCGGGTTTGTGAAGAAATCTTTAACTTAATTCGCGCTTGTAATAAGTATATTGATGAGCAAGCCCCTTGGAGTCTATACAAACAAAAGCAACAAGATGAGGTCGAACGGGTTTTGTATGCTGTTCTAGAATCAGTTAGGCTCTGTGCTTATCTTCTTTCGCCAATTATTCCTAATTTATGCGGTGAAATCTACCGACAACTTGGTTTTGAACTTGACTTTAACAATCGAACGCTTATTAACAAACCGGAATTGTTTGCCAAACACAGTTGTTGGGGATTTTTGGTAGGGGGTCAAACCCTGAGTAAACCTCAGCCAATTTTTAATAAATTGGAACTTCCCAATCGCGAACCCAACCCATAAATTCTGCTCCTAAATTAGCACAAAAATTGGCGCAAAAATTGATAGTCTCGAACAATATCGGCCCATAGTTGGAGATTTTCCGGTATTTTAGCGGCGATCGCAGAGGCAAAAACCCAATAAAAAACCTTATTTAACATACGAGGAATGCACATCATGTTAGACGAAAGTTTTGGCGAAGACCCGATCTTTACGCCAGAACAAGTCCTAGAAAATCGAGGACGAGTGGCGATATTTATAGACGGATCGAACTTATTCTACGCCGCCTTGCAGTTGGGGCTGGAAATCGACTATACGAAACTGCTCTACCGCCTGACGGCGGGTTCGAGACTGTTGCGCGCCTTCTTTTATACCGGGTTCGATCGCACCAACGAAAAACAGCAAGGGTTTCTCCTGTGGATGCGGCGCAATGGCTATCGCGTCATTGCCAAAGATTTAGTTCAACTTCCCGATGGCTCGAAAAAAGCCAATCTAGACGTGGAAATTGCCGTGGATATGATGGCCTTGGTTCACGCTTACGATACAGCCGTTTTGGTCAGTGGGGACGGAGATTTGGCTTATGCCGTCGATGCCGTCAGCTACCGAGGCGCGCGGGTGGAAGTGATCAGCTTGCGTTCGATGACCAGCGATAATTTAATTAATGTCGCCGATCGCTATATCGACTTGGATCAAATCAAGGAGGACATCCAAAAAAACGCCCGAGCGGATAGCACGAGCTATCACCATCGCGCTTTCCCAGGTATTAAAATCCTGAATGACGAGTAGTCATGGGTAATGGGTAATCGGTGATGGGGTAATCGATAATGAGTCACGGGTATAAGAAAGCAACGAGGGATTGCAACCCAAGCAAGACAATGCGCTGGCACCGTTCTGCGAGCGCATTACTGCTCTTGTTGGGGTTAAGTGCCTGTCAACCCTTTCGCTCCTCAGAACCCCCTCAACCCCAACAAACTCCCATTACAGACAAGCGATCGGTGCTCGACGATGCCACGATTGAAAATACCGATGAGACGGGGGAATTGCTCTGGCGCGTCAATGGGAAAGATGTGATCTATAGCGAAGATGGCAAAAGCGCCCGTTTTGAAACCGTGACGGCGAATGTTTTGCAAAATGATGAATTAATCGTTCAATTGCGCGGCGATCGCGGGGAAATGATTAATGATGGGGAGAAGATGATTTTGCACGATAACGTGATTGTCCTAGATCTTCGCAACGGGGCGATCGTGCGCTGCGATGAGATGGAATGGCTGACCGAAGAGGGCTTAATTATTGCTCGCAAGAATTTCACGGGGTCTCACGAACAATTGGAAGTCACGGCAGATGAAGGACATTATTTCAGTCGGACACAACGGTTGGAATTACACGGAAATGTCATCGCTAATGGAACGAAAACTCCGATGCAGTTGAAAACCGAGAAAGCTGTTTGGCAACTTCCCGAAAAAAAATTGCTTTCCGAGACCAAAATTCAGGCCGATCGCTACGATGAAAATGAAAACATTACCGATCGCATTTTTGCCGATAAAGCGGAGATGAATCTAGAGACGCAAGTGGTCTTGTTACAGAAAAACGCCCGCTCTAATTCCGTCGATCCTCCCGTCCAAATTGCCTCAGATTCGATTATTTGGAACGTGGCGGGGCGAACGGTTTTGGCCAACAAACCCGTTCGCATCGTTCACAATACTGAAAGTACGGTGATTAACGCCAATGAAGGATTAATTAATCTCGAGGAAAATGTGGCTCGCTTGCAAGGTGGCGTGCGAGGAATTAATTCTCGCAGACAAACGGATCTTTATGCCAATGAAGCGGTTTGGGCGATCGACCAACGCACAATAGACGCGGAGGGAAATGTGATTTACAAGCAGGCAGATCCACCGTTAGAAATGACGGGAACTCGGGCGGTCGGCGAGATCGATCTCGATCGCGTTACCGTAACCCGGGGTAAGAATAAGCGGGTGGTCACACAATTCGTACCCGACTGATGGAAATGCGATCGGGCAATTCTCTCGTTCTCATTTTTTTCATTTAATGTAGGCTAAAAAATGGTAGGACGATTATGAGTACGCGTTTTAAGAGAGACCCCCTTCAGTCGCTTGTTAATGTCGATCGCGATTTACCAAAGGTATGTATAGTCACGGGGGGCAACTCGGGTGTGGGTTTAGCGATCGCAATGGGTCTAGCCCAAATGAATGCTCGCGTATTTGTTGCTTGCCGTTCCCCTCATAAAGCAGCAAAAGCTGTAGATTACATTCGGCAAACGACTGGAAATTCAAATATTGAGTTTCTCCCTCTCGATCTTTCGTCCCTCGACTCTGTTCGTCAGTTTGTGGAACTGTTTCAACAAAGAAATCTCCCCCTAGATATCTTGGTCAATAATGCGGGTATTTTCAATAAAAGAGGAGTAACGCGAGAGGGGTTTGAATTAATTTGGGGAACGAATTATCTCGGTCATTTTCTTCTCACCAATTTGTTGCTAGAAAAGCTCAAAAATTCAGCGTCCAGTAGAATTGTCATGGTGGCTTCCGATTTGGCGAGACAGCCTCAATCCATTAATTGGGATTTGCTGGAGAAAAAAACTCCCATTAACTTTCTAGAACTTTATGCCGTCTCAAAGCTCTGTTTGTTGTTATTAACTCAAGAATTGGCAGATCGATTTAAGAATACGAGTTTGTCAGTTAATGCAGTCCATCCTGGATTCGTGCAATCCAATATAACGATCTGGCATCGCCTTAGTAAATATTTGGGGATTGGTCTCGCTCCCGAACAAGGTGCTTTTAGTGCTTTATTCTGCGCTACTTCTGCGGATTTGGAAGGAATTAGTAGCAAATTTTTTGATAGCCAAGCTTGCGAAATTGAACTTCCAAAATTAGCGCAATCTAAAGAACTCAGTCAAGAATTATGGGAACGTAGCTTGATTTGGACTGGATTGAATAGTCGTAAAAGTACAATAATAGGCGATTATAAGGCTGAAGATCAAATTTTTGGGGCATATTCTTTAGCCTTACAAAGTAATGAAATCGATGAATTAAGCAAGATTATTTTTGAAAAAGTATTACCGAAAGCACCTAGAAAAATATTAGTAAATAGTCTAATTAAATCACTTTTAAAATTAAAATTTGGTTCGATTATTTTGCTTTTAATTCAATTGTGGAAAAAAGAGTTTTATATGGAGCGACACCTCGATTGTGATGCTATTCTAAAATTGTGCCAAGATGAGAAATTATTGGCAAAAGTAAAGGAGCATTTAGGTGAAAATATGGTTTTGTGGCGTTCGGAGATTTGGGCGAATTATCCATCTCAACAATTAATTCCTCTGTGGCATCAAGATTCTTATCCTAAATTGCTGAAAGGAGAGGGGAAAAGTATTAATGCTTATATCGCTCTCACAGAAGTCAATGAATTCAATGGATTTCGATATATCCCCAATCAATATCAAAAAGAGGATAATTGTTTGGTAAAAATGTCAGATCCTTTCAGTGGGAATTATTTTTTTGAAATTAAGGATGATGTAGAAAATAAAGCGTTACCAGTTGTGCTTCACCCGGGACAATTTGTACTATTTTCCGATCGATTGATTCATCAATCCGTTCGCAATACCAGTGGACAAGTTCGGCTTTCCTTAACTCTACGCTTTACTCAGCCCAATGTTAAGTTTTTGCCCGGTTATAGTCCTATTTACAATCCGGTCGTTAACATTTTTAACCAAAAGAAGAGCGCGAATTAGCCGAACCCAATAGGAGAACGAGAGAAAACTGATGTTCTTTTTTGGGTTACTTTTTTGGTTTTTTTGTACTTATTTCGCAGGAGAGCGCGATCGCCGATAGGGGGAGTTCACTTGAACGCCCCGACTTCGACCAATTCTTCCCAATTAAGCCAAAAAGCCCAGTCGTTTGCCGTTATCCCGAGCCAAGCGAATTAAACTTTGGCGTTGTTTGGATTCGATTCCGACTTTCTTGCAAAAATTTGTAATGGTTTTCGAGTGAAGCGCGATCGCTTGTCCGCGAAGACGATTGAATTCAGCTTTTCCCATCCACTGACGCAGGGTAACAACAAGAGGTGCAAACATTTTGGGTCTCCTTGTGGTTCAAACTTTTTGGTGACTGCCTCGTTATGTAAATAAATGTAACAGATTGTAAAAAATTGTAACAGTGACTTGACAAAAAGAATTTTGTGATTAGCATCACAAGGCGATCGCGGCATTGACCCAAAAAATAAGGTCTCAAGCCTCTCCCTCGAGCGGTCGGTACTGTTTACTGTTCGCTGAAATGGCGCGATCGCCCTGCACCCCTGAAAACTTGATATAGTAGATCGTTCCGATCGACGAGTGCAGTGAGAATGTCTCGAGAGCAAAATCCGTGCTTGAGTTTGGCGGTCGATCGCTTGCTCGCAGCCAGAGAAGAAAATTATGCAATTTGGGTTCTCAATGCCCCCTTACCGGGAGGGTACGTGCATCACGACTGTGTTTGGCCCGCCAATCTGACACGGCAATGGTTGGCGTGGCAAGAAATGTTTGCCCTGCAAGAACAACTGCACGTTCCCTTAGCGGGATCTCCCGAGGGCGTTGCCTCGAAAGCGACCTTAGACCCTTTTGATTCCCCCACGGATCCCGATGTCCCCGTGCAAAACTATGGCGGGCGTTTAATGCAGAACTTGGGCATCGATTTGTGGAATTGGTTGTTACAAGGGGCCATCCGCAACAGTTGGGCGCAAAGTCGAGGCATTGCCATCGGTCAGAATAAACCCTTGCGCTTGCGCCTCGACATCCGCGACCCCCATTTGATTCCCCTGCCTTGGGAAATCATGCAACCCGCCCCGGGCAAGCCCTCCATTTCTCTCAACCGTCAATTTTTATTCAGTCGCACCACCAGCGATGTCGATCCCCTCGCCCCCCAAAAATCCCAGAACCGATTGAATATTTTGTTAGTGTTGGGGGAAACGACTCTTCCGGGCGATCGCTCCCTTAAATTACAAGATGAAGCGCAATTCCTCTCAAATGCGATCGAACGACGCACGGAAGAGGGGAATCACGAACGGTCTTTTTCCCCGATTGCCCCTCGGGTTGACGTGCTCTTGCAACCCACCCCCGCCGAACTCGTGCAAGCCTTAGAACGGGGCATTTACAATGTCTTTTTCTACGCCGGTCACGGGATTCCCGCCCCCGATGGAGGGTTGCTCTTTTTACGTCCCGAAGCCACCCTGAATGGGACGGAGCTGGCTCAAGTTTTAGTGAGAAATCAAGTCATCCTCGCCGTATTTAACGCCTGTTGGGGAGCGCAACCCGATCGCATCGACGGAAAGACCATTCCCCGCAGCAGTTTGGCGGAAGTTCTCATCCATCATGGAGTTCCGGCTGTTTTGGGGATGCGGGACGCGATCGCCGATCGCGAAGCCTTGAGTTTTATTCAGGTGTTTACCGAAGCGCTTTCCGATCGCATGTCTATCGATCGCGCCGTGGCTATTGCGAGGCAGCATCTCCTCACTCTCTACAAGTTCAACCAACCCGCTTGGACTCTGCCCATCTTGTATATGCACCCGGAATTTGAGGGAGAGCTGATTCAACCCCTTGGAGAAGGCATTACCGAGTTACCGACGGTTCTGCCGGGGGGGAACAAAACGATTGTTCCCAAAGCCTCCCTGTATTCTCCCAAAAGCGATCGCGTTTGGGAAATTCAAGGGGGAGTCATGCGAGTGGGTCGCCGTCCCGATAACGATCTGGTCATTCAGGAACGATGGGTCAGTCAAAATCACGCGGAAATCTTTTATCGGGAAACCTTTTTGGGGACGGCATCCGCACCGAGTTATTTTTTACGGGATTTTTCTCGCTATGGGACGCTCCTTTCTCAAGGCGAGAGTTGGCAGAAAGTTCATCACCAAGAAGTCCTCTTGGAATCTGGCGTTAAACTCAAATTTGGCAGTTCTCAAGGTCAGGTGCTAGAGTTTAAGGTTGAGACATCTTAAATATTTGTTACTTAATATTGGCTCGAATGAACTCACAAGATACTGCTTCCATTCAAATCGAACGCAACCCCTCTCCCGATCGCTTGCAAGAATTAGGAG
>JBFRWJ010000135.1:0-3914 GCA_051439525.1 Spirulina sp. | reverse complement strand
CTCGGTCCGTTTCCTTCATGCCCGATAATCCCATCAATAATTGTGAGTTCTGGCGCGATCGCTCGGGCGGTTTCCACGAGCATTTCACCAAAGCGGCGAGCATCTTTCCCCGCTTCGAGATGCCACCAAGCTTTCATTTTCCCCGGGACGCAACCAAAGAGATTTTTTACCCCGAGGGTCATAGTGAGCTGCATGTGAGATTTGACTTTGGGTAAGTTAATCACCACATCGGCATTGAGAGCTTCTTTGGACAAGCGCAGGTGTTGAAAATTCTCGCTCTCTACGGGGTGGCGCTGTCCGCTAAATTCAACGATGGGGAGATCTAATTCTTCGATAAAGGGTAGATAGCCGTTATTTTTGGCGACCCCCCTTGCACTCCCAAAGGCGGGACTATCTCCTAAAAATGGCTGTCCGCCAACCTCTCGCACCATTTGCGCCACACAATAGGCGATTTCCGGACGGGTGACGCATTCTCGTTCGGGGGGTTTAGCCCCGGTGAGAAGATTGGGTTTGAGCAGCACGCGATCGCCGGGCTTGACATAAGCCCCCATCCCCCCCAAGGGTTCGAGGAGTTCTTCGAGGGATTGGCGCAGGATTTGGCGATCGTAGGATTCGGCACGGATTAAGCTGACAGAAGACATAGGCGGTTTTTGCTCTAGGATACCGCATGATTCACCAATCGCGATCGCTCTTTCAGTCCAGCTTGGAGGTAGGGCGAGATCGCGCTTTCCTCACTCTAGATCGAGCTAATCTTTATGGATAGGAACTTTTAACCATCGATGGAGTTCTCGAGCCAACCAAACTGTTTCTTGTTGGTTGGTGGTTGGGATTTTGAAGGTTCGATCGCGAACGATCAGCAATAATTGATTGCCATCGTCAGTTTTCTCGGGTTGTATTTCTAATAGATCGCATCTGGGGGATTTTTTCCGATTAATTTTTACAATCATACTGTGGTACATGACAATATTGGTAGGATTGATTTCCAGATGCGTTTCCCAGAGTAAACAAGAAAGTAGGGGTAACATCCACATAATTGAAACTATGCCGAGCAAGGGCAATATCAATAACATCAAAAAAAAGCTCACAAACTCTCCAGAAAAAGCTGCCGAAATCCAAAAAATAATTGACAACAGTGAATTAAAAAAACCAGATAGCCCCATCAGAAAAAATATGATAACTCCGATTTTCTCAATGAGACTTTCTTGACTCAATCCGGGAGCTGGAAGAATGAGATGTAAGGTGTTTTGGTGTTGGCGCAGGATGATTCGACTATCATCAGGTTTTTCGATGGCAGGGAGAGGTTTTTGCAAGCGCTCGGGGGCTAAACTTGGATCGTCTAGTAATTGGCGTGCATATCGAGCAGATGACAAGCGCAGATCGAGACTCGGTTCTAGAAGCCATTTGATCCAGTGGGTGAATTCAAAACTGAGCTGGGTTTCCCCTTCAAAGTCAATTCGTAGGTTCTTTTGCGGCAAATCTGAAGGCGGTTTTCCTGTTGCGATCGCAATTAAAGTTGCCCCCAAACTATACAAATCCGAAGCGGGATATGCCTTCCCCCCAAATTGTTCGGGAGGCATATAACCGTAAGTTCCGACAATGGTCATGGTTTTTCCGAGTTGGATGGAATCGTGGGTTTGTACCGAATCAAAGTCTACCAGAAAAACTTCCCCGACACGATCGCTCATGCGATCGCCCAAGAGAATATTACTGGGTTTAATATCTCGATGGATGATGGCAGGTTGATGGTTATGCAAATAAATTAAAATATCGAGTAAATTCTTGGCAAGCTGTCGTATTTCTTGTTCGCTAAAAGTCCATCCTGCCTCTAAATGTTGCTGAAGCGATCGAGCAGGAATATAACTTTGTACTTGCACAAATCCTTTCGCTTTGTCGGTATCGAGATCGAAATAATCCAAATAGCGAGGGATGCGAGGATGAGATAATGTCGAAAGTGCGTTTGCTCCGCGTTCAAAGAGTTTATGATCTTGCCACTGGAAATCATGACCAAAGAGTAATACCTTGAGGACAACGGGTTGTTGAGTCTCGAGATCTAGAGCCAAGAAAGTTTGTCGAGAACCTTTATTACTCAAACGTTTTTGAATTTTGTAGCGTCCTCGAATCATTGAACTACTCATGTTGATTCCATCGAAGGCTATAATTTTATGCTAATCGAAACGGCACGATCGAGTAGAGATCGCTTAAAAAATATTTACCGAGCTAATCTTTATGGAGAGCAATTTTTAATTTTTCAGCAAGCTAAACCGTTTCTTTCTAGCTAATTGTTGGATGGGCAATTTTAACCACTGACTGAGTTCTTCAGCCAGCCAAATCGTTTCTTTCTCACTCATTTTGGGCATTTTCAAGATGCGATCTTCGGTGACGAGTAATACTCTGTTGCGATTGGAAGTTGTCTCAGTTTGTATTGCGAGTAGATTGCGTCTAAGAGATTTTTTCCAATTAATTTTCACCATCATGGTGTTGTACATCACAATATTAATTGGATAGATTTTCAGATGAGTTTCCCAGAATAAACATTTGAGTAGAGGGAATATCATCATCAAACCCATACCTGATAGAAAGAGCAAAACTAAACTTACGACAAGACCAAATAAAGATGGCAAAAAACCTTCAGAGGACAGTGCTGTAAGCAGAAACCACAGGGAATACGAAAATATAGGGAGTCCAACCAGAAAAAGTATGACATATGCGATTTTACTCCAGAGATTGTGTTGACTGAATCTGGGATGTGGAATAATGACATGTAAGATGCGGACGGGATGTATCTCCAATTTGTGAAATTGGTCAATCGACAATTCAGGGAACGGTATGCGAAGAGTTTTATAAGTTTGCAACTCTTGTTCTAGTTTTTCTAAAAAATTGAGATGCACTCGTTGTGTACTTTGTTCTTGGCGAAGAATGATTCTACTATCATTGGGTTTGCCCTTCCTAGGGAGAGCGTTTCGCAAGCGTTCGGGAGAGACATGAGGATTCTCTAATGCTTGCAGTGCCTCTCGGGCGGATGACAAACGGCGATCCAGATCGGGCTCGACCAGCCATTTTAACCAGTTGGTAAAATCAAGGCTGAGGTTTGTTTCTCCTTCAAAGTCAATTCGTAGGTTCTTTTGCGGTAAATCTGAGGGTTGCTTTCTCGTTGCGATCGCGATTAAAGTTGCCCCCAAACCATACAAATCTGAAGCGGGATATGCCTTTCCCCCAAATTGTTCGGGGGGCATATAACCGTAAGTGCCCACAATCGTCATCGTGCTCCCGGGTTGTGCGGAAACGCAAGTTTTCACCGAATCAAAGTCTACCAAATAAACTTCCCCGACACGATTGCCCGAGCGATCGCTCAAGAGAATATTACTGGGTTTAATATCTCGATGAATGACAGCCGGCTGACGGCTATGCAAGTAGATTAAAATTTCCAGCAAATCTCGGGCAAGTTGCCGCATTTCTAATTCGCTAAAAGTCCGTCCCGCATCTAAATGTTGCTGAAGCGATCGAGCGGGAATATAACTTTGTACTTGCACAAATCCTTTCGCTTTATCGGTTTCGAGATCGAAATAGTCCAAATAGCAAGGAATGCGGGGATGAGATAAACTCTGAAGTGCATTTGCGCCGCGTTCAAAGAGCTTATGGTCTTGCCACTGGGAATCGCGACCAAATAGTAATACCTTCAAGACAACGGGTTTCTGAGTCTTGATATCTAAAGCTAGAAAAGTTTGTCTCGCTCCCTTGAGACTTAAGCGTTTATGGATTTGATAGCGTTCATTAACCAGTGAACTACTCATGTCAGCTCGAGGGAAGGCTATAATTTTATGCTAACCGAAACGACGCGATCGAGTAGCGATCGCTTAAAAAATATTTACCGAGCTAATCTTTATGGAGAGCAATTTTTAATTTTTCAGCAAGCT
>JBFRWJ010000134.1:0-19880 GCA_051439525.1 Spirulina sp. | reverse complement strand
ATAATTTCTCGACCCGCATTAATTTCTAGATATTGATTATTTACCGCAATCGGAATTACTTTTTCAGATAATTTTACAATATAAACTTTTTCAAATAAATATGCTTCTAAAATTTCTGTTAGAGTACCATCTGTTGTTAACAGAATGCGCTGAAACGTACTGAGTTTTGAAGGATCGATATGACCGTGTTTGAGAGATTCTTGTAAATCCGGTCGCAAATCTGGATTGAGATTCTGTAAATGTTTGGTGTTAAAGTCTGTAAGCTGCATGGTTAAACCTCGTTTATGAAAATCTGTCAATTAATTGGCTCGATCGCGTGAATCGAAAATTGCTAAGTATTTTTCATTATTTCTATCATAATCGCGAAGAAGATATTTTTGCAACGTGGAATTTAGAAATAGGGAGGGAGGGAGTCAATAGCAGGAGAGAAAAACGACAAAGAACCTCCAACGGGAACTGCCGATGAAGGTTCTTTTTTAATCTGTGTTAGCAAACCGCAAACCTCCCTCGACTTATCTTGCTAATCTGGCAAATTTGTGAGGTGTCTGAGGCTTATTTAGTGAGATAGGTGTATCTTAAGGGATTGATTTTTTAGACGGCTGCTGCAATGGTGAATTCCCGATCGCTTGCTTTTTTTTGCACAGTTTCTGAGAATTCTCGCGCGACTGCTTCGCCTTCTGGGTTATCCTGCCCGGAGAGTGTGTCTTCCTTTTCTTCGCGAATGCGAAGGCGATCGCAAGGAATCGTATCGGAGAGAATCGCACTCGCCATCATGCCCGAGTGAATTTCCAAAAGCGCTGCGGGAACGGCTTCAAAAACCAAACGCTGTCCTGGAAACACGACTCTTTCAAAATACCAATTGGGAATATTCGTAATGCGAGCCACTTGAATTTGGCTGGTGGCGTTGACGTAGCAGCAGAGGACGGGCGCTCCAATGTTGCTGGGGATAGGATCGAGAATCTGAGACATGATAACTGGGGCGTTATGTTATAGAGGTGTTTGCTATTACAGTCTTAACGTAACATTTCGCGATCCCCAACTGTTGTAAACACGACTACCAATCTTATTTTTCCCTCCCAAGGCGGAAGAGAAAATCTAAAAAATACCGACAATATTGCTGGTTTTTCGGGAAATCGAGGTTATATTTGCCAATTTTACCGGATTTGGACGTTTTTTCGCGATCCCCGTTGCGATCGCTTCTTTATCCTTGGGGATCCCCATACCTTGAAAATTCGCCGAGCCGCGATCCCCGCCGGATTTGGCGCGCTCCCCTCCTCTTAAGGTTGATAGGAGTAAGGAAAAACGCTAAAGTTAACTTATGTAAATAAATTTTACAATTTATCTCGCGATCGCCGTGTCGAGCAAACACCGTATCAGATTCAGATAATCTTAACATTTTTTTAACAATGACGCAAAAAATTCTTTACGTTCGCCTTCCGTGCAATCCAATTTTCCCCATTGGGGTAGTCTATCTCGCCGATCGCATGGGCAAAATGTTCCCCCACATCAAACAGCGCATCTTTGATTTGGGAACGGTTCCCCCCGTAGAATTCAAGAAAGCACTCAATCGAGCGATCGACGAATTTCAGCCCACGTTATTAGTTTTCTCGTGGCGAGATATCCAAATTTACGCCCCCGTAGGAGGACGCGGCGGCAATCCCCTACAAATGGCCTTTGAGGTGTACTATGCCAAAAATCCCCTCATTCGCTTGCGAGGTGCCTTGGGAGGCTTAAAGGTTGCCAGTGCTTATTATGGGGAATTGTGGCGCAATTTTGGCTTGATTAAACAAGGATTGCAACGGGCACAACGCTATCACAAAGATGTCCGAGTCGTGGTTGGCGGGGGTGCGGTGAGCGTTTTTTACGAACAGATCGAAAAATCTCTCCCCAAAGGCACGATCGTTTCTGTGGGAGAAGGGGAAGTTTTGCTCGAGCGCTTGTTGAACGGAGAAGATATTCATGGAGAGCGGTGTTATATCGTGGGAGAAACAAAACCCCGCGATCGCATGATTCACGAAACCCCGACCGCGATCGAGAAAAACGCTTGTAACTACAACTATATCGAACAGATTTGGCCGGAATTTAGCTATTATTTGCAAGAAAACGACTTTTATATCGGCGTACAAACCAAACGAGGTTGTCCTCATAATTGTTGTTATTGTATTTATACGGTTGTTGAAGGCAAACAGGTCAGAATTAATTCCGCCGATGAAGTCGTCACCGAAATGCGCCAACTTTACGATCGCGGCATTCGTAATTTTTGGTTTACCGACGCTCAATTTATCCCCGCCAAAAAGTACATTGATGACAGCATCGAACTTCTGAAAAAAATCCACGATTCGGGAATGCGAGATATTAACTGGGCGGCTTATATTCGTGCCGATAATTTAACCCCCGAACTCTGCGATCTGATGGTCAAAACCGGGATGAATTATTTTGAGATTGGCATTACAAGCGGTTCTCAAGAATTGGTGCGAAAAATGCGCATGGGCTATAACCTGCAAACAGTTCTGCAAAATTGTCGGGATTTAAAAGCGGCGGGATTCAATGATATTGTTTCGGTGAATTATTCTTTTAATGTCATTGATGAAACCTTCGATACCATTCGTCAAACGATCGCGTATCACCGGGAGTTAGAAAGTATATTTGGAGTCGATAAAGTCGAACCCGCTATCTTTTTTATCGGCTTGCAGCCCCATACTCATTTAGAAGGGTATGCCTTAAAAAAAGAAATTATTAAACCCGGTTACAATCCCATGAGCGTCATGCCTTGGACAGCACGAAAATTACTCTGGAATCCCGAACCCTTGGGATCTTATTTTGGTGAAGTTTGCTTGCAAGCATGGAAACAAAATCCCAACGATTTTGGACGAGAAACTCTGAAAATTTTAGAAGAACGTCTCGGACGCGCCCCTCTAGAAGAAGCTCTCAGCGCACCAATGGAAGAGAAAAAAGAGAATCTTCGCAAAGAATTGGTTGCGTTAACATAGGAGAGAATAGGGGAAGAAGAAATCGCGAAAAGCTAACAGGAGTTTAAATGACTTATACAACTCCAGAAATCTTAACTTTTGAAGATTTTCTGCTTCAATATGTGGATAATCCGCGCTATGAGTTAGCAGATGGAGAACTCATCGATATGGAACCTACGGGAGTTCACGAAACGGTTAGCGGTAAAGTTGCCGCCCAAATTAATATTGCAATTGCCAGGGAAAAACTGCCTTGGTTTATTCCCCGAACTTGCTTAATTCGTCCTTTCACTGAGGCAATAACTGCCCGTCGTCCCGATGTTGTTGTCTTAGATGAAACCATTCTTTCTGCTGAACCGCTTTGGGAAAAAGAACCGGTCATTACGTTCGGACGTTCGGTCAAATTAGTCGTTGAGGTTGTTAGCAGTAATTGGGAAAATGACTATGCAAGGAAAGTCGAAGAATATGCACTTCTAGGCATTCCTGAATATTGGATCGTCGATTATCGAGGATTGGGAGGGATTGCTTTTATCGGTCGTCCCAAACAGCCGACTTTTACTGTTTGTCAACTCATTGGGGAGGATTATTCTCAACAGCCATTCCGTCTCGGAGAGGCGATCGCTTCTCCCTGTTTACCAAACTTAAAGTTCTGTTTGGATGATGTTCTTCCCCGTTAAACAAAGAGCCGCCACACGATCGCCAGCATTGCCAACAAAGTCCCGAAATAAGACAGAGAACGAATGACCGTAATGCCAAAAATGTAGCTCAAACTGTGAAGAATCCGCAAAACGACGATCGCCACCGAAGCGATCGCAGTAATCTTATCATTCTGTCCCGTAACTTGCGCGATGAGAATAATTATTGCGATCGCGGCTAAATTATCGTGGTGATTTTGTTGGGCGCGATCGGCACGTCCTACCCAAGGCGGTGTATCGGGGAAGGTTTCGCGATTTCCCATCCCCCATTCTACCCCCGCAACCTTCAAGCGACCCAGTGCGGGGATATGGTTGAGGGGAACTGACCAAAGTGCCAAAATTAATAAACAAATCAGATCGGGTGTCATCGCTTGTCTTTTTATTCTGAGGTTTTAGAATTAGATATTCGATACAGGAGTTGAGCGATCGCCTTCACCCAATAGGTTTCGATCCCGATAACCTTAGCTGAGATTGACCCCATGGGGCTTGATCCAAACAACGGGAGATTTAAAACGCGATCGCTAAGAGATGCTTGTCGTTCGACGCGATCGGATTCAAAGATGGTACACTAAAAGACATCCCCTTGCTTAAAAATGAAAGAAAACTCAATCTTTCTTTATCTCTTCAATGCTCGAACTCGTTCCCATTCTGGCCAAAGAACTTTCCCTCAATCCCCAAAAGATTACCAGTGCTTTAGAATTACTGGCAGAGGGGGCAACGATTCCCTTTATTGCACGATATCGCAAAGAACGGACGGGGGGACTGGATGAAATACAACTGCGCGAGATTAACGATCGCCATGCCTACCTCAGCGAATTACAGAAGCGAAAAGAGACCATTTTAAAAGCGATCGCGGAACAAGAAAAGCTAACCCCGGAACTCGAAGAAAAAATCGCATCCTGTTGGCTCAAAAACGAACTGGAAGACCTTTATCTTCCCTATAAACCCAAACGACGCACTCGGGCGACGCAAGCCCGAGAAAAAGGACTCGAACCCCTTGCAGAACGCATCAAATCTTTAAATACAAAGAATGCCCCCACTGTTCCTTTAATGCGAGAAGCCGAAAAATATATCAATGTAGACCTAGGTATCGAGACAGCAGAAGAAGCCCTCAAAGGAGCAGCCGATATTCTCGCTGAAGAAATAGCCGAACAGTCAGAATTACGCGCCTATTTGCGGAATTATCTGGCAAAACAAGGCATTTTTACCTCCAAAATCAAGAAGGATTATCCCGAAGGCAGTACCAAATATGAAATGTATCGGGATTATCAAATCAAAGTCACGAAAATTGCCCCCCACAATATTCTCGCTTTGTTGCGCGGAGAAGCCGAAAAAATTCTCTCCGTAGATATTGCTTATGACGAAGCATTCGTCCAATCTTATTTAGAATCCCAAGAAATTCGCGCTAAAAATCCCGAAGTTCGACAATTTTACCGGCAAATGCTAGGAGATGCGTTTAAACGCTTGATGAAGAATTCCTTAATTACAGAAATTCGCAGCGATCGCAAAACCTATGCCGATCGCGAATCCATTAAGACGTTTGAAGAAAACTTGCGCAATTTACTCCTTTCCCCTCCTGCGGGGATGAAACCCACTCTGGCGATCGATCCGGGTTTTCGCACGGGGTGCAAGGTTTCTGTCTTAGATAAAACGGGAAAATTCATCGAATATCGCGCCATTTTTCCCCATACTGGCGAGGCAAAACGTCAAGAAGCGGTGAGAATTGTGCGAGAATTCGTAGAAAAGTATAAAATCGAATTGATTGCGATTGGTAACGGTACCGCTTCCCGAGAAACCGATCGCTTTATAGGCGAAGTCTTAAAAACAATAGCCCAAAAACCCGGTAAAGTGATTGTCAATGAATCCGGTGCCTCGATTTATTCTGCCAGCAAACTCGCCGCCGAAGAATTCCCCGATCTCGATGTTACGGTAAGGGGGGCAATTAGTATCGGTCGCCGCCTGCAAGATCCCCTAGCAGAATTGGTTAAAATTGACCCGAAATCTATTGGCGTGGGACAATATCAACACGATGTCGAGCAAAAACTCCTGAAACAAAAGTTAGCAGAAACCGTCGAAAGCTGTGTCAATTATGTGGGGGTGGATCTGAATACTGCCTCAAAAGAACTCTTAACCTTTGTATCGGGCATCACTCCCGCGATCGCTAAAAATATTGTTGCCTATCGGAACAAAAATGGCGTTTTTAAAAACCGTCGCCAACTCTTAAAGGTCGCAAAACTGGGACCGAAAGCCTACGAATTAGCGGCGGGATTTCTGCGCATTCGCAAGGGCGAGAATCCTTTAGATAATACTGCCGTTCACCCGGAAAGTTATGGGATTGTAGAAGCGATCGCCGCAGATTTGCAACTCTCCCTAACAGAAATCGATCGCGCTGGAGATCGCCTCGATCGCCTTAACCTCGATCGTTACATTAGCGACGCGATCGGACTGCCCACCTTACAAGATATGATTGAAGAATTAAAGAAACCGGGACGAGATCCTCGCGATCGCTTTCAATATGCCACTTTTAAAGAAGGAATTAATGAAATCGGCGATCTCAAACCGGGGATGGAGTTGGAAGGAACCGTGACAAATGTTGCTAATTTTGGTGCCTTTATTGATGTGGGAGTCCATCAAGACGGCTTGATTCATATTTCTAAAATGGCCGATTATTTCGTCGAAGATCCCAAAACAATTGTTAAGGTCGGCCAAGTAGTCAAAGTCCGAGTGTTAGAGGTCAATATACAATTGAAACGAATTAGTTTAGCTCTCATAGGAGGGAACGGGCTATAGAGAACGGGCTATAGGCAACAGGCTATAGGGTAGAGGATAAAATTTACCGATTACCGATTGCCGATTACCCATTACCCATTACCTCAGCATCTATAATAGTTTCAACAGCACGCGATCGAGTGCAAAATCCTCTTAATTCCTCTTTTTGACAATTTTTTCGCAATTCATCGATCGTTCCCACCAACAGAACGCGCGTTATGTTTATTAAAAGCAGTTTTACCCGTTTGCCAATCTTAACTTTTTTGAGTTTTGGCTTAATCGTTTTGAGTTCGGAGTCAGTCCGTGCTGACTTAGCCCCTCTAATTTTTCCCCAAAATGACTCATCCCTCTCTAAACCAGAAGAGCGCGACTCCCTCACTGTAGGACAATCTGAAGAAGAAAATACTACCGAAGAAACTGAAGAACCCGAAGAAACTGAAGAACCCGAAGAAACTGAAGACCCCGAAGAAAGCGAAGACAATGAAAATGTTTCCCCGATTGCTCTCCTCTTAGAACTGGCGAATGCGGAACGAGAAAAAGTGGGGATTCCCCCACTGCAAATCAATCCTCAACTCGAAGAAGCGGCTCAAAGCCATGCTGAGGACATGGCAGAACATGATTCGATTAGTCCTGTTGATTCAAGCGGGATCGATACCCAAGGACGCGTGACCGCAACCGGGTACAATAGTACACGCGTTGCCGAAAATCTAGGTATCAATCATGCCCAACCGCAAGAGATTCTGGCACAATGGTTAAAGAGTCCGGGGTATCGCTTGAGTTTGCTCAATTCAGACTATACGGAAGCCGGATTGGGTTATGCGAACAATCCAACCTCTCGCTTTAAACATTATTGGTCTCTCGTGCTGGCTGCCCCGGATAACAAAGCGATTTCACCGCCGCGAGAAATTCTGCTACAAGAGGAGGGAGAACTTTCCGAAGAAGATCCCGTCCTCCCCATCGATGGCAGTCATTACGATCTGTATAGTTTTAATGGTAAAGCCGGACAAGAAATTACTATTACTTTAGAGAGTGCAGAATTTGACACTTATGTATTTTTATTTGATGAAAAAGATCGACAAATTGGCGACAATGATGATATTAGCGAAGAAAACAGCAACTCTCACTTAACAATAATTCTACCTCAAGATGGTATTTACAAGATCTTAGTTAATAGCTACGATCCCGAGAGTCTCGGACGCTATAAAGTGAGTGTAGAAACAGTAGAAGAATAACCAAAACTTTAACTGTCAGCCGCGATCGCGATAGATACTTGGCAATCGGTCACCGAGTGAATCTCTATCGATAAACGGGAAGAGTAAAATGGAAGCAACTGCCGCGATCGCTTGGACTATCCACCCAAATTTGACCGTAATGTGCCTGAATGACTTGTCGGCATAAGGCCAAACCAATCCCGAACCCTTCTTTGCTTTCATCTCGCTCGAGCCGGAAATGCCCCTCAAAAATGCGATCGCGTTTTTCCTCGGGAATCCCGGGCCCGGTATCGCAGACGCTCACTTGTACTTTTTGGGTGGTTCGATGCAAAATCGAGAAGCTGATCTTCCCGCCTGCGGGGGTATATTTAATGGCATTGTCCAGTAAATTCGCCAATACCTGAGAAATCAACTCCGGATCGGCATACACCTCGGGCAGATCTTGCGGGACATCCTTTTCGAGATACAATCCTTTACTTTGCAAGCGACTGTTAAATTGTTTGAGAAAGTCATCGCAAAAACCAGACAGATCGAGACTTTGTAATTGCGGGGCAAATTCTCCCGTTTTCACCTTTGCTGCTTGCAAAATGTCTCCGATCATGCGGTTCATGGTGCGAAACTGGGTGCGAGCTTGCTTGTAGAGTTGCGCCGTCAAAGCGGCAGCTTGTTCGCGATCTTCGTGATTTTGAGCCAGTTCCAGAGTTTCTAGGGCAATAGAGGCAGCCGTTAAAGGACTGCGAAGATCGTGAGCGAGCATGGCCAAAACCCGGTCTTTAAATTGTAACTGCTCGAGTAATTCTTCCTTTTCTTTCTTTAAGCGAAAGATTTCCTCACTCAAGCGAATTTTTTCGGGATAATATCCATTGCCATTGGCCGATGGCGCGATCGCCTCTCGAGGGACTTGTTGAGAAAGATTCTTTGACGACTCTCGTCGTAACTCCCTTAGATCTCGCTTCCACTGCTGCCACCACTTTTGCAATTGCGCAAGCAAATCGCTGCCTGCCAGAATCTGTCTGGGTTTGGGATTAATTTTGACTAAAGAGGGGGTGGCAACCAAGCGAAAATGTTCGACTAAGTCCGGACGTTCTTGAACTTCGAGGATCTCCAGAACAAAAGGATAACGATCTTTGGCGCTTTCCTCTTTTAATCGTTGCAGATAATCCTTAATTTCTCGATTGCGTTCCTTAGAACCGGAACGCTTGTCAACAAATAGCAGGAGATGAAGAGTCTCGGAAGACTCGGGACGAGACTCGATCTCGAGAGGGGGATTGACCTGCCGATCGATCTGCTTGCCAGTGGGTTCTCGCACGGGATTCCAACACCGATTTGCTCTAATCAAGGTTTACTTGGCGTTTTAACTCAAGAAAAAGACGTTTGTTAATATTACTCTACTACATTTCATAATCTTTTTTTAATATTGAACCAAAATACACCCATACATCCAAAAAGTTCTGACCGTCGCATCGACTCCATCAAATCCGTTGCTTCTGGATATAGGGCTGACTGTCACGATACTCCAGTTGCAAAGGATCGTCCCGATACTCTTTCAACTAACGATCGTAAAAGTCACAAACCTTACAAAACTCATAGACTCGACCTTTCAGTAGATTGGGCTAGTGGTTCCGTCAGTTTGGCTTATTGTTTTTACAAGCATCCAACATGGAGTTATCAGCTTCCCTCTTACGTTTCCAATTCCGTTTTAAACCGTTCGACAACGCGATTTAAACCGACAGAATTGGAGGCTTTAAAGAGCAAACAATCCCCCGATCGCGCAATTTTTTTTAACTCCGCAATAACTTCCTCATGGGTTGTAAAACAAGCAGTAGGAGTGCCATCGAAACCGATCGCGATCGCTTCAGCTTGGCGATCGTCGGCTAAAATCAATACCCGATCTAACTGTAATTCTTTGGCAATTTCTCCGACCTTTTGGTGTAACTCTGCCGATTTATTTCCTAACTCTTTCATCGTCCCTAAAACAGCAATATGGCGTTGAGCGGGGGTTTCTTTTAACAAATGCAATGCGGCGACCATCGATTCAAAACCTGCATTATAGGTTTCATCTAAGAGGGTAATGTCCTTCCCAATTTGGTAACATTTAGCGCGACCTTTCGGTAATTCTACGGATATGCCAGATAAGAGAGGTTGCCAGTCTAGATCGAGCACTTTGGCAACCGCCAAGGCAGCTAAATAATTAGACGCATTATGAGAACCCAAGAGGGGTAAAGGAAAATCTTTTCCCTCCACTCGTAAAGTCTCGCGATCGCGTAATTCGCCCCGCAAATCTCCCTTTTCCAAACCATAAGTCATGGTTTCTCCCTGCCAAACTTCCGCCGCCGTTTTTAGGAGCAGCTCGTTATCCGCATTTAAAATTGCGATACTATTATCGGGCATGGTTGCCAATAACTCGCATTTCGCCTTCGCGATCGCTTCCCGCGACCCCAATAACCCGATATGTGCCGTCCCCACATTCGTAATCACGCCCACTGTCGGGCGAGCAATTTCCGTTAACTCGGCAATTTGTCCCGCACCCCGCATCGCCATTTCAATGACAGCATAGTCGTCATTCTCTGACAATTCCAAAAGCGTTTTCGGCACGCCAATTTCATTGTTGTAATTCTTCTGGGTTTTGAGAACCTTTCCCCGCGTGGCTAACACTGCCGAAATTAGTTCTTTTGTTGTGGTTTTACCCACGGATCCCGTAATGCCAACGATAGGAATTTCAAATCGATCGCGCCACCAATTGCCAATCTTTTGATAGGCACGTAAGGTATCTTCAACCCAGAACTGGGGAATTGTTTCGGGTAGTGTCATCGGGGGTTGCTTGGCAATAATAAGCGCCTTTGCGCCCTTCTCGACTGCTGCTGCTAAAAAATGATGGCCGTCAAACGTCTCCCCTTGTAATGCTAAAAATGCCTCTCCGGGTTGTAGCGTGCGGGTATCCGTATTGATTCCCGTTAGCATCAGGGACGGGGAAACCTCGGGTAAAGTGCTAGAAATTCGCAGAATTTCCGGGATTTGGGCAACAGAAGCAGTAAAAGACATAGTGAGGAAGAAAACAGCAATCCACCCCTCTAACTCCCCTCCCAAGAGGGGAAGAGTCGGTGAAGAATTCGTGCAAAACTCTAGAGCCAGAAGTAGGGAAATGTCAAGCAAATTCTCTTAAAGCTCCATGAAGTTTCCGTGAATTTGACGAAAGCGCATAAAAAGCCAGCAAGGTATCATAAAACTATAGAGTAGAGATTTGAGTGGGAATTCATTAGGAATACCATTTTTATCAGGCCAGCTTATCCGTGCATCTCAATCCTCATCTCGATCGTGCTCATCTGTCCTTTAGTGAAACGTCAACAGCCCTAATTTTAATAAAATGCTTGGAGGGCTGAATACCCGTGCCAACCTTGACTAATTCCTATCTCAGACCAACTCGCCAAGAAGAACAACTCCTGTGCGATCATCTCCTTTATTGCGTACAGATGGAAACTCCCGAAGAAACGATCGCTCGCTTTCGACGTTTGTTTATCGGGGGACGTGACTACGATCCCATTGACGTGCGCATTGCCTTGGAAACGATCGCCAGCCAAAAAGATGCCGAAGAAACCTTTCATTTTTTGCTCAATCGCTGCTGTCACATTCTCATTAATCGCTGGCAAACTCAACCCCAAAACCGTTGGGCGATTATTGAGTTGGTAGAAATCTTTCGCTTCATTCCTCCGGTCGGGACGGTACAGGCTCGCGGGGCGCGTCGCTTGCGGCAATTGGTGCGGGATTTTCGCGAAACCGAACAGTTTTTAACCTTACAACGGCTGGCGCGGGTGATCGGCAATACGATTGAAGATCGGGGAAAATTGCGTCCCCTGCACGATCGCAATGGCGAGGGCAACCTCGTGGGAACGCTGATCAACCGCTATCCCTTCCTACACGAACATTGCTTGCTTTCTCAGGATAGCAGCTACGAACACCAACAAACGGTGCGCCAAATTCGCGATCGCCTACAAAAGCAATTCGAGTTCGATCTTTCCCACTACGTCACCTATCAAGTCCGCAAGGCAAAGGAAGCGAAACGCGATCGCATCATCCAACCGGTGAAAAATCCCACCCTATTGACCGGTCGAGAACTCGGGGCCGCAGTGCGCCAATTTGCCGGACGCATTCAAGGCGATCGGACTCATCGAGACATTGCCAAAAACTTTCTCACTCACAGCCTGCAAGCCCCGTCTTATCGCAACTTTAAGGACGATCTCTACGAATATCTCACGGCTTCGGTGGATCCGCGATACGGAAACCAGAAGTTTAATGGAAAACTTTACGATCGCCTGAAAAACACCCTTTCCCGTTACGATCTCCAACGACCGAACAATACACTTTTATTGCGAACCTCCAGTCATTTATTAAATTTTTTAGTAGTGGAAAGTCCCCAACGTCCCGATCACTATATTTTTGTCGATCTGGTAACGAATTTGGGGGCAACGCCAACAGTCATTTTACTCTTAAAAATTACCCTGCTCTGCAATCAGGTGAAGCCCCATCTGGAAAAGCGCTTTTCGATTTTATTCAATCATTACGAGTCATCCACAGAAGAGGGAGTGCCTTGGTTGGTGAAATCCATGGAAAATATGCACATTGCCTTCAGCATTCATTTTGGTTCTGTGGATCTCTCTCATCTTAAAGAAATTATGTGAATCAATACTTTATTCCAATAACCAAGCAAACAAATCCTTGATTGTAAGGCATAGCTCGCTCGCAAAGGATGGCACGGGAAGAATTGAATCGGATTGGTCGAATACCTCCATTTCTTGTTTGGGACGATAGACAAATACAGTTTGTTCGCTTGGATCGATTAACCAACCCATCTGAGTTCCATGCTTCAGACAGTGCAGAATATTTTTCGTGACTTTTGTCTGGTTTTGCTCGGGAGACAAAATTTCAATGGTCCAGTCTGGTGCTATATCGAATGTATTGGCAATTTCCCCATTCTCATCGCGAGGAATCCGACTCCAAATAAAAACAACCAGATCGGGAACAGTCGAACGACCGCCAAAGGTACAACGTAGTTCGGGGAAAGCACGAGCAATACGCTTAGTCTTGACAGCACTGTTGATGGCAGAAACAAATTCTCCTTGAATTGCACTGTGTTTTCCTTGCGGCATTGGCTTCTGGATAATCTGTCCATCAATATATTCATTTGCAGGTTCTATTTCTGGCAATTTTAGAAACTCTGCTAATGTAAGCGGTTTATATGGTGCTCGTACCATTTAGGCTTACCTCTCAATCTACTCGACCAGATACTCATCTATATTTTACTCGGATATAGCTCTTGAATTTCTAAAATTCGCGATCGCAGTCTATCTTTGAGGAGTATCCAAATCGCCTTCCCGCAAAGGGGACAGATGGTTGTGCTCACCAGCGACTCTAGATTTTTCGGTTAAGAACCAAGCGATCGCCAAGCCGTCCGGTAACACTCTGGGTAGGCATGGGGAGTAGTCTTATGATGCGTTACGCTGTCGCTAACGCAGTGACACTGGGTTGAAGAATGAAACCCAGTCTACGGCTAGATCAGATACTTTTCCCATCACAGCAATCATCACAATGGCGAGGTAGAACTAACTTTTTTGAGCAATCCATCTGCTATAAACAGTTTCTAGCTCACAATAGAGTGAGTCATGCTTTTGCTCTTCGCGTTTCTGGTTAATCCATCCTTCAAAAAATTTCCAATATCTAGGGATAATGTATAAACACTCGAATGAGAACTGCTATACAGCAATCAGATTTCATTTGTAAAATCTAGGGAGAGGAAAACCCTGCTGTGTCTGGATCGACTTTTCACAAGTCATTTCATATTGCTGTATATTGTTGGAAGCTAACTATATATTATACAGCAGTGGGGTATAATAACCGACATCGGATAAAATTATCGATAAAATTACCGCAAGTCACGGAAAATATCAACCCTTTCTTATTCCCCATCAGAACCCCCTTTTCTTAATCAAGTTCGACATACCATTCTGCTGCTTCTACTCAAAATATTGCACTTGTAGAGGGATGAAAAGCCCTCATTAATCAAAATAGAAAGGGTACAGTAGTGTTAATCCTCTGCCCTCAACACTTGCTCGGCCGTCAAGTTCAGATCGGGAAAAGTAATAGAAGCGATCGCCCGATCGCCGCGATATAATTGAATGTCATATTCTCCATCCACCAGAGTACAAATAGAAAGGGTAGGTTGTTTGGGCTTGCCAATGTGCCGAATTCCCCCTAATCCCGCGTAGTCTACAATCCAATATTCGGGAATGCCCGCGATCGCATAATCTTCAACCTTACGGGCATAATCGTTTTGCCAATTCCCGCTCACCACTTCTGCGACAAATTTAATCGAATTGCCCCGCGTCAGAATCGATTGTTCTGGCCAAAGCGGTTCTCTGGCAAGTTCTGCGCGATCGACGACGGCAACATCAGGCCGAAATGCAGTCATCCCAGCATCAGAAGGGCGAAATAGTCCCCGTTGAAGAACGAACCAAGGTACGCCTGCCCTGTCAATCTGCACGCAAGCTTTTGTGGTAATAAAAGCGGCAACTTCCTCATGCCGACCCGTGGGTTCCAAATCGAAAACCTCTCCATCAATCAGTTCATAGCGGTTATCGCTGCCATAACGACCCAGAAACTCACCAAAGTTTAGGAGTCTCTGTTGTCTGAGTTGGTCAATTGTCAGAGTCATAGATTTCAGCCGCGATCGATGCCTCCAGTTTACCAAAAACGATCTCGAGGGCTATTTCCATACAGGGTAAGGCTCTTTGTTCAACATCCTGAAATTGTATTCGGGGTCTGTAATGAGAATGAAGATGGGAAAATTAACTCATTACCCATTACTGCTTGGTAATGAATTTTAAAACCTTTGCCACGAAACAATTTTGGTTGTCCCTGTCCAAAAATCGCCACTTTGGGCATCAAGCTGTAAAAACCTATTATGCTCTCGCCGAAGCCTGTCTCATTGGCGCGGTTTCCGGGGTTGCGGCTCTTTTGCTCAAACAGGGGGTTGGCTTCGTGGACGGATTTCGCCTCGCTCTCGTGGAAGAGCAAGGAATTTGGATTTTGCCCCTCTTCGGGTTTACCCTGTGTTGGCTGGCGGGATGGCTCGTCGAACATGTCTCCCCCTCAGCCCGTGGGGGGGGCGTTTCCCAAGTGAAAGCCGCCCTCGCCAAATTTCCCATTCCTTTAACCCTACGAGTCGCCGCCGTTAAAACCATTGGGGCGATCTTGGTGTTGGGGGGAGGGCTAACTCTCGGGCGCAGGGGGTCTACCGTCCATATTGGCGCCGCTTTAGCCGGGCAACTCAGTCAATGGGTACCCACCTCTCCCCAACATCGCCGCCAAATGATCGCCGCCGGAGCCGCCGCCGGCTTGGCGGCAGGATTTAACACCCCGATCGCGGGGGTTCTCTTTGTCGTAGAAGAACTCTCTCGGGATATGTCGGGACTGACCCTAGAAACTTCGATTCTGGCTTCCTTTACCGGCTCAGTGGTCTCTCGCTTATTATTGGGCTCGGCGGTTCTCGATTTGCCCCAAGCGATGCTCGCCCCGAGCATTGCCAATCACTTTGCCGCCCTCGATATTCCCTTCTACATTCTTTTGGGCATTGCTGCTGGGGTTTTGGGGGTTCTCTTCAATCGCGGCATGTTATGGAGTCGAGAATTACACCGCCGTTTAAATATTCCCATGTCTTGGCGGTTGGGTTGGGTGGGGTTGATTTCCGGCGCTGTGATTGCCCTAGCTCCAGAGATCTTTCGCAGTCATGCAGGAGTGCGGGATTTGTTAATTACCGGAGAAGCCGATCTGCCCCAAGCCGCGATCGCTTTTATCCTGCATTGTACCTTGACGATCCTTGCTTCCGGGGCGGGAGCGCCGGGGGGATTGTTTGCACCTTCTTTGGTGCTCGGGTCGGCTTTGGGAGCGCTCATCGGCGGCATCGGCCTCTTATTTGGGGGAGTGAGTTCCCAAACGACTTATGCTTTTGTCGGTATGGGAGCCTTTTTTACCGGAGTGGCGCGGGTTCCGGTGACGGCGATCGTGATTGTTTTTGAATTAACCACCGATTTTCAATTGGTTTTACCGTTAATGATTAGTTCGGTGTTTGCCTATGGGGTGGGGGAGGCGTTACATAAAGGTTCTCTCTATCAACATCTCCTGCATGCAAGCGGTATCCAATTAAAAGATGAGGAAGGCAATCGCGACGTTCTCGAAGACTTAATCGCGGCGGATGTCTTGCAACCTCGGGTAGAAACTTTATCTCTCAATATTACCGTTGACGAGGCCATTAAAGCCTTTTCTCGCTCCGAACATCGCGGTTTTCCCGTAGTGGATGGGGGCAATCTCGTCGGCATGGTCACCGAATCGCAGTTTGCGAATTTAGGGGGAATTTCTCGCAAATCTCCCCTCAGTAAAATTATGACGCCCCGCCCGATCGCGGTTCACTCGGAAGCCACGTTAAGCGACGTGCTGTATCTGATGGATCGCTATCATATTTCCCATCTTCCGGTGACGGAGGGACAGAGATTGGTGGGCATTATTACCCGCACCGATCTCATCCATGCAACGGCAGATCGCTTAAAGGTGAATCAATCTCAAGGCGATCGCGAGCCAGATCCCTCTTATTCGATCTATCACGTCCGCGCTCCGGCTACGGGGAAAGGGCGCATTTTGTTGCCCCTATCCAACCCGGGGACGGCGGCGATGATGCTGGAAATCGGTCTGGCGATCGCTCGAGAGAAAAATTGCGAGTTGGAATGCTTGCACGTGATTCTCGTTCCCCTCCACAGTTCTCCGGCTCAAACGGCGGTGGATGTGGGGGAAAGCCACCGGTTGTTAGAGATGGCTCAAGATCTGGCGGAAGATTGGCAGATCCCCTTACACTTGCAGATTCGCGTCGCTCACGATGCCGCCCGGGCCATTTTGGATACGATCCGCGAACGCCATATCAGTTTATTGCTCATGGGGTGGAAAGGATTTACCGCCACGCCGGATAAGATTTTTGGGGATGCGATCGATACGTTAATTCGTCAGGCATCTTGCGATGTGGTGTTGGTGAAGTTGGGACGACAGAAACATTCTTATCCCCTCGCGCCAGCCCATTTCAGCACTTGGTTGATTCCCACGGCGGGAGGGCCGAATGTACGGCGAGCGATGGATTTATTACCTGCCTTTGCTTTGTTGGCCCCTTCTCCTCGCTTGCTAGTCTGTCAAATTTATCCTCCCGATGGCAAGGAAATCGACACGACAATGCTGGATGCAACGGCCGATCGCCTCCGCAAACGAATGGAAACTGTCGTGCAAGCCGTTTCTTGGCGCTCTGATGCCCCCGTAGATGCGATCGTGCAGTTGGCGGCGGTGAAGCAATGCGATTTGACGATTATTGGGGCGAGTCGGGAGGGATTGCTGCAGCAGGCCGTTTATGGTAATATACCCGAAGCGATCGCCTCGGGGATAGAAAGTACGGTGATTTTAGTTAGAGGTGCTTTAAATTAAAAAAAGGGGTATCTAGACCTATCCTCCCAAATGTGAATCGTTTTTAAGGAATGAAATAGAATCGGGTCATCATCGTGATGACACCCAAGCTCATCATGACTAAAGCCATAGCAAGACCAAGGGATTGTCCGATTTGGTTTTGAGGCGGAAATTTTATGGTCATTATGCGGTTTTTTTTTAAAAGTTTTTCCTATGCCGTTCATAATATCAAAAAAATGTAACGAACAACTAATAAAAACAAAAATTCTTTACTGAATTTTACGATCTTTTTCTTAATATTTTCTTTATTATCTTGGGATCGCTTGTCTGGCAAGGCTTCGTTGGGTCGGGAAGATTTTTCTAAAGAAAATGTTAAGATTTTCTGGGAAAGTTAGGACTAGCTCTTCTTCTCAGTTTGTTAAGACTTTGGTGTGCTCGGCTACAATGGATTGCGTTGGCGCGTACCCCATCGAACTTGAATGTTTGCCGAATTAATAATCTCTTGAGAAAACTTAATTGGTCAAGCCGTGCTCGAGGGCATAGCGGACTAATTCTGTGCGACTATTCGTTCCGGTTTTCCCGAAAAGTCGGCTGACATATTTTTCCACGTTACGAACGCTGGTTTCGAGTTGGCTGGCAATTTCTTTGTTCATCAACCCTCGGGCAACTAGATCGAGAACGCTTTGTTCGCGAGGAGTCAGTTCGATTTTGATGGGAGAGGGGGTGGGAACAATACCGGGGCTTTGATTGAGCATTCCCTTGATGGTGGCGAGTTCTTTGACAATTTCATCGAGTTTGGAACTGCCTTCCCCGGCTTCGCTGGTAGCGATGCGTCGTTGCAGGAGGTTGCGCACGATCGCCATGAGTTCTTCGGGTTCAAAGGGTTTGGGGAGATAGGCATCGACTCCGGCTTGGTAGCCTTGGATGCGATCGCTCGTCATGCCTCGGGCGGTGAGAAAGACGACGGGGAGGGTTTTAAAGCGCACGTCGTCTCGCAGTTGTTGCAAGAATTGGTAGCCGTCCGTTTGGGGCATCATAATGTCAGAGATGATGAGATCGGGGGTGTCGGTTTCGAGGACTTTCCATGCTTCCTCGGCACTGGGAACGGCAGTCACGGTAAATTCTTCGTCGTCTTCGAGATAGGCTTGTACGGCAGCTCTGAGGCCGGGTTCGTCGTCTACGAGTAAAAGTTTGGGGGTATCTGACATTTCCATCACCAATGAACGATTACCAGTTATTGAACACTTTAGCAAGTTTGCCGTCGGGATGGAAGTAAAAAGGTTCGGTTAACCGAACTTGACTTTGTTCACTTTTTTTAAAAAGCCTACAGAAATAGGCTTTTTCTGCGATCGCGTGGCTTTGAACAAGGTAGGGTTAACCGAAGAAGATTGAGAGAGTAAGAGAGAATGCGCGATCGCTTCAACCTTATAAAACCTTATGAGTATGAGAATGCTGCTTGATATTATCTTCAGCCGAAACAATATTTTCAGCATTGAGCACTCGCTTTCGTTCGATCGAATAATTAAAATTATCTTTTTTGCTACCCAGAGGGATATAATTTTGCGCTTGCGGGTAACGTTTGTAGGTGCGAGAGGCTGCTAGAGTGCGTTCGACAAAATTTTCGCAAAAGCGAGAGTCTGCGGGAAATTCCGTCGGTTTTTGCAGAGTTTCTTCAACAAAAAACGCCGAGAGAGATTGACCGCAAGCAAATTGGTAGGATGTGGGAATCCCTTTGAGCAGGGCTTCTAGGGCAGAAGAGGGAATGGGTTCGATAACGCGAATTTCTTCGATTTCGCCATCATTGCGAATAAAACAAGTCGCCAAACCGAAGGCACAATAGTCATCGGCTGAGATATCGGGGGCATTGGGGAATAAAGTGGCTTGGGTCATAGAAAAATTCAATTGGTTTTCACAGAAGTTGGCAAAAACGCCAGACAAGCGGTGCGATCGATCTTACCAATTCTCGATTCCCCCATTCTACTTTTCTCCAAGAACTCTCTTGATACGGAATTAACGTTAAGGATGATGTAGATATATCCAAATCTGGTGGCAGACTGGTTATTCTAATAGCACAATTCAGTCATACCGGGACAACCGTAAGAGTGACACAACAATCGCACGACTGCCAATCGTTCGACGCTAGGGTAAATAGATGAGAGCCGTGGAGGGCAACCATGAATATCGATGACGTACCGAAACAAAATTTAACAAAACAAAACACAGTTTCCGAACCTGCATCCCCAAGCCATTCTCGTACCCCCGACAGGAATTTAACACCGGAAGCGCGCGATCGCCTGCAACGCAGCGACATTTTAGAAGCTGCCGATCGCGGAAACTACGATACTGCCATTGCCCTCCTCAACGATTTATTGCATCGCCATCCCGACAGTGCGATCGATTACAATAATCGCGGTTTGATGTATTTCCAAAGCGGTCGCACCGAAGAAGCCCTCGCGGATTACAATAAGGCTCTCGAACTCGATCCGCGCTTGGATGGCGCTTATAATAATCGTGCCAACTGTTATGCCGCCCGAGGGCATTTAGGAGAAGCGATCGCGGATTATCAAATTGCTCTTGATTTTAACCCCGGCAATCTGCGCGCTTGGATCAATCAAGGGATTACTTATCGGGATATGGGACTCTACGATTTAGCGTTAGAAAATTTTGAGATCGTACTCGTTTTAGGAAAGCGTCTCAAAGGTCGCGTTTATGCCGAACGGGGCAGAACCTATCCTGTCTCTTATACACAT
>JBFRWJ010000133.1:0-3775 GCA_051439525.1 Spirulina sp. | reverse complement strand
CACCTGCACGTTCTGATGGGTCAACTCGATCCCTTTTGGCGTTCCCGTGCTCCCCGAGGTTAAGAGGAGTAAGGCAAGATCGTCAGGTTTGGGGCGCGGTGGTGGGTCTTGGGGAAATGTTTCTGGCGATCGCAATCCCTGATTTCGCAATTCTTCAAGGGTGAGTAACGCGATCGCTGATGAAAATAATCCCGACTGGCGATCGCTTTGTTTTCTCTCTAGCTCTCGAGCGATCGCGGGACTCAAGCGATCGTCTGTGAGAACGATCGGGTTTTCGAGCAATTCAAGGGCTGAAAATAGGGGAGCAGTAGGATTTAATCCCGGTGAAGGTGTCAAAGGTACGGGAATGCAACCGTTTAAGATGCAACCCCATAAGACCGCCAGCAAATCGGTATTTTGTGACAATTGCAAAATCGCCAAAGTACCCGTTGCGACTCCTGCTAATTGGAGCCCCCGAGCGATGACCGTTGCATCATCCCACAGGTTGCGATAAGACTGTACCACCTCAGTTCCATCTTCAGACAAATGGTAAATCCTCGCATCAGTTTGAGCGGCTCGATACAGAGCCTCTGCTAAATGTGTAGGAAAGTTTACTGGAGTAAAGAATTCGGCCCCGTGGGCGATCGCCTCTAATTTCATTGATTTTTGTATCTCAAACCCTAATATCAAGCATCCCATAAATGTAGCGACCCGCAAACATAAAGAAGTAGAATAACATCAGTTCCGAGCGAAACGAGTTTCCTCATTTCCGAGCAACAACCAACCAACTTTCCACCGTCACCGGACGCACCGTTCCCCAAAATGCCTCCAAGGGCAAATCTACCAACTCGGCTTCCACTTGCTGCATCCAAGCTCGAAATGCCTCGGCTTTGGGACACTTTGCGTATTTGTGAGAAGCGCTAACCACGGAAACCAAGCGACCTCCAGACGCTAAAAAATAGCGGTAAGCGTATTGGATAATTGCCAGATCCACTCCTCGGTTCTCCGGACTGAAACTGAAAGGAGGATTGCTCAGAACTACATCATAAAGGCGCTTTGGTTCGGACTGAAAAACATCCGCACCTACCAAAATCAATCCCTGTTGAAAGAGAATTTGCCGAAACCGAGGTTCGATCTCGATCGCCTCCACCCTCGCACCCAGTTCCCGCGCAGCCAATCCCAATCTCCCATCCCCCGCACAGACATCCAAAACCCAATCTCCCGGTTCGATCTCGGCTCGAGAGATTATCTCGCTTACAACCCGTTTGGACGAGGGAAACCAAGAATAGGGCGGGTTTTCCAGTATTCGTGCCATTAAAATATCGACAATTTCCTCGCTCATGCAATCTCTACTCTTTTAACTCGTAAGAACGATCCCGCAGTGGGTGGAAAAATCCCCAAAGCGAGGGAGGGAAGAGGTTGCAGCCATCGCTTACAGTGGAAGCAATCGGGAATGGCACGATCCGCGATCGCATCCATTCCTGAATACCCCCATTTTTTAAAACAATGACTCGCCAACCTCCCCAATGGCTGTTGCGCCAAACTTGCTGGTTTCGATTCGGACTGCTGCTCGGGATGGCCGTCTCGGCTTGGTGCAACACTCTATTTTAAATGAGTTAGTCCCAAAGCCGAACCGATAAGAGTTACCGAAATCTCTCTCCCTCAAAGTCGTAGAGTTCTTCTAATTCCTCATCGCCTTCCTCGGAAACTTGACGAATTTTCCGCATTGACTTTCCGTTTTCTCCCTCGGATAAAACCTGCACTTTAGCTTCGCCTTCTGCGGCTAAAGCGGGTAAAGGTTCGCTTCCGCCTTCAACAAACCCGGCAATGCTGTTGTGGAGTCCCCAAACCAACTGTTTGCGCTTCGGCGTTCCCAAAAAGAGCTTTGCCAAATTCTCTAATGATGGAGGAGTAATCGCATGGGTTTTACAGCACCAAGATTTGTTCTTGCCTTCGCCTTCTTTAATGGCTCTAAATTCCACTTCGAGGACTCCCAAAGAGCGCCATCGATCGCTTTTACCGCTATATTCCACCTTGCAATAATCGGCAAAGGTTTTCTCTAAGGCGCGATAGTATTCTTCTCTGGCTGATTTAAACGACCAGAGAGAAACATTTTTAAAGCGCACGACAATGGGTACTTTATGCAAGGGCTGGTTTTTGGGATTCAAAAAGACCAAGGCGTGTTCCGAGCAAACTTCTTGGGTTTTCTTGTCGAGGTTATGACGGCAATCCTCGTACAATCCGATAAACGTTCCCGCTCGTTCGTCATTTTCTTCGATATCCTTCCAGCGCACGTATTCGGGGACGAAAGCGAGGACGAGAACGCGAATTCTCTCCAGAAATAAGCCAGTGACTTCTTCGGTGAGTTCGACTGTCGTTAATTCTTCTTCTGGCGGTATCGCTTTCCATTCGGCTTTGAGCAGTTGATCGAGAGGAATCAAAATACCTGCGGGTTTGCCATTGATAACGATGCCGTAAGGGAGAGAAGGTTTGCGGATTTCGTTGTATTTGGGATCGAGAAGTTCGGAATCAATTGGGAACGATCGCTGCTTTGTAGTTCTAACCATTTCCATGTTATTGCAATGTCCTACTCTGCAAGGCGATAGCCCCCTACAGAAAGCTCTAAAAGATATTTTTCCTGATTTCTGGAACGATAAAATTACGGTAATAATACCAAGTTCCGAAAGTAGCTAGATTGTCAAAACTCTTCAATAAAAATACAACACATCAATAGCTCAATTCAACTCAGTCTTTCGTTACTTTATATAAATGGTATAACCGATGAATAAAACAATCTTTTTCGCCCAAACGCCAACCTCTGAAACTTCTGCCAACCGTCCTTTAATTAATATCGATATTCGCGGATTGATGGGACAATTTCTAACAGTAGAAGGGTTGGGAATGCTGGGGATATTTCTCGTCTTGCTGCTCCTATCTAAAATGACCGGTCGCAAGGGAAAACTAACATCGGGGCGCTTGGTGGGGACGGGCGATCGCCTCAAAGCGACGAATCTCGCCCTCCAACAAATGAGAGGGGAGAAATGCCAGCCTGTTACTTTATGGAGCGGTACGCCGAACTATTGGCTGGGCAAATCCTTTAAAAGCGCGATCGCACGGCTGCAAACGCTCTTGGGGGCATCTCCGAGTTTGTGGTTTCCCAATGCCGAACGGGGTATCTTAGTCATCGGCGCACCGGGATCGGGAAAAACGTTTAGCGTTATCGATCGCCTCATCGAAAGTTCGTTTCAGCAGGGATTTAGTACGGTAATTTACGATAAAAAGGGAGACCAGATGAAGCTGCACGCCCCTCTTGCCGCCCGCTACGGTTACGAGGTGAGCGTTTTAGCACCGGGAGAACCCTACAGTGGGGTTATCAATCCTCTCGATTTCATGCGAGATCCCCAAGATGCAGTCATGGCGGGACAAATCGGGCGGGTTATTGCCAATAATGCCGACTCGGAACAGGGCAAAAGCAATGAATTTTTCAAGAATGCCGGGGAAATGATGGCTAAAGGACTGGTGCAGCTTGCCAAGTCCAGTCAATATCCCGATCTGGCAATGGTTTACGCCTTCATTCAATTGCCCGATTTCGTCCATCGCCTCGCTCATTCCGTCTACCGTCCCGATGGTCACCCCTTAAAGATGGATCGATGGATTTCAGCCAGTTTCTCTCAACTCCTCAGTGCCAAGGATGCCGAAAAAACGGTTGCGGGGATTAAAGCCACAGCAGAAGCCACTTACAGCGCTTTCATTCAAAAAGACCTGTTGCGGGCGTTTATCGGTCAGAGTACCATTC
>JBFRWJ010000132.1:0-3310 GCA_051439525.1 Spirulina sp. | reverse complement strand
CTTTAACCATGGGAAATTATGCCCTCGATCTCCATGCAGAACTACAAAATCTCGATCGCGAAATTACCCAACTGAACTATGACGAACAAACTCTTGCTTTGGCACGGGGAGAAGCCGATCGCTTGCGACATTGGGAGATCAAACAGTCGAAAATTAATGATGCGCAACGAAAGCAAAAAGACTTAGATGCCCGAAAACCAGAACTCTTAAAACAACGCGATCGCCTGCAACTAGATCGCGATCGCTTGCGCCAAGATTCAGAAATTCAACAGCAAATTCAACGAGTCGAAGCAAAAATTACCGCTGTCGGTTACGATGGAAATCTCCACGAAACGACTCGCCAAACTTTGCAGGACTTAAAAAGACAAGAATGGGAGCGCCAATATTACGAACTGCAACAAGCAAAAGAACAATTACCCCAATTACAAACCAATTTAGAACAGTTAAAAGCTGCCTTGAAAATCCGCGAAAGCGATCGCGATAAAGTCAAAGCAGAATTAGATGAATTGGTCAAAAAAATGGAACAGATGCCCGACTATCGCGCCGAAATTCAACAATGCGATCGGATCATTCAACAACGACGGCGAGAATTAGACGAACTGTTGGCTCAACAAGGACGATTGCAACAACAGTTAACCCACCTCCAAGAAACGAAGATTCAACATCAGAAAACAAAAGAACAGTTAAAAGCAGTCAACCGACAATATCGCATCTATCAAGAACTCTCAAAAGCCTTTAGTAAAAATGGCATTCAAGCCTTAATGATTGAAAATATTCTCCCTCAATTAGAGGCACAAACCAATCAAATTTTAGCCAGATTGACAGGCAATCAATTACACGTTCAATTCGTCACTCAAAAGGCTAAAAAGAGCGCCAGCAGCCGTAAAAAAACCAATAATACCATTGATACTCTCGAAATTGTCATCGCCGATGCTCGAGGAACTCGTGCTTATGAAACCTATTCTGGAGGAGAAGCCTTTCGTATTAATTTTGCCATTCGCCTCGCTTTAGCTAAAATGTTAGCACAGCGATCGGGGGCATCTTTGCAATTATTAATTATCGATGAAGGATTTGGCACCCAAGATGCAGAAGGATGCGATCGCCTGATTGCTGCAATTAACGCGATCGCGCCAGATTTTGCCTGCATTCTTACAGTCACTCATATGCCTCAATTTAAAGAAGCTTTTCAACATCGCATCGAAGTTCGCAAAACCGAGCGCGGATCTCAATTAAATCTTTTAAGTTAGTCGAAATGCCAGCAAAAAATCTCCTTTTTCAATTGTAGAAAATACTCCCTCTGAGAGTGTCTCTTAGTTGGAGATCTGTCAATCTGCGATCGCGATATTATTTGCATAAATTGTTTGCAAAATTTGCATAATATTGTTTGTAAAGATATATTTTTGGTATAAGATATTACATCGATGGAGTCAAACCCTTGCTAGGGTTGGCTCATTGAAAGATTGGAGTATTCCTGACATTGTTTCTTTTCTAAATCGTTTTATTTCTCAAGGGTTCTCTTTCTGCCTCCATGAAAAATAAATCGAAAAATTATTTAGTCTGCAAAGAGGATTTTTTTGATTTCTTGCAGGGTGCATCTAGCAAATTCATTAAGACTCGAGTTGGCTGTCAATTTTTAAGGTTATTCGTGTTAGCAAAATATTTAGATACAGAACATATTACCGCGATTCGAGAAGTGAATGCGGCGGTTATTAATATTAGTGGGAGACAGAGAATGGTCTCACAAAGAATAGCATTCTTGTCTCTAAAATTAATCGCTTTTCCTTGTCAAGATGAAAGAGAAGCGATCGAGCAAGAACTAACCGATCTCGTTACTTTAATGGAACGTTCTCATAACGGTTTGATTTATGGCGATCTAACTTTAAAGTTACCCGGAAATTTATCATCTGAAGTTGCGGAAATTTATTTTGAATCGCCCTTCCATTTAGATCGAAAAATCCGAAGTTTTATCAGTGCAGTTCGTAGTTTTTTAGAAATTTCACCAGAAGCCTTACAGTTTGATAATCATCATTTAAAATATATTTTAAAGCAAGCCGATCGCAGCTTACTTGATGCTTTAGATTGCGTTGTCAGTCAGTATCAAAAAGAACAAGAAGAACAGGATCTTATTATCAGTCAATATCAAGTCAAACTCTACAAAAAAAGTCATCAAGCGGCAGCGAATGCGCGATCGCGTGCGGAAGAATTAGAACAAGCGCTAGAAACGCTCCAACAAACGCAATTGCAACTCATTCAAGCTGAAAAAATGTCGAGTTTGGGTCAATTAGTTGCCGGAATTGCCCACGAAATTAATAATCCGATTTCCTTTATTCATGGCAATATTAACTATGCCGAGCGCTACGTTCGCGATCTGCTCGATGTTATCGATCTTTATCAAAAGACCTACCCCAATCCCAGTTTAGAAATTCAAGACTTATTAGAAGATGTTGAATTTGATTTTATTGTAGCAGATTTTCCTAAAATTTTACAATCCATGCAGCTTGGTACGAGTCGCATCCGCGATATAGTTGTTTCCTTGCGAAATTTCTCTCGTTTGGACGAGGCGGCAATGAAAAAAGTTGATATTCATGAAGGGATTGATAGCACATTATTGATTTTGCAACATCGCCTTAAATCGACAGATAAACAGTTTAAAATTAAAATTGTCAAAAAATATCATTGTCATTCTCCGATCGAATGCCATGCGGGACTTTTGAATCAAGTTTTTATGAATATTCTCAGTAATGGGATTGATGCACTAGAACAACACCGAAGCATTTTCATTCAAGAAAAACGCACCCCCGAAATTACTATTCATACGGCTTTCATAGAAAGCGATCGCGTGGAAATCCGCATCCGAGATAACGGACCGGGAATTCCCGAAGCAGTACGACACAAATTGTTTGAGCCGTTTTTTACAACAAAACCCGTCGGAAAAGGCACGGGATTGGGTCTTTCCATCAGCCATCAAATTATTGTCGAACGCCATCAAGGGACGTTAAAATGCAATTCTAAATTAGGCGAAGGAACAGAATTCGTGATGACTTTTCCTTGCCTGCGAGATAAGCAATTAGCTCAAACAGAATTCAGCCAGCAAAATTCCCATGCAGTTTCTGAAAAAAAGAAAATTGAAGGTATAACGGGTGCGATTGCGCCAGATCCCTTCCCTTTATCTCCACAAGACTTTCAAATCGATCGTGAGAACTTTAATCATATCGAACTTGCTGCACGATAAGCGTTCTAATAGATTTTAGAAATAGCGGAAAAATCACAAAAAGACGCGATTCCTCGTTTATTGAGTATGGGATTAAAT
>JBFRWJ010000131.1:0-7347 GCA_051439525.1 Spirulina sp. | reverse complement strand
CTGATCGATCCCTATGCTAAAGCGATCGCGGGAGATGCGATCGATGCCGAGGCAATTTATGGCTATCCTTGGGAAACTTCTGCGGAAGATATGGGGTTTTCCGAGTTAGATAATGTTGCTTATATGCCCAAATGTGTTGTTGTAGATGAGTCTTTTGATTGGGAAGGAGACGAATTATTACGCATTCCCATGTATAAGACGGTGATCTATGAAATGCACGTGCGGGGGTTTACCAAACTGCATCCGGATATTCCCGAAACCTTGCGAGGAACCTATGCCGGATTAGCGCATCCCGCCGCCATTTCTCACCTCAAATCCCTCGGTATTACTTCTGTTGAATTGCTTCCCATTCACCAATTTTTAACCAAGCCCGGCTATTTAGAAAAAAAAGGATTGAGTAATTATTGGGGTTACGATTCGATTAACTATTTTTCTCCCCATTCCGGTTATAGTTCTAGCGGCGTTCGTGGCGAACAAGTCCGAGAATTTAAGGAGATGGTCAAGGCACTTCATAAAGCAGGAATTGAAGTGATTTTAGATGTAGTTTACAACCATACGGGAGAAGGAAATCATTTCGGTCCGACGCTTTCTTTTCGCGGGATCGATAATAAATCCTACTATCGCTTAGTGGAAAATCAAGAGCGATATTATATGGACTTTACCGGATGCGGAAACTCTTTAAACGTTCGTCATCCGCAAGTTTTAAAACTGATTACCGATAGTTTGCGGTATTGGGTGCAAGAAATGCACGTGGATGGCTTCCGCTTCGATTTGGCTTCGGCATTAGCGCGAGAACTTTATGAAGTGAATAATCTGGCGGCATTTTTTAACATCATCCACCAAGATCCCATTCTGTCCACCGTGAAATTAATTGCCGAACCTTGGGATGTGGGCGAAGGAGGCTATCAAATTGGTAATTTTCCCTTATTATGGTCGGAATGGAATGGTAAATATCGCGATACGATTCGAGACTTTTGGCGGGGACAGGATAGCAGTTTAGCCGAATTTGCTTTGCGTTTTACGGGTAGTTCTGACTTATATGAAATCAACGGACGCAAACCTCGTGCCAGTATTAATTTTATTACCGCTCATGATGGTTATCCCCTTAACGATTTGGTGAGTTATAACGACCGCCATAATGAGGCAAATGGAGAAGATAATAATGACGGTCACGATGATAACCGATCCTGGAACTGTGGGGAAGAAGGAGAAACCGACGATCCGGAAATTTTAGCACTGCGATCGCGCCAGCGTCGTAATTTTTTGGTGACTTTAATGCTCTCTCAAGGGGTACCCATGTTATTAGGCGGAGATGAATTCGGCCGCACCCAGCAGGGCAATAATAATGCCTATTGCCAAGATAATGAAATTTCTTGGGTCGATTGGAGTTTGGCACAAAAAAACGGAGAATTACTAGAATTTACCCGCCAACTGATTGCCTTTCACTATCAAAATCCTGTCTTTCGACGGCGGAATTGGTTTCAAGGTCGAGAAATTCATGGATCCGGGGTTCAAGATATTACTTGGTTTGATTCCGAAGGCGAGGAAATGACCGAGAAACAATGGCAACAGGAGTTTATTAAAACCATTTCCATTTGTCTCAATGGAGAAGAACTCGATGCCCCGAGCGAGACGGGAAACCGCATTATTGGGAATACGTTTCTCTTGTGTTTCAATACGTATCACGAACCTATTGATTTTACTCTTCCGGAAGGATTGCAAAAATGGCAATGGCAAGTCGTTATTGATACAACCGAGGCGCATTTTATCAACGCGGGAAAGATTTATACAAGCGATGAAATCATTCCCGTAACCGAGCGATCGATTGTCGTTTTGCGTCGCTTATAAAATAGAAGGGTGGGCAATGCCCACCTCAAAAATATAGTCATTAAGGATATTGGGTTCGTCGTGGTCTAATTATTACTTAGACATCCAAGATGGGAATTTAATATTTCTAGGATAGACAGATAAAACCCAAGATCTTTCAACTAAGTCGGAAAGACTAGAGGCAAGATGGTATATGTAGAAAACCCAAATATAGATAGAGCGACTGCACAAGTTCTGATCCAGAATGTTCGCGGACAGTGCCTAAAAGCAAAACAATTCAGTTTTGCTCATGAAGATGCTAGACGTTATAAAGCCAAATCATTCAAATGGTTGGCATGGATAACGTTGATAGTATCCATCGTTACCGTGTTACTCTCTGCTTTTGGTTTGACCACTGAACCCGAGTCTGGAAGAGATAATACAAAATCTTTTGTCTCGGAAGAAAGAGTATTAGAAGCAGAAGACAATAGCGATCGCGCAGGTAACGATCTAACGAGATTTGTTGGGATTCTTACTACTGTTGCGGCTTCGATGACAACGATTGCTAAGTTGTGCGAACAAAACATTGGCAAACCGGAGGATATTGCATCCCATTTGGAAGTTCATCTGAAATTGGAGGCAAAAATTGAATCTCTAAATTATCTAGCGGCTGATATTGTTAATTATGTTTATGGAGGGACAATTGATCTCGATAAATTGCAAGCTGAATATCAAAAACTGCAGGAAGAAGTCGCGAATGCGATCGGGAGTTTTTCAGTTTATGAGACCGATCGACATGCTTTTAAAGCCCGAGAAGCTGTCGATCGCAGTGTGGTAGGACGTTTTTATCAACAACTGTGTGGCGAACCCGAGGAAGTGACAGAAGAAATACCCGCCGATGCACCTGGAATTGTCGCAACTCAACGGGGGATGCCAAGAACTATTAATTCAGATTTATAGATGAGGATATTTACCCATGCAAGTTAAATCAGAACTCATAAAACAAGATTCGCGCGTTCCTTACCGAAGATTTAGTAAGGATGGTTACGAACATTACAACATTAGAATCTTTATCGATGCAGACCCAGAAACTCTGCAGAAGATTACCAAAGTTGAATATATTCTTCATCCAAGCTTTAAGAACCGAAAAAGAGTATCGATCGCTCGCGAAAACGGTTTCGCCATTAAAATATGGACGTGGGGAATGTTTCAGATTGAAGTCATTATTTACTTCGACGATCGCGCGATCGATGCCAGACATCATTATGTTCAGTACGAGTTACCTCCCGATAATGGAACAAACTATGTAGAGGTCACAACATGATTCTATAAACCCGAATCAATCCGGTAGATATTCTTCATTTAGACTGTCTTCTTGACTAAAAGGAGAAATTTCCGGAAATTCACTCAAAGAAAGATCTGTTTCGTCAGCCGCGATCGCTCTAGCATCTTCATAGCATTCTGCAAAAATATCTTCAAAATATCGTTTTAAACTCGGGCTATCTTTAAAGGCTTTTCGCAAGCGTATGCGATGTTCTCTCAGAGTCGCTCGCCAGCTATTAGAACGTTTTTCAGGTTGATATTGGTATTTCAGAAGGTGCATTAAAACCACTCGTAAATTACTTTCTAACGCATTTTTTTGACTTTTGCCCATATCTTCAAGTTCTTCAATTAAATTCTCGATATCTACTCGCACAAATTCGCGTTGTTTGAGTAAATGAACGGTTGTGTCCAACCATAATAAATAATCTCGTTCGTACAAGGCTATCGTAGATTTTTTGGGGTGAGTTTGCATGGATTGTTCTCCGCAATTAGATTGTTGTAAAATCTGTGCTTTTTGGGTGTCCCCCCTCATGGAAAAAATTTGTTATATTGAACAATATTTTCTCAATGCTCTCTCACAATTTTAAACTCTGTGACAGTTTTTCGCACCCTCCCCCCCTCCACTCGCCGCAATTTTCTCTTTCTTTCTTTAACGGGATTGTGTTTTTGGGTGAGTCTAACCGTGCTGTTACCCACCCTTCCCCTTTATATTGAGTCTCTCGGAGCCAACCAACAGCAAGTGGGCCTGGTCATGGGCAGTTTTGCTATAGGATTATTACTGTTGCGGGGACTTTTAGGTCAATGGGCCGATCGCCGCAGTCGCAAATTAGTCATCCAAATTGGCGCGATCGCAGTAGCATTAGCTCCTTTTGCTTACCTCACAATTTCTTATTTGCCGGCACTGGCTGCAGTTCGCGCCCTACACGGGATTAGCGTTGCAGGCATGACGACGGGATACAGCACCTTAGTGGTGGAATTATCCCCCCCAGAAAAGCGAGGAGAACTCCTCGGGGCAATGATGATGGTTTTGCCGCTCGGGATGGGTTTAGGTCCAGTTTTGGGGGGGTATATTGCAGAATTGGCAGGATATTCAGTCTTATTTATCGTTTCGGGAATCTTGGGAATTTTTACCGTTATTTTTGCCAGTCAAATTCGAGAAGTCACGCGATCGCCTTCTATTTCTCCCCTGAAAAAGCCTTTTGCTGCCTTGAATGCTTTTGCGCGATCGCTCCTCGATACTTTCATTCTCGCTCGGGGGGGAGAACTTTTAAAAAGTCGCGCTCTGAGAACTCCCACTCTCACTATGTTGTCGGTTGGTATTATGTTCGGCTCTTTAGTTACTTTTTTGCCTGCTTTTATTCGAGATACGGAGGTCGAATTTAATCCGGGTTTATTTTATTTAGCTTCTGCTCTTGCCGATTTTATCGTCCGAGGGAGTGTCGGGCGAGCGTCCGATCGCTTTGGACGGGGAGTTTTTATTACCGGGAGTTTAGTGTCTTATTTATTGTGCATGACGATCTTAGTCAATGCCAACACTGTACCCGAGTTTATCTTTGCCGGGATGGCAGAAGGAATTGGACGCGGTAGCGCGGTTACGACCATGATAGCATTAGTTGCCGATCGCTCTGCTGCCGGACAACAAGGTCAAGCCTTTGCACTCTGTATTGGCGGTTTCGACCTCGGTATGGCGATCGGCGCTCCTCTCTTTGGTTCTTTTGCCGCTTGGCTCGGGTATCGGGGGATATTTTCGGGGACGGCGATGGTTGCTTTGGCTGCGATCGCGCTTTTTCTCACTCAATCCAGCAAAAATATTTCTCATTCTTTCCGTTTTGCAACGGGTAGAACTAAAGATGCTTATGCTCTCAAAAATTAGGAATTAATTCGCCTCAAAAATGAGAAAATTTACATTGAGGAAGATTGGACGGAAGAAGGGATTGCCGATGAATTATTAAAAGAAGGCGTACCAAAAACCGATATAGTGTTAGCTTTTCACGATCCTGAAATTCGTAAATTTACGGAATTTGCGATCGCGTAGTCTAAGATTAAAAGCAGGAACTATATATTTAATATACAGTATCGGGATTTGTTGTTGCTCCAGCCCGATCGGAAGCACTGAAGTGCAACAACAAACCTCTGTTTACTGTATGTAGCCTAATTAAATCGAGGCAAAGGGGTCTAGTTTCCTTTATCTCTTCTCCCCATGAATCCGAGTCCTAATATTGCTAATGTTCCCAGAACCATAGAAGGTTCGGGTACATCTTTTTCTTCAATCATGACAGCGAGCGAGTTGATTTTATACTGTTCGGAATCACTCTCATATAAGACTAAGCTGAGAGGGTTGTCAGTATCAAGGAAATTCCCTTGATAAACAAAAGGACCCGTCGCTGAATTCGCTCCTTCAACAAAATTATTTAATGATGCTGGACCTGCTCCACCATCAGCAATCCACAAGTTAAAGGAATAGGGTTGAACAGAACCTATTCCAGTGAGTGGAGTTCCCTCTGTTACTGGAGGTTGTTCTAACCCAGTGGTTGTAGCAGAACCACGTTCGATTTGAATACTACCACCATTATTATCGATTCTCACCAGTCCCAGATAATTACTGCCATCGAAAATACCAAAACGCGGATCGCTATCACTCGAGATGGGCGTATAGTCAATCGTAATGGAGATGTCCAAATCTCCTCGATTTGCAGAGGGAAGCAGATCCCAAACGAGTAGGGCTTCTCTATTAGTAGGATGAGACAACGCACCAGCTACATCAATCGAACTGCCATTGATGACTGGAGCTGCGGCAGGAAAGGTTACATTAGGGTTATTGAATAGCTCAATTCCTGTCTGAGACTCATTGAAAAGGATACCCGCTTGGACTGATGTCGCGACGAGAGAAAGACTGCAAGTTGCAACAGCCAACAAGCTGAGCTTTGGTTTGAAAGCCAACATTTCTTCAACCTTGGTTAATTCGATAAAATTCCTAGGTTCTTCGATCTGTCAAAACTAACCTCTAGTTTCACTGGTTCTCAACATTATTTAAACTAACGTTATTTAAACTTTCGCAGAAACTCATATAACCAGCATCCCTAAGCAAGTAGATTTTAGAAACCGAATATTACCTGCTCCATGAGCGTAGCATATATAAACTCAGCTAACAAATGACTTAATAAAATGTAATACTAAGTATAGTGTTTCTTTGTTCGTCTCTTTTCAATCAATCCGAGCAGAGTAAAACTATACCAATTCTCTAATTGGTATTCCTCCAGTAGAAGAAAAAAATCTAGATTGTTAAAACTAACTCCCACTCCTCCAAATGTCCGCGATCGCGCGCCGAAAAATCAGTCTTTTTATAGAGAAAGCGATCGCGCTCTCACCTCTTAATCGTAAAAGGCGATCGCAAAGATCCCCGATCGCTAAAATTGTCCAATGCGATCGATCGCCAAAAGATCCGTAGCGTATCGTCCTGCTGCTAAGATTTTCAATATTAGAGAAGTCAGAACGCGATCGCTATTTTCCTCGAAATCGATATTACTCCAGAAGAAGAAAAATCTAGATTGTTAAAACTAACTCCCACTCTTCCAAACGTCCGCGATCGCCCACGGCAAAATCGGCAATTTTTAAGCGCCACGTCCCCGCACAAGGTCGATTTTTGAGTTTCTTTAATAACGGAGTCGTTTGCGAAGTATAGGTTTTCTGTAAAACCGTTTGCGAACCCAAAGTCCGATTTTGTAATAAGATTTCCTCTCCCGTGGGCGCAAGCAAACTCACTTCAATATCTCCCAAGAATCCATGAGTCACATAGACCTTAACTTGAATATCTTGGATGTTTCCCGTTTCCCGAATGCGAATTTTACTGGTAACGCCTCGGGGATTATTGTCGGAGATCTTCACGTTGCTAGTATTTTTCTCCCGTAAGGTGCGAGCTCGACTTCCTCCCGAACCGGAGCCGGAGCCAGACCCCGATCCCGAACCCGATCCAGACCCCGAACCCGAGTCCGGATCCGCTCGCCGCGATCGCCGTTTCGCCTCTTGAACTGCCTTATACGCATTCACCTTGCCATAACCGAACCATTGGGAATGTCCGTTGCGATCGTAAGTCCCCAACTGTAGCCCCAACTGGGGATCGCGATCGCGATCGACCAATTTATCCGCCGTCTGTTGTAAAATCTCCTTGACCTCCCGTGCCGTCAAATCCGGGTTTGCCGACAGCACCAACCCCGAAAC
>JBFRWJ010000130.1:0-5816 GCA_051439525.1 Spirulina sp. | reverse complement strand
CCCCATCGGCATCCATTGAATCAAATTGCGAGCAACACCGTGAATAAATTTCCGTGCCGTCTTTTGGTGAACTTCGAGTTCGGAGGATTTTTCCGCCTTCGAGGGAGAAGATTGCGGTGCATTCGAGTTAGATTTTGGGTTGGACATCAAAATTAATCCTCACTCGTTCAAACGACACGACACAAAACAATGGGATTCAATTGTAGCGCGATCGCTTCTTGGCTTATGATAGAAGAATTACAGATTTTCTGGGTGTGCGATCGCGTCATTCCTCATCCGATCGAACTTGTATCGATAATTCAAATCCCATTGACTCGAGCAAACTGACAAAATGATAAAGTTCTGGACACCCCGCCGACTCGAGGGCAAAAGTTAATTTTTCGTAATGCAATCGATCGGCTTCAGACAAGCGATTGCGACCTCCTCGAGCCGCGATAACATTGTTTAATGCCTTCTGCAACATTTTCGGGTCTTTTTCTTCAAGTACCACCTCGAGATACATGGCTGCATCATCAGGAGATTCTTGCAAAGATTGCTGTAAATCTTCATAATAACTCGTACTTCTAACCATCTTCTTGACTCCTCATGTTGTAATCTAACCAATATTCCTTGGCTTTACGAATATCCCGATCTTGAGAACTTTTGTCTCCACCCCACAACAATAATACGATCGTCGAGCCAAGTTGTCCAAAATATAGCCGATAACCAGGTCCGTAATTGATTTTCAATTCCCAAACCCCATCCCCAACCGAACGATAATCACCCAAATTCCCTTCTGCGACGCGATCGAGTCGTGCTGTAATTTTTGCTTTAGCCTTTCTATCTCGTAGTGAATTACGCCATTCTAGAAATGGACTACTCCCATCTTGTTTTCGATAGTTTCTAATTTCTCTGGGTTGTGCTTCCATTGCATTTAATTCAACGATTCCCGAACTCCTTGTTCCTGCAACTACTCATTTAACCATACCGCATCTTCCTCAGACAGAGCCGTAACGGGATCGAGAGTGTAATCTTCCCCATCCTGCCCAAAAAAAGCGATCGCGCACTAGGAGCGATCGCTAACGTTCCTTTGGAGTCAAATCAATTCAAAATTAGGACTGATTTAATCTTGCTCATTGGTATAATAATCTCGCGTCCCTTTAGCATCTAATGCTTCTCCAAGGCGATTGATAGCGTGAATATAAGCCGCCGTTCGCATGGAAGTATCATACTCTCGAGCAATCTTCCACGTTGCTCGGGCTTCTTCAACCATTTTCGGTTTGAGATGTTGGTGAACTTCTTCTAAGCTCCAATACATCCCACTGCGATTTTGAACCCATTCAAAATAACTGACGGTCACCCCTCCAGCATTAACGAGAATATCGGGGAAAACATGAATCCCTTTTTTCTCTAAAATGCGATCCGCCGCAGAAGTAATCGGACCATTTGCCACTTCAAAAATATACTTTGCAGAGATATCATTGGCATTCGCTTCCGTAATTTGATTTTCCAAAGCGGCGGGAATTAAAACATCTACATCTAAAGCCAATAATTGCTCGTTGGTCAACACTTCATGTTCGACTATACTGCATACCGTATCTTCGCAATAAACCGCCTTAATACTGCGACTTTCATTCTTATATTGACGAATGCTGGGAATATCCAACCCAATATCGCAATAGATCCCCCCGCGAGAATCACTCACCGCTACGACTTTATACCCCGCATTCGCCAATAACTCCGCCAAAGCACCGCCGACTTTACCAAATCCTTGAATAGCCACCGTCGTGCGTTCGGGAATGCGATCGAAGTAGGGTAAAATCGTGTTAATGACGTAAAATGCTCCCATCGCCGTTGCTGTCCTCCGACCTTGAGATCCTCCCATCATCACCGGTTTTCCCGTCACCACCGCCGGACTGACCTTCCGCTTGATGATCGAATACTGATCCATCATCCAGCCCATAACCATCGCATTCGTATACATATCCGGTGCTAAAATATCCACATCGGGTCCGATGAAATCCGCGATCGCATCGATATATCCCCGACTCAAACGTTCTAATTCCTGACGGGATAAGGTTTTCGGATTTAAAGCAATTCCTCCTTTTGCTCCCCCAAAAGGGAGATTCATCAAAGCGGCTTTAAAAGTCATCCAAAATGCAAGGGATTGAACTTCATCCAAAGTTACGCTAGGATGGTAGCGAACTCCCCCTTTTCCGGGTCCCCGCGTGTCGTCGTAGCGCACGCGATAGCCTTGAAAAACCTGTAAAGACCCATTATCCATGCGCACGGGAATGGAAACGCTCAAACTGGCTTTCGGATACTTTAAACGACCTAAAGCGTCTTCAGAAATAGAAACATATTTTAATACCCCTTCGAGGCGACTGCTCGCATCTGCTAATAAAGAAGGCGATAGTTTCTCTGCGGGCACTGCGATGGTCATCACTAAATTTAAACCTCATAATACAGAACGCATTTAAATATCGGCGATTCTTAAATATCGCAAAAAACTTACGGAAAGGAGAGACTTTCCCATCCCGATCGTGTTCCTCACTCGCCAATTGTTTTGTCCTACCTACATTGAAAACAAAAAAACAGTATAAAATATTACTTTTTAATAAAAATAAATATTTTGCAATATTTTGCAATATTTTAGAGAAAGAATAACGCTGCCCTATTTTCTCCCAAAAGAGGTAAAAGCGCACATAAAAATAAATTGACACGACCGCGCGATCGCCTAAAATAATCCTATGGGGTGCAGGACATAATTGCGTTTGTAGGATGACTATCGTGCTTGTTGGACTCTTAGCCGCCCTTTCCGCCGCCGCCGCCGCCGGGATGAGAATTGCGATTCCCTTGTTAGCGATCGGATTATTACAAAGCGATAGTCTTTGGTATAACGTACCATTGCTATCGGCAATTCATCCGCCGGTGTTATTGGGGATTCTCACCAGTTGGTCGTTATTTGAACTCTTCGGTTCCAAAAAACTTTTGGGACAACGGGTCAATCAACTGTTGCAATTAATCCTCAGTCCCGTTGTTGGCGGATTGATGGCAATAACGGCGACAAAAATTAGTTCGGTAGATTTGCAACCCTTATGGATTGTTGCCATGGTGGGGGGGCTCTTGGCGTTTGTCCTCAAATTCGTGCAGGTGGGTTGGTTCTTTCGCTTGCAAGGTTTACCCTTGTGGGTGATTTTCCTTGAAGATGCGTTGTGTATTTTTCTCGTCTTTTTTGCCTTTAATGCCCCAGAGCAAGGGGGTTTAATTGCAATGTTTTTACTGTGGCTCTCCATTCGCAGCTCGGGAGAATGGTATCGCTGGTATAAATCGACGAACACCTATCAGCGAGTAACCAACAACCAACAACAAATAACAAATAACAAATAACAAATAACCAACAACAAACTAGCGCAATAAAATTTCCCACGTTTTTGCACCGACAATCCCGTCTACAGTGAGATTATTTTGCTGTTGAAAGGCTTTCACGGCTGCCAGAGTTTGCTCGCCAAAAAAACCATCGACTGCCCCCGAAAAAAAGCCCAAAATCCGAAGGCGCTCTTGCAAGCGCTTGACAGCTTCACCGCGCATTTGGAAGCGTAAAATCGGTAACTTCAATTCTTCGCGATCGGATGAGCCAGAAGAAGATACTGGGGAAGCAGGGAGAGGTGTGGTAGTCTCTCCAGATTGTCGAGTAGGAGAGGGAGGAAAGAGACGATTCCACGTAGCATTGCCCATGATGCCATCGACCGGTAATTTTGCCGCCTCTTGGAATCGGGAAACGGCAATAACCGTACTTTCTGAATACTGCCCGTCTACTTCTCCCGTATAAAACCCCAATAACAGCAAAGCCGCTTGTAACTCCCGCACGGCATCCCCTTGAGAACCCATGCGAAGAACCGAACGACTTTGGGATCGAGCCGTCCTTATCGTTGGTGAGAGAAGAAGGAGTAGGGAAACTATGAAGAGGAGAAACTTTTTCATCAGTTGATAGGGCAGCGATCGCGTGCCTTCATTCTATATCAATCGTGCCGAGCGATCGCGTTGACTCCGAATCCGGTAACAGATTAGAGAAGGTTTCCGATAGAATAAGATCGTCTTCTCGGGCATTTTGCCTTTTTCTTTCTCCAATTAATAAATTAATTAGGAAAAGAAAAACCCCTTCGATCCGTCCTTTGCCAACCCGCACAAATCGTGACACTGGAGCACCCCTTATTGTCGCCAATTTCGAGAAAGCCACCTCGGACTCTCACGATCGCGTCCACCCTCCAAGAATTATTTCTCGATAAATTTCAAATCGAACATTCTCGTCCCAGTGTTGAGGCGCTCAAAGAATTCGAGCGAGTTCCCATGCGTCCGGGAGTCATTGTGAATTACCCCGACTAACCGCAAAGCGGTATAGTCGGGGCTTCGGAAATCACAGGGGATTGCTCGATACCAACAAAGTCAGTATCGAGTCTGACACCCCCTCCTTCCGCAGAAGCGCTGATTCCCAACGCCTGTTCTCTTGGTGCGCGTTCCTTGGCTGAGGAGCGGTCAGACCCCGGTGAGGTTTCCTCACCTAGGGAATGCTGACCAAGACAAACCTCAGCAGGGTCGCACCGCAATTGTCTGATGCCTTCTGCTCTGATGTTTTTGGCGGCGTTCTCATCTCGGTCATGAGTCGTGCTGCATTTCGGACAAGTCCATTCCCTCACTTCTAAGGGCATTTCTTTCATTTCATGTCCGCATTCAGAGCAGATTTTAGAGCTGGGAAACCAATGATCGATCTCGACTAATACTTTGCCTTCTTTAGTAAGTTTGTAATCGAGGAAATTGACGAACGTTCCCCAACCGACATCAGAGATAGCTTTAGCGAGACAGTGGTTTCTGACCATTCCCTTCACGTTGAGGTTCTCCACAACGATGACTTGGTTTTCGTCAACCAATTTCCTTGAAAGTTTGTGCAAGAAATCTTGGCGGGAATTTGATACTCGCTCGTACACTCTAGCTACGAGTTTCCTCGCTTTGTCTCTCGATTTAGAGCCTTTCGTTTTGCGAGAGAGTTTTTGTTGCTTGCGCTTGAGGTTCTTTTCATGTTTGGCAATATGTTTGGGGTTGGCATATTTGGCGGTTTTTTCTCCATCATTGACAATGGCGAAGTCTTTGATTCCGAGGTCAATTCCGGCTACTCGTCCCTCTGTGGTTGATGTTGGGTTCTCTCCCTCACTCTCAAACAATAACGAAGCGTGATACTTACCAGATGGAGTCAGAGAAATGGTGACGGTTTTCAATATTCCCTCTGGAATTTCCCGATGAAACTTGGCTCGGACATTATCAATACCTTTGGGGATTTTCAGGCAGTCCCCCACGATTTTGACCCGTTGGGGGAACTGAATCGATTGGCGACCTTTCTTGCTCTTGAAACGAGGATACTTGGCACGTTTGGCGAAGAAATTATCGAAGGCTTTCGAGAGATTAAGCGTGACGGATTGCAAGACTTGGGAATCGCATTTCGATAACCATTCTGTCTCTTCTTGTTTCTTCAGTTTGGGGAGGTAAGCATTGAGCTTGGTTTTCGTCAATCCTTTACCGGTTTCTTGATAAACCCGTTGCGATTCAGCAAGTGCAAAGTTCCACCACCAACGAGCGCACCCGAACATTTTGGCAAGGGCGTGTTTTTGCTCTTTGCTGGGGTAAATTCTGACTTTGACGACTTGATATTTCATCCGAGTTACTAACTCTTAGCTTCGCTAGTTTATTGTTACAAAATCAGAGGAATTTGTCAAGAGATTTCCGCCTTTCATCCCCATCCAAATCAAAGATTATGGATGGGGACTTCCCGGCGGCTCTGTTAA
>JBFRWJ010000129.1:0-6683 GCA_051439525.1 Spirulina sp. | reverse complement strand
ACTCAATTAAGAGTTTGGTCACGAGATAAGCCCCGTCGTCGAGAAAATAATTTTCTTTCATTGCCCCATGACCCGAAGTTTCGATCGCTAACCAAGATTCTTCTCCTGTTTGGTTTAAACGAACGGACTCGTTAATCACGTTCTTATATCCCCGTTTAAAGCGATGGTGTTTCCCTTTTAATTCGTGCTCAATAAATTGCGTTAAACCATCCGAGGTAATCGAATCGGTAACAATGGTCGAACCCGGATGTTCTTTTAAAATAATGGCAGAAATGAGGGCAATTAAACGATTGCGATTGAGTTCCTTGCCCGAACTATCCACCGCCGCCCCGCGATCGACATCCGTATCGAAAATAATGCCAAAATCGGCTTTATTTTCCAAAACCGCTTGACAAATTGCCGCCATTGCCTCCTTATTTTCAGGGTTGGGAATATGGTTGGGAAATGTGCCGTCGGGGTCGAGAAATTGACTTCCAGTCGTATCCGCACCTAGAGGTTTGAGAACGCGATCGCAATAAAATCCCCCGGCTCCATTTCCCGCATCGAGAACAATTTTTAGTCCCGTTAACGGTTGCTCGAAATATTTGGGATGATTCACCGTTTCGCGCACTTTCTTGACCAGACCCGCCGCATAAACCGAGATAAAATCATATTGGGAAATCGTTCCCGGTTGGGTTGCATTGACAAAATCATTGTTTTCGGCGAGGGTTAAAATATCGCTAATATCTTGTTTATCTAAACCGCCGCGATCGGTAAAAAACTTTAAGCCGTTGCGATTAAAGGGTAAATGGCTCGCCGTCAGCATAATTGCCCCATCGCAGTTCAATTCCGGCGCGATCGTACTCATAAACATTGCGGGAGTAGAAGCCATAGAAACATCGTAAATCTGACAACCCAATTCCCTCATTCCTGTCATGACGGACTGCATTAAATCCGATCCCGATATGCGGCTATCTCGCCCTACAGAAATTTTCAATTCTGCCGCATTTTTCTCCATTTTTTCTGACAACCAAGTCACAAAAGCCTTCCCTAAGCAATTAATGACTTCAGGAGTTAGATTGACTTCTTCATCGGGAACGCCTTCGAGAGCAACACCACGAATATCAGAGCCATTTTGTAGCTTTTTCCAGTTAAAATTTTGCATGGTCATTTCAGTGAACAGTGAACAGTGAATAGCGAACAGTGTAGATTTTTTTACCTTACGACTATTACCAAAAGTGCAGTCCCCTATTAATCAAAATATAACGATCGCATTTCCATAGACTTGCAGAAATCTTAAAAAAATCCTACGTTTTTGCGATCGCGTCCCTCGATATCCGATACTGAACGCCAATAGAACAGTAAAATGGGAAAACTGTACCATGACTGAGGTTTTAATTAAAGGGGGAAGAATTGTCACGGCTGTTGATGACTATACTGCCGATATTTTTGTGAAGGATGGCAAAATCGCGACGATTGGTAAAGATTTAGAGATTCCCACAGCTCGAGAACATAATGCCTCGGGTTTATTGGTTCTACCGGGAGGAATTGACGTTCACACCCATATGGACGGGGTGCAAGGGATTGCGAGGAACTGCGATACCTACGAAACGGGAACGATTTCCGCAGCCTTTGGGGGTACTACCACCATTATCGATTTTGCCTATCAAAACAAGGGAGAAAGTGCCAAGAAAACCCTCGACGATCGCCTTGCCTTAGCAGAACCGCAAACGTGCATTGATTTTAGTTTTCACTTAATTTTAGTCGATACCAACAAGGACGTATTAGCAGAACTTCCGAGCCTCATTGAAGTAGATGGCATCTCGAGTTTTAAAATGTATATGGCGTATCCAGAAATTTTAATGGTGGATGATGCCTCAATTTTTCGCACCATGCGGAAGGTCGGCGATCGCGGGGGAATGGTCAATCTCCACGCGGAAAACGGGCAGGTGATTCAAGTGTTAATTGAAGAGGCTCTCGAACAAGGAAATACCTCACCCAAATATCACGCTCTCACTCGTCCTCGTTTAATGGAAGCCGAGGCCACCCATCGGGCAATTCGCTTGGCAGAATTGGCAGAAATTCCCGTATATATCGTTCACTTATCAGCACCGGAAGCCTTAGAAGCAGTTGTGGAGGCACGCGATCGCGGCATTCCCGCTTTTGCCGAAACCTGTCCCCATTACCTATTTTTAGATATTAACGAATACGATCGCCCGGGTTTTGAAGCGGCAAAATACGTGATGACTCCCCCTTTGAGGGAACATCATTGTCAACACCATCTTTGGCGAGGATTGCGTTTTGATGACCTGCAAATTGTGGCCACGGATCACTGTCCGTTTTGTCTCAACGAACAACCATTAGGAATCAATTATTCCAAACAACTCGGACGGGATAATTTTACCAAAATTCCCAACGGCGCACCGGGGGTAGAATTGCGTTTGGTTTTGTTATACGATGGGGGCGTAAAAGACGGTAAAATCAATCTCAATCGCTTCGTACAGCTTGTTTCTACCGCCCCAGCCAAGATGTTTGGCATCTTTCCCCAAAAAGGGACGATCGCTGTAGGAAGCGATGCAGATTTAGTATTATTCGACCCCGAGAAAAAGCAAACCATTAGTGCGAAAACTCATCATTCTCGCGTCGATTACAGTATGTTTGAAGGGCGAGAAGTCACGGGAAAAGTTGAAAAAGTTTTCTTGCGAGGGGAACTGATCGTGGATGGCGATCGCTGGTTGGGAAAAGCCGGACAAGGAAAATTTTTAAAGCGATCGGCTTCGGGAAGAATTCTTTAAGTTGAGCTAATACTGACGATCGCTTCGATAACTTTTCCCGATCTGAACTTGACAGCCGAGCAACTGTTGAGAGTAGGCTGATAACGCCCTCATATCTTGTTATTTTTATCCTCAAGGTGTTGGCGATCGTGCTATTTTTTAAGACGTTGAGCGAGTAGGCAATCCTCAAAACTTAATGCTTCTTCGTCTAAAAAGTTCGCAATTGCCATTTCAAGGGTTGCCTCGAGGGAGCATTCAAGTTCGGTAGATTTTTTCAAGAGCGCAATTTTGATATAGTCGGGCAAATCATTGACAAGCCGTTCGATCGCTTCTGAGGAAAGGTGTTGGGTGACGAAGGTTTGAGTCATAATTCTCTGGGGATTTTGACGTTGTAGGGGGGATTGCTGGCTTGCAGGATGAGGGTTTCTAGTTCATATAATAACCCCGGTCTTTGCCAGTTGTTGAGGGTGACAAAAACAATTCGCACGTCGTCTGGATTGTAGCGATCGAGCCAGCCCCAAAGAAAGGCTTTGTGTCCGCCGCGAAATCGGTCTCGCAGGTTTTTGGCTTTGCCAATGTAAAGCAATCCTTCGGATGCGTGCCGAAATGCGTATAAGCCGACTCTAGCAGGGATGGTGTCAAACTTGCGGCTGAGGGGTTGACATTGCTCGAAGGGAGTAAAAGCAAGTGTATCGAGGATTTGACGGGCTTCAAGTTGGATAGAGTCGGGCATGGGAATGCTTCAAAGCAGACTTGGGCGATTTTATCTCGAGCGATCGCACCAATCCATTCAAAATGCAAATATGACCTACTAGACTCGAGTTTTGCCATTTTGAATTTTGAATTAATAATTTTGAATTGATTTGACTGGGAGCAAACTTATCGATAGTTGGTAAATTGCAAGGCGACGGGAAAATCTTCCTGTTTGAGAAATTGAATAATTTGCTGCAGATCGTCTTTGGATTTACTGGTGACTCTCACGGCATCGCCTTGAATTGAGGCTTGTACTTTTTTAAAATTATCGCGAATTGATTTGCTAATTTTCTTGGCCAACTCTTGACTAATTCCCTTTTTTAAGGTTATCTCTTGACGAACTCGACTGCCGCTCGCGGATTCAACCTTGCCATATTCAAAAATCTTTTGGGAGAGATTGCGCTTGGCGGCTTTTTGTCGCAGAATCCCTTGAATGGCATCCAAAGTCATTTCACTATCAGTATTGATAGTAATGAGGGTTTCCCCCAGTTCTACCGTGCTGCTGGTATCTTTAAGATCGTAGCGACCCTTTATTTCTCTTTGGGTTTGATCCACGGTGTTAACCATTTCTTGATAGTCGAAATCGCTAACCACATCAAAAGAGTAACTCGAAGGCATAATCTAATAATTGGGAATCAAGATCGGTAATGCAAATCGGTCGGCGGGAAAAAGGGAGAAGCGATCGCGAGGTCTCCGCAATTCCTCTCGTAAAAGTTTAATCGAAATAAAAAAGCGTGACGATTTTGCGCTGTTCTTCGGCTTCCTCGCAAGTCTTCAACAGAGTATGACTGTCATGGAAAGCAAAACAAATCAACTGCTGACAGCGAGAAACGATTTCCCGATTGCACAAAGCACTCGCTTCTCCCAAGGAAAGGCGATCGTTGTCGGGATGTTCGACGAGATGAATGACTTGTTCGAGGACTTCTCGGGACTCTCTGGGCTGACGGGAGAGACTTTGGGGTAAAATCACCGTCAGGAGGTTGGGATCGGCGCGCATGGCACCGCGAATGGCGGCTAAATTCGTTCCCGTTGCCCCAGAAGTCATCAAGCGGTTGCCCCCCAACACGAGGGCATAACTCATGGTCTCGATAATTTTTTGGTGCGCGAGGGGCAGGTGACGCGAACCTAATAGGGCAATACGTTTGGCACCGGTTTGTTGAATGGCGGCCAGTTCCTGTGCCAACGTATCGATTTCTTGGACTTCGATGGATTGACTCAAATTGGGTACTCGGGCTGATAAAAATAACGCTAGTCGTCGATCGCGCGACTAGAACTGAGCCATTTTATCTTAACAGAGGACAACAGAGAATATTCTTTTCTCTCTATCCCACGGCAACAACTGGGGAAGATTCGTCCTGTAGGAGTCCCGTCAATAAAGAGGCTGGGGGTTTTCCGTGGGGCCAGGCAAAAGCATGGCGAAAGGCAGCATCTTGGCAGGCTTGCAGTTGGCGAAAATCGATAATGTCGAGGGTGAGTAAATTTTCGTACTCGAAGGGCAAGCGGACGTTATGCAGTCCGGCATTATCGGTACAAATGGCGACATCGACCCCCGCTTCAAAACAGCGATCGAAGACGGTTTTGAGTTGTTTGAGATCGTCGAGGGTTCCGGTTTTAACGTAGGTGGTGGGGCAAACTTCCAAACATTGTCCGTTGGCGGCTAATTCGGGTAATAATTCTGGGGAGTGCAAAGGGATTTGAATGCCGTGACCGATGCGCATCAGATAGGGCAGGAGTTCCGGGTAACAGCCGTCCCGGGTTTCGTAGAGGTGTCCCGTGGTTTTTAAGCCCCGCGATCGCGCATAAGCGTACAATTTGACAAATTCATCGAGGCGATCGCGATAATGGGCATCTCCCCCGGCGACATCAACGGCACAGACATACTGAGGATAGTTTACCGCTAGATCCGCGATCGCTTTATTCACTTCATAGGGCAAGCGGGAGTGCATGCAGAGGATTTGACTGGTGACGATGGGATATTCTACCAATTGGGACGCGCGTCCCACCGTCTCCACGATCGCCCGCATTTGGTCGATGCGATCGCTTTGACTTAATTCCTCGGAAGTCCGAAGATAAGGGGTGTAGCGCAACTCCAAGTAAGCTAAATTTTCAAAAATATACGCCCCGCGAATGAGGCGATAGATGAAGTAGGGAAGGGTATCTTCGGTTTGAACTTTTTCGACGAGGGTATGTAACTCTAAATACTCGTCCAAGGTATTGCGGGGGCGGGTATAAAACCCCTCAAAGTCCGAATATTCGGGAAAGCGAGCGATGAGATCTTCATTATGGCGCTGACAGTAGCGCCAAAAGATGCGAGGAACCACGGATCCCCCTAAGTGACGGTGGAGTTCTGCGTATAAAGCCATCAGAAATTTACAAAATTTAACTTAACTTGATTTTATCGCGATTTTCCGCTATATGGTTAAGCCTCGAAAGAATAAAAACTCATGTCAAAGATTCGTCTCATGTCTGCCAAACTCCATCGGGTGCGCGTGACCGATGCCAATGTCGATTATGTGGGGAGTATTACCATCGATCGCGATTTAATTGAAAAGGTGGGGATTTTGCCCCTACAGGAAGTGGAGGTGTGGAATGTGAGTAATGGCAAGCGCTTGTCTACCTATGTTTTGCCCGCAGAAGCGGGAAGTCGGGTGGTTTGCCTCAATGGTGCGGCTGCCCATTCTTTCGTCCCGGGGGATATTGCCATTATTGTCGCTTATGAGGAGCGCGATCGCACGGAAGTTTTAAAAACGGGACACCAAGCTAAAGTTATTGTTGCCGATGGCGAGAATCGCTGTCAGCAGTTTATCGAGCAGTCTTTTACCTCCGAAAATCCTCACGATCTCATCTCGCAAGAATTCTAGAAGTGAAGACTATAGTTATGATTTCTGTCCGATACTGTTTGGCTAATTCAGGAAACGCAACACTTCACGATGGATCGATACGTTTAGCGAGGAAGACGCGTTCGGCCCATCCAGTAGCCCCGATCTGCTTTCAAATCAGTAAAATCGAGGTAATTCTACCCTTTACACCTCAGCCATGTCTAATCGGTTTCGTTCGTCGGGCTATCACCCCATACGCACGTTTAAAGTCATTTTGTCGGGTCTTCAGGTTGCGATCGCCACTGATTTCAGTGTTGCTTACAAAGTAATTTTGTCAGTCCCCGTTCTCGGGCTGGCT
>JBFRWJ010000128.1:0-26796 GCA_051439525.1 Spirulina sp. | reverse complement strand
AGACTGTTGAGTACCTGAGTTGCCATGCTTGCCCCCAAACGAATTTACGTCCTGCTGATTAATGCTGGCACCGATCGCGAAGGAATTCATTCGCTGCAAATTGGCGATCGTCAAACTGTCTTGATGTTCGAGTCGGAAGACGACGCAACGCGCTATGCCCTACTCTTAGAGGCTCAAGATTTCCCCATGCCCACAATTGAAGCCTTTCCTGCCGAAGAAATTGAAGAGTTTTGCCGGGATGCCGGTTATGAGTTTCAGGTGGTCGCCGAGGGACAATGGATCGTGCCTCCAGAAACCAACCTAGATGAAATGGCTTGGGATTCCCAAGAGACTTCCCCTCCCCCCTCCCAACCCGAAACCGAAGAGCGGGAAATGTCCGATGAAGAACTTGAAGCCAAACGTCGCGAATTAGAAAAGCTCTTTGGCAATTAAATAGTTAGGGAATAGGGAATAGGGAATAGGAAACAAACAATGCTAGAATCGCGCGGACATCTGCTGACCGAGCAGATCAACCCCAACTCGCAAAACTTGGATTGCCTTACCAGCTTGGAGTTGGTGGATTTGTTTAATCAAGAAGATCGCAAAACATTAGAAGCGATCGCCAATGCCAGAATCGAACTCGCCCGAGCGATCGACTTAACGGCCGAATCTCTCTATCGAGGGGGACGGTTATTTTACGTGGGAGCGGGGACGAGCGGGCGTTTGGGGGTACTGGATGCGGCGGAATGTCCCCCCACCTTCTGCACCCCGCCCGAGCGGGTTCAGGGCATTCTCGCGGGAGGAGCGGCAGCTTTAGTGAAGAGTTCTGAAGCCCTTGAAGATCGTGCCGAAGATGGGGCCAAAGAAATCGCCCGAGGGGAGATCTCGTCAGCAGACGTGGTTTTGGGCATTACTGCGGGAGGAACTACCCCTTTCGTGCATGGAGCGATCGCGGAAGCGAAGAAGCGAGGGGCTACAACCATTTTTCTCGCCTGCGTTCCCGCGTCGCAAGTCCCCATTGAGGTCGATGTGGATTTGCGTTTATTGGTGGGGCCGGAAATCTTAGCGGGATCGACCCGGTTAAAAGCGGGTACCGTGACCAAAATGGCCTTGAATATCCTCTCGACGGCGGTGATGGTTAAACTGGGGAAAACCTATGGCAACCGCATGATCGATGTTTCCGTCACCAATCAAAAATTACGCGATCGCGCCCTCCGCATTCTCCAAGATCTGGCGGATCTCGATCGCGAAGCCGCCGGAAAACTTTTAGACCGCAGCGGCCAAAGGGTTAAACTCGCTTTATTGATGCACTGGGGAGGAGTCAGTGCCGAGGAAGGAACTCAATGGTTAGAAAAGAACCGGGGCAATTTGAGAGCAGCGCTAGAACAGTTATCAGCGAACAGTTAACAGTGAACAGTTAACAATCCCCCCTTCATCCCCCCTCGCCCCCGGTCATTGAAAAGCGAAGCTTCCTCTCGCCTCCCCCTTCCCACGGGGGACGGGTGGGGGATTCAAGGGGGAAAAGAAGGGGGGATGGGGGTTAGGGGGGATAACAACCAATAACCAACAACAAATAACCAATAACAAATAACCAACAACAAATAAATATGTCCAATTTTTCAGAACTCATACCGACTTTTGCGATCGTTCTTATCGCCCTTGGATTTTTGATTTGGGGCTATAATCGCGCCAAACCCTTTGGAAAATTGGGGATTCTGGCTTGGCTGCAATCTGTGATTTTGATCGCGCCTTGGTTGTTGTTCTTTGGCTTAGTGGCACTGGGAATTTATATCAATATTATTGGGATTATTTTTCTGTTTGTGGCTTCTTCAGGAGTGTATATCTATTTGGGAAATCGCTTGCGCGCCGAGGGACAAGATGCTATTTTACGCGATCGCGCTGCCCAACGCCTTGCCCGAGCGCAAGAGCGAGAAAGCAAATCTGTCTCCTCCCAAGGAGCAACGAGCGATCGCGTGGAAACGGGCGAGAGCAAGACTGAGGAAGTTTTCCCCATTCCGACGGAAGATTTACAGAAAATCAAAGGTATTTTTGCCCTCGATACTTTCTTTGCCACCGAAACGATTTCTTATCAAGAAGGGGCTATTTTTAAAGGCAATTTGCGCGGAGAACCGGACGCGGTCTATGCCAGTCTGTCCCAAAAATTAAACGATTTAGTGGGCGACAAATACCGTCTCTTTTTAGTGGAAAGTCCGGAAGGAAAACCCGTCGTCATTATTCTTCCCCGGAGCAACGATCCCAAATCTTCAACCCTCGCTCAGAAAAATTTAGCCTTAGTTTTACTGGTGTCTACGATCGCCACCAGTTTAGAAGCTGCCGGATTACTCTTGGGGTTTGATTGGTTTCAAGAACTGGGACGCTATAGCGAGGCTTTGCCCATCGCGATCGGCTTGTGGTTAATTTTAGCCGCTCACGAGGCCGGTCATTGGTTCTACGCCAAACGTTACCATCTTCGCTTGAGTTTTCCTTATTTAATTCCCAGTTGGCAAATTGGTTCTTTTGGGAGCATTACTCGGTTTGAGTCTTTGATTCCCCATCGCGCGGCACTTTTTGATGTCGCTTTGGCAGGGCCCGCGATCGGGGGTTTGGTCTCATTGGTTTTGCTCGTTCTCGGCTTAATTCTCTCTCATCCGGGAAGTTTATTGCAATTGCCCACGGGATTTTTACAAGGCTCGATTCTCGTGGGAACTTTAGCCAAAGTCATTTTGGGTTCTGCGTTAGATGCAACTCTCGTTGATGTCCATCCCTTAATGATTGTGGGTTGGTTGGGATTGGTGATTAATGCCTTAAATTTAATGCCGGCCGGTCAATTAGATGGCGGCCGGATCGTCCAAGCGATTTATGGCAGAAAAACCGCCCGCAGGACGACGATCGCCACTTTAATTGTTTTGGGGTTAGTGGCAATTTTTAATCCGAGCAATCCCATTCCGCTTTATTGGGGAATTTTGATTCTCTTCTTGCAGCGCGATTTAGAGCGTCCCAGTCTCAATGAATTATCGGAACCGGATGATGCCCGGGCAGCATTGGGATTATTGGCTTTATTTTTAATGCTGGCGACGCTGATTCCTTTAAGTCCGGGTTTGGCGGGACAATTGGGAATTGGCGGCTAAAATGCCGCGCGATCGCTAAATTCCCTGAAAGTTATGGTAAGATTAGAGATTGCTGAGTTTTTTGCAGTTAACCCCTATCCATCACAAACTGATGACCATAACACAAGAGCGCAAACAACAGATTCTTTCTGATTATCAAGTCCACGAAACCGACACGGGATCCCCAGACGTACAAGTGGCCATCTTGACCGCCAGAATTGAAGGACTGACCCAACATTTAAAGCAAAATAAAAAAGATCACTCCTCCCGTCGGGGATTGCTCAAGCTTATCGGTCGTCGCAGAAGACTCCTCTCTTACATCCAAGAACACGACTACGAACATTACCAACAACTCATTCGCCGCTTGGGAATCCGCCGTTAAACCTTTCTAGCAAAACTCATGCCTTCAGAATCCGATCGCGAACCCCTTCCCTTTGAACCCCGTCAAAAGAGCAAGAAAAAGAAAAAAGCCCAAGTGACACCCCCGAAAACTGAATCGGCACAAGGGAAGAAATCTCAAGAGACCTCAAAGTCGAGGGCGCGCCGCGCCGCCAACTCCTCTGCCATTCCCGAAGCCGTCAGCAAGCGCATGATTCGGCGCATGTCCCTGTTATGCGGCATCCCGACGGGACTGGGACTCTCGAGTTTTCTCATTTTCTATGCACTGGTCAGTCAAGGATGGGCGGAGATTCCTCCCCAACTGGTCTTTTATGTCACCTTGGCTTTATTTGGCTTGGGGTTTGTCGGTTTAAGTTACGGCGTACTCTCCACCTCTTGGGACGAAGATCGTCCGGGGGGTTGGCTCGGCTGGCAGGAATTTACCCTCAATGCCGCCAGGCTCCTACAAGGTTGGCGAATGGCTAAACAAGCCGCCAAGGAAGCTAAAGAAAACTAACAATTTTGGGTCGAGGCCTTCTCGATCCCTTAAAATTACTCCTAATATGCTTGCAAATGATGTAGCGCTTTATACATTGTATCCCAAGGGGAATATTGCCAAATGATTGTTGTGATGAAAGTCGGCTCTCCAGAAGCCGAAGTGGCCCGTTTATGCCAAGAATTCGCCGATTGGGGACTGACCCCGGAAAAGATTGTCGGACAGCATAAAGTCGTCGTCGGGTTAGTGGGGGACACGGCCAACCTCGACGAGCGCCGGATCGAAGAGAAAAGTCCTTGGATTGAGGCTGTTCTGCGGGTAGAACGGCCTTATAAACGAGCCAGCCGTCAGTTTCGTCACGGTCAGCCTAGCGAAGTTGCCGTCAGCACCCCCGAAGGCAATGTCCTTTTTGGCGAAAATCATCCAGTTGTGGTGGTTGCGGGGCCTTGTTCGGTGGAAAATGAGGAAATGATTGTCGAAACGGCACTGCGGGTTAAAAAAGCGGGTGCGAAGTTCTTGCGCGGCGGTGCCTATAAGCCCCGGACTTCTCCTTATTCTTTCCAAGGTCACGGAGAAAGTGCTTTGGGTTTATTGGCTAAGGCGCGAGAGGCTTCCGGCTTGGGAGTGATTACCGAGATCATGGATACTGCCGACGTGGAGAAAGTTGCCGAGGTTGCCGATATGTTGCAAGTGGGGGCGAGAAATATGCAGAATTTTGCCCTGCTCAAAAAAGTCGGCGCTCAAGATAAACCCGTTTTGCTCAAGCGGGGAATGTCTGCAACCATTGATGAGTGGTTGATGGCTGCCGAATATATTCTCGCGGCGGGGAATTCTCAGGTGATTCTCTGCGAGCGGGGTTTGCGCACTTTCGATCGCTCCTATACCCGCAATACCTTAGATATTTCCGTGGTTCCCGTCCTGCGCACCCTGACGCACTTGCCGATCATGCTCGATCCCAGTCACGGCACGGGTAAATGGGAATACGTTCCGGCGATGGCGAAGGCGGCGATCGCGGCGGGAGCGGATTCGTTAATGATCGAAGTCCATCCCAACCCGGCCAAGGCTCTGTCTGACGGGCCCCAGTCTTTGACTCCGGAACGATTTGACACTTTGATGAAAGAGTTATCGGTAATTGGGAAAGCTGTAGAACGCTGGCCGCAACCTGAATTGGCGATAGTTTAGGCACTCTACAAAATTGGCTGTCAAATCCTCCCAATTGGGGGGATTTTCACTTTAGGCGAGTAAAATTAATTCACCACAGAGGCATAGAGAAACGCAGAGGAGGAAACATGAGAGGTTTATGGCGATCGCGAAAAAAGCTGCCTTTAGAATTTCTGGCGATTCCCCTTGCGATCGCGGCAGGGTTGGCTTCCCCGGTAACAGCTTTTAATCAAGAGGATTTAGATCGACTGCTCTCAACCAATGCTTGTCCTCAATGCGATCTGAGTAATGCTAACTTAAGAAATGCGAATTTGAATAGTGCCGATCTCCGAGGGGCAATTTTAACGAATGCCGATCTCCGAGGAGCAATTTTAATCGATGCCGATCTTAGAGATACAGACTTGAAAGGTGCGAACTTAAGGCGAGCTGAATTGAGTTTTGTTAACTTTAGTGGCGCAGATTTGAGAGAAGCCAATTTGAGTCTTACCGAATTAAGAGAGACGCGCTGGCTAAGAGCTGACTTGAGGATGGCGAACTTAAGACGAGCTGACTTAAGAGAAACGAGTTTGACAGGGGCAAAGATTTGCCAAACTATTATGCCAAATGGAAGAAGAGATACTCGGCATTGCGACGATTTGGGCAATTAATCGGGAAATATCTCGAAGGTAACAACTCCCACGGCTATTGAGCATTGCCGAAATATCAGGTCATGTCTATCGTTCCCCACATTCTTTTCCCAGACCAAAAATTTTTGATTTATTGCAATATATTCTCAACTGTATTATAGTGTAGCAAAAGAGCGATCGCTCTAATCCAAAGAAGATAAGCTCTTTCCATCAAAAATCGGGTGTCAATTCAAAAAAATTCTCGATTATTTTTTTCTTTCTTGGAGTATTAATTGATTGTTTCAATTTTCAAGGGATTGTCTTCCTTCCTTCAGAATCGTGAAAAATTTGCGATTTCCCTTCCCGTCGGACTGACGCTGAGTATTGGCATCACTTTATCGGGAGTCGCAACCTGGGGAGTCGATCGCGCTTGGCGATCGCAACGCCAGCAAGACTTTGAACGTCAAGCGGATCGCCTCGCTTTTGTGCTAAAACGAAACTTGGAGAGAGCCTCTCACATTGCGCGATCCCTCGGGGGTCTATTTGAAGCCTCAGAGGAAATTACTCCAGAAGAATTTAGCATCTTTTCTAGGCGCATTCTCCAAGATTCTCCCAGCATTCTTGGGGTGGGTTGGGCGCAGCGCGTCCCCCTATCCCAACGCGATCGCTTTGAGAAGGAACTGACTCGACGAGAGGCTCTCCATGCCTTCATTTGGGAAGGCGATCGTACCAAAACCGCCAACCTGTCTCCTTCCGCCGAAGAATACTTCCCCACAACCTATATCGAACCATTTCCGCAGCGATCGCACCTCCTCGGTTACAACCATAATGCCGATTGGCGACGACGAGCGGCCATTAAGCAAGCAAGAGATAGTAACGTCACCGTTGCTACCAGTCGCGTCACTCTTCCCAGTCCCAATCATCACATTTCTCGGGGATTTATCGTTTATCAACCCCTGTATGCGCCAGGTTCGGATAACGAGAGTACCGCCAAGCGTCGCGAGAACTTTCTGGGAGTCGTCTATAGCGTCGTGGAGATTGATAAAGCAATTCTCACAGCGCTGAAAGAATTGGATTGGCAACATTTAGACTTTTATCTCTACGATACGGATCTCGATCGCCTCGAATCCTCTCTCGTCAAGGGGTTAACGGAAATCGAGCGCCGTTTTCTTCTCTTTTACGACGCGCGCGCCCAACAAGCGATTGACGACCCCAAACTCGCTCGCATTTCTCGCCTACTCACAAAAAATAGAGGTGGCCGCCATTGTCCCTACAGTCAAGATTGGACGGTTTGCATGCGTACTTTGAACTTGCAAGGGTTGGAATGGTCGGTATTGATTTTACCCAATGACAAATTTTCTGGGTTTCCGCGATCGGTTGGGATGACCTTGGCAATGGGCTTGTTTATCACTTTTGTTCTTGCATTTTGTGTCGCGATGTTCGTTAGGCGAAGCACTCAAAATGAAAAATTACTGAAAGCCTTACAAGACGCGAAAAGCGATCCCCTCACGGGTTTGGCCAATCGACGCGAATTCGAGCGCCAACTCCAACTCGCCGTCACGCAATCTCAAGAGGAGGGAGGGATTCACACTCTCTGCTGCATGGATTTAGATCGCTTCAAAATTATTAACGATATTTGCGGTCACGCTGCTGGCGATCGCCTCCTTTGTCAAGTGAGCCAACTCATTCAGCGCCAAATTCGCAAAACCGATTTACTCGCTCGGGTGGGAGGCGATGAATTTTGCCTTTTACTGCATCATTGTTCCCTCGAAGAATCTCATCGCGTGGCTGAGGAAATTTTAAAGGCAATTGGGGCTTTTCAATTTACTTCCGAACACAAAACCTTCAAGATCGGCATGAGCTTGGGACTGGCTGAAATTACCGCGACTACTCCCGATCCCCTCGAACTGATGCGCAGAGCCGATAAAGCCTGCTACCGGGCCAAACAGAATGGTCGCAATTGTATTTGCATTCATTGTAGCGATGAAACGGAAACCCGCGATCGCGGTATCGAGTGGTTAACTTGGCTCAATGAAGGATTAGCCGATGAATTTTTACAATTATATTGTCAGCCGACCCTCTCTTTACAAACCACCCTCGAGCGGAATTATATTGAAATTCTCTTAAGATTGCGCGATCGCTCGAAAATTCCCCTTTCTCCCACAGAATTTATTCAAGATGCCGAACGCTATCAATTAATGCCGACGATCGATCGCTGGGTTTTGCAAACTTTTTTACATCATTTGTCCTTTTTCATTCGGGACACCAATCTGGCGGACGATTGGCAAAATAATCTTTATGCCATCAATCTATCCGGTACTACCTTAAATGATGACCAATTTGTGGATTTTTGTCAAGAGAAATTCACGCACTATCAAATTCCTGCCAGAATGATTTGTTTTGAAATTACTGAAAATGCTGCTATTGCCAATATTCACAAAGCCAGTCAATTAATTTTAGACCTGAAAGCCTTGGGGTGTTACTTCGCTCTCGATGATTTTGGCAGTGGTATGTCTTCCTTTGCTTATCTTCGGGATTTACCGATTGATTTTTTAAAAGTGGATGGTGAATTTATTCTCAATTTAGCCAGCGATCGCGTAACTTATCGCATTGTTGAAGCGATTAATCGCATCGGTCAAGTTTTGGGAGTCCGAACAATTGCTGAATTTGTGGAAAATGACACGCTACTCGAAGAATTAAAACGATTGGGTTTTGATTATGCACAAGGTTACGGTGTGGCTCTTCCCACCCATCTCAACGAGCATTTTCACAGACTCAGTAAAAACGCCGATCTATCGTCTGGGAAAAGATAAGCAATCTCCACTGAAAGCAGAGTTTATTTTTATTTTTGTTAATATCATCGTAAATCAAAATATTTTGCAAGTAGGATGGAGATGAGAGAGAATTTTTCCGAAAAAAATACGATGCTAAGAAGATTGAGGAGGGAAGATTGAACGGTATCGCGCTTAAATTCAGTCGTCTTTCACTTGTATTTCATCGCCGCTCTTGGCGTTATTTCCCCGTAGGATTGGTTTTCATTGTGGGGATAGGTCTCTCCGCAACCATGGTAGGTTTGGTCAATCGCTGGGAGCGATCGCGCATTCGGGAGCAATTCGATCGACGTGCAGATAATCTCGCTTTTGCCTTGCAACGAAATCTCGATGATGTTTCGCAAGTGGCGCGATCGTTCTCGGGATTGTATAAGGCAACCGATCGTGTTAATGCTGAAGAGTTTCACGAATTTTCTCAGCAAGTCTTGAGAAATGCGCCGGGAATTTTGGGAGTCGGTTACGCGCAAAAATTAACCCGAGAAGAAAGAATTACTTACGAAAAAACTCGGAGTTTAAAAATTTGGCAAAGTCGCGATGGAAAAGAACGAAAAATTGCCCCCGAAATGAGCGAATATTTGCCCTCCACGTATCTCGAACCGCGCGAATCTTTACAGCCTTTTCTCGGTTATAATCATTGGGGGGAATGGCAGCGAAAGGCAGCAATCGAAAAAGCGAGAGATACGAGTGTTCTCGCGATCGCGCGCAGTTTTTCTCCTGAAGTTTCCCAAAACCCAGAATTTATTATTTATTCTCCAGTTTACGATCGCTCCAGTTCTTTAGCCACCCGAGAAGACCGTCAGAAAGCATTTTCTGGCGTTGCTTATACGATATTTCAAGTCGAGCATATCGTCCGCACGGCTCTCAAAGGACTCGATGCAAATTCCTTAGATTTGTATCTCTATGAAATGCCAGTCGATCGCCTAGAATCCGCTCTGAATAAAAGTTTGAGTTCCCCCAAAGAACATTTTTTAATTGCTTATAACTCCCAACAAGAGAGATTTATTAAAGATGCTAAAAAAGCGAGAGTCGAACAACTGCTTGCAAATTCTCTCAATCATCGTCACTGTCCCTACAGTCAAGATTGGACGGTTTGTATTCGTACCATTAATTTAGAAGATCGAGAATGGTCGTTGTTGATTTTACCCGAAACGGCATTTACAGGAACATTTGGCAAACTGGGAGGAACATTTGCGATCGGTTTTCTCTCGACCTGCATTTTAGTTCTCTATCTATTTATGTCTCTTAGACGTTCTTCTCAACAAGAAGAATTAGTGAAGGCATTGCTCGATTCTCAAGGAAAACTTAAGTCTCAAAAAGAAGATTTGGAGCAGGCTTTAAAACAACTCAAACAAGCACAGTCTCAACTCGTCCATACAGAAAAAATGTCAAGTTTAGGGCAAATGGTTGCCGGAATCGCTCACGAAATTAATAATCCCATTGGTTTCATTTATGGGAATATTGATTTTACCCTTCAATATAGTGAAGAGATGATAAAAATTATTAATTTATATGGCAAACACTACCCCAATCCTCACTCGGAAATTCAAGAAGAAATTGAAAATATCGAGCTGGAATATATCCTTGAAGATTTTCCACAAATGCTGCAATCTATTCAGTCTGGAGCAAAACGAATTAAAGAAATTGTTCTTTCCATGAGAAACTTTTCTCGTTTGGATGAAGCAAAAATGAAATTTGTCAATATTCACGAAGGCATTGACAATACTTTAACAATTTTACAGCATCGTCTTAAAGCAAAAGGAACATATCCAGGTATTCAAGTCATCCGAGATTATGAGAATTTACCCGAGGTAGAATGTAATGCCGGACAGTTAAATCAAGTGTTTATGAACTTACTTGCCAATTCTATCGATGCGTTACGAGAGGCTAGCGATCGCGGTCAACTGACAGAAAAACCACAAATTACTATTCGCAGCAAAATTGTCGGCGATGGCTTCGTCGCGATCGAAATTTCCGATAATGGTTTAGGGATTCCAAAAGACATTCAATCTAAACTATTCGATCCCTTTTTTACCACCAAACCCGTTGGCAAGGGAACGGGTTTGGGTTTATCCATTAGCTATCAAATTGTCACGGAATTTCATTGCGGTCAATTGGAGTGTATTTCCGAACCGGGACGAGGTGCTTGTTTCCGAATACTTCTTCCTCTCGTCCATTCATCTATCCCGCTCTCAGAATCCAACAAATTGAACTATGCTTAAAACCCGTTCATCCTCTTACAAAAGCGTTCGATCGTCTCTTGTCGCTTCTGTTATATTTGTATCTGTCAAATCCGCATCTCGCAAATCAACATTATTAAGAATTGTTGTTGCGGAAAATATCGCTCCTTTTAAGTCGGCACAACTAAGATAGGCTTGAGTCAGATCGGCGCGATCGAAATTAGCACCTCTTAAGTCTTGGGAATGGAGATCGATTCCTTTGAGATCCAAGCCGGAAAAATCGCGATCGCCATCCGCATAAGGCTGTAATAATTCTCGTGTATCCATTTGAGTTAATCGACTCCCAATCAATAGTAATATCAAATGTGAAAGATAATGACCGATATTATTTTTTTACAAAAATTTACGATAGAGTACGATCGCTTTTACAACTACCAGAATAAAATAGAGATATACTTATTCTGTAAAAGAATATGAAAATTAAACGGTTTGCATATCACGATAAATATAGAGATTGGAAATTAGAGCCGATAGATTTTGACGATCTGGATCTTATTTTATTGGTTGGCGTTTCGGGAGTGGGAAAAACGAAGATTTTAGAAGCGATCGCCAATTTAAAAAGGATAGCAGAAGGTATGCCTTTAAATGGAATACAGTGGGATATTACCTTTGAAGCAGAAAATGGAAATGAATATCGTTGGTGTGGCGAATATGAGATTACAGTCCCCGATCGAACATATGTGGTCGGTGAATTGAGTGCAAGATTGTATTTGTCCAAGGATTGTAAAATGATTAATGAATCAATCTATATAAACCAAGAATTATTTTTAGAAAGGCATTCAAACAAAGTCGTAAATCCAATAATCTATAATGGCTTATATTTTTCTACCGTGCAAAGTGTTTTAGGTTTTTTAGAAGCAGACGAACTGAAACCAGTGAGAACAGAGATAGAAAAAATTTACGATTTTGAGCCAAATAGTTCTGTATCCTCCAACCCAAAAGAATCCAGAAGATTCAGTCCAGAAAAATTAGAAGACTTTACGGTAGATACTAAAATAATGTCTACATATTTTGAGCATCCTGAAATATTTAAACAAATCAAAAAAATTTTTATGGATATTTTTTATCAAGTTGAAGATATTAAAATGGAAAGAGTAGAAAATAGCACTTTTTATATTTTAAAATTTAAAGAAAGAGGATGTAAAAAATGGTTTTTCATTGACTCTTTTTCATCGGGGATGTTCAAGATTTTAGCTTGTGTTACCGATCTTTTTTTGATTCCTGAATATAGTCTAATATTAATTGATGAGTTTGAAAATAGTTTGGGTGTTAATTGTCTAGATTCTATAACAGAAATTCTTAATACATCCAATCGAAATTTACAATTTATTCTGACGAGTCACCATCCTTATATTATCAATAATATTAATATGAAATCTTGGCGTATTGTAACTCGTCGGGGTGGAGTTGTCACTGTAAAAAATGCACGAGATTTAGGATTGGGACGCTCTAAACACGATGCTTTTATGCAGTTAATTAATTCAGATGAATATGCAGAAGGAATTGAAATGGAGGAATTTGAGTCAGTATGAATTTATACTTTCTGGTTGAAGGACGGAGTACAGAAAAGAAAGTTTATCCCGCTTGGTTATCCTATTTGTTACCAAAACTAAAACAAGTCAAAAATTTTTATGATGTTACAAAAAACAACTATTATATATTTACTGCGGGTGGTTATCCCAGTATTAAAGATATTGCACTTCCGAATGCGATCGCAGATATTAACGCTCACGGAAAATATAATTATTTGATAGTATGTCTCGATGCTGATGAGGTCACGGTTGAGGAAAGAGAAAAAGAAATTGTTGCCGTTTTGCATGATAAGCAATTAACACTCAATACTGCAAAACTCGTTGTTATCGTACAAAATCGATGTATCGAAACTTGGTTTTTAGGAAATCGCAAAATTTTCACAAAGAATCCTCAAGATTCACCATTACTCGAGTACATCCGCTATTACGATGTCTCGGAAAACGATCCGGAATTGATGGGACAGTATCAAAAATTTTCTAATCACGCTCAATTTCACGCTGCCTATCTAAAAGAGCTTTTTAGAGCTAAAAATATTGCGTATTCTAAAAGGAATCCTGGCGATGTAAAGAAACAGTTTTATTTAGAAGAATTACAAAAGAGAATTACAAGGAATCCCAAACACTTAAGAACTTTCGGAAAATTTATCGACTTTTGCGATCGCATCTAATCCAAATTCTAATTCCGATCGCAAAAAATCCCCAACTCCCATGAAGTAAGTCGAGGATCTGACATCGAGGTGCATCTACCATGAATCTCTTCTTCCCGCGATCTCCAATTCGCAAATACTCAGGATAAATCTATTGCTTCTTACTCGCTTTGCGTTGAGAGCGCTTGCTACATAACTGCCAGCCCAACCAAGAACCAAGAAGAGCTAAGCTCATACCCGGCTCTGGGATAGTGTTTTTGGTTTGCACAAACGTATAGCCACTCAGGTTTGTATTTTCAGGATTAAGAGTTTGGGAGAGTGTTTGGCCATTGCTAAAACCAACTGTTAAAACTGCATTGGGAAATAAGCTCTCGCGGTAGTCATGTACGATTTGTGTACCATCCGGATCGACATCAGCCTCAAATTGAAAAATATCTCCCGGGTCAAAACCTGTGAAATCGTAGTCAATTTCCTCCGAATCAGTACCATCATTTCCCGGTTCTGGAGTATGGAGAGTGAATGTCAAATCGTTACTCGGGTCATTAAAAGCACTTTGTAATGTAACGAAATCGTAATTATACATTGGGTTACCAATCGTCAGATTAAAATCAACGATCTGCGCGCCATTTGTGGAAAGATTTTCCAGCCGAAAGTCGGGTACATTGTGAATCCCAAAATCCGCCCTCAAAACTGGATCGTTGATACTCAAAGAATAACCATAGAAACCCATAGCTCGGGCAGATTCGCAGATTCCCAACAGACCGGCAACAAGTCCGAAACCGAAAGCGATTAATTGGGGCTTAATCATGATTGAGTTTAGGAGTAAGAAAAGTGTCTGTCTGTACTTTTCTCAAGAGTACTTGCGAAATGTTACTCAGGCAAGGTGAAAATATATTGTTTTTGTAAAGTTGAGAGATTTTTTGTGAAGGAAAGATGAAGACAAGGCAATCGAGAAGGAGAAAAAGCGCCGTTTTTCTGCGGTCGATCCGTTCTTCGGATCGCGATCCGGTGATTATCGGTTTGGATTTATCGAGTATTTAATCGAGAAAAAGAGCGATCGCGCTGGTTTCATTCAAGGCAATTGAGGAAGTAGCGCGATCGCATTGGTTTCGTCATTCAATTTAATTGAGGAAGCAACGCGATCGCTAGATTTTCCTCTCCCGATTCTGTATCCTGAGATGGATCGCTAATGTCGGGGCATTCTCCATGAGCTACACCGTCACGGATATTAATGCTTTTCTCAAGCAACAAACTCCTTTCGATCGCCTTCCCGATGTGGCTTTGGCAGAATTAGCAGGGGGAATGCGCTTTCTGCGCTATCGCATGGGACAGACAATCCTTTTGCGGGATAAACTGCCTCAAAACGTAGTTTTGCTTTACGAAGGACAGGCACGGTTATTGGGCTACGATCCCACCACGAAAATGCCCCTTACTCTAAAATTGCTGGAAGTCGGCTGCTTGGTGGGTTGGGTAGGAATTTTGCGAGGACAGCCTTGCGAAACCGCGATCGCTTCCACCGAAACCATTTGTCTCACCCTCGATGCCAAGCAATTTTTGCTCCTCCTCCAAGAATATCGCCAGTTTGCCCAATATTTTGAACAAAACGTCTCCCTCGCCGAAATCTTCGATCTCCTCACCAAACAAGATTTTATTCGAGGTCAAGGCACCCAAGATCTCAAACGCATCGCCAAAAACGCCAGCGAAAGCGTGCAACTGTGCAACCTTCCTCCCGGACGTACTTCTGTGAGTAACCCAGTTCTGAAGCCCTTACAAGATCCGGATTGGGTTTGGTTGGTCAGTGGGGGTGGCGCGATCGATAATGCACCTGCGGGGGAACCCCTACAATTGGCAGAAAACCAGCAGATCCTCCACGTTAAAGGGAAAGTTCCCGCTCGCATCCTCGGTTTTCTCCGGGGGGATTTGACCCCTCAACGGAGAACCGAACCAGAGGCATCCGTAACGGATTCCCCCTCCGACAGCGAAACTTCCTCCTCGGAAACCCTCTCTACCGTCATCCCTTACGCGCCGGAAGTCCGAGAGGGAGATTTAGCCTTGGAAATGCAGTCTCACCGACATCGCGTTAAGTACCCTCACGTGAGGGGGAGCGGTGAACTCGATGGGACGGTGGCTTGTTTTCAAATGCTTTGCCAATATTACAAAGTGCCCTTTCGTCGCGAGGTGATTCGCCGGGTTCTCGGACAACAGATTCAACGCCAGGGGAATTTGTCTCTGTATCATTTGGGTGCCGTCACGGAATTGTTAGGCTTAAATGCCCAAATGGTCAACATTCCTGCCACGACGATTACCCGCTTGGAAGCCCCCGTTTTAGTGCGCTGGCAAGAGAGTTGGGCCATTTTATACGAAATTAGCGATCGCCAACTTGTCATTGGTTCTCCCGAAATTGGCATCCTGCGCCGCCAACCTGCCGATTTTATCGAATCTTGGGAAAAATTCGGCCAAGTTCTCCTCGTGCGACCCACGAAAGAAACGCCGAAAAAACGGTTTGGCATTTCTTGGTTCATTCCCGCACTTTTGCGTTATAAAGGGGTACTGATGGAGGTTTTTCTGGCCTCCTTTCTCGTGCAACTGTTCGGCTTGGCCAACCCCCTGATCATTCAAATTATTATCGATAAAGTCATCGTACAAAACAGTGCCGATACTTTACAAATTTTGGGAATCTTTCTCCTCGCCGTCGCAATTTTTGAAGCCGTTCTCAGCACTGTTCGTACCTATCTGTTTGTCGATACCACCAATCGCATTGATATGACCTTGGGATCGGAGATTATCGATCACTTATTGCGCTTGCCTTTGCGTTATTTCGATCGCCGTCCTGTCGGGGAACTGTCCAGCCGCGTCAACGAGTTAGAAAATATTCGTTCTTTTCTCACGGGAACGGCGTTAACCGTGGTTTTAGATTCGGTTTTTTCCGTGGTTTATATCGCGGTCATGGTGGTTTATAGCTGGCAATTAACCCTCGTAACCCTATCGGTGATTCCCATCTTTATTCTGATTACTCTCGTCTTTTCTCCGGTGGTGCGCCAGCAGTTGCGCACGAAAGCCGAACGCAATGCCCACACCCAGTCCCACTTAGTTGAGGTGATGTCCGGAATTCAAACCGTGAAGGCACAAAACATCGAATTGCGATCGCGCTGGCGCTGGCAAGATTTATATGCTCGTTACGTTTCGGCAGGGTTTAAAACCGTACAAACTTCAACCCTAGCCAATTCTAGCAGTAATTTTTTAAACAAGTTTTCCGGCTTATTGGTGTTGTGGGTGGGGGCATATTTGGTCTTGCAACAAGAGTTAACCTTGGGTCAATTAATTGCTTTCCGAATTATCGCCAGTTACGTGACCAGTCCTTTACTTCGCCTCGCCCAACTCTGGCAAAACTTCCAAGAAGTGGGACTTTCTTTAGAACGATTGGGAGATATTATCGACACGCCTCAAGAAGCCGAAGAAGATAAAGGCAATATTCCCATGCCTCCCATTGAAGGTCATGTTAAATATGAAAATGTTTCCTTCCGTTTTAAGCCCAATACTCCCTTACAATTGGTGAATGTAAGTTTAGAAATTCCCCAAGGAAAATTTGTGGGTATTGTCGGGAAAAGCGGAGCCGGAAAAAGTACCCTAACCAAACTCTTAGTGCGACTCTATGAAGTTGAATCCGGGCGCATTTTTATCGATAATTACGATGTGGCAAAAGTAGAATTATATTCCGTGCGGCGACAAATTGGAGTGGTTCCGCAAGATCCTTTGCTTTTTGATGGGACTATTCAAGAAAATATTGCCATGAATAACCCCGAAGCCTCCAGCGAAGAAATTATTGAAGCCGCCAAAGTTGCCGCCGCTCACGATTTTATTATGGGGTTGTCAAGCGGTTATAATACGCGAGTGGGGGAAAAAGGGGCCTCCCTTTCCGGGGGACAGCGACAACGCATTGCGATCGCGAGAACGGTTTTACAACGTCCGGCTTTATTGATTTTAGATGAAGCCACCAGTGCGTTAGATTATCCTACGGAACAACAAGTTTGCGCGAATTTGGCCCATGAGTTTGGCAAGCGCACGGTCTTTTTCATTACCCATCGCCTCGGCACGATCAAGCATTCGGATATTATTTTAATGATGGATTCTGGGGCAGTGGTCGAACAGGGAACTCATGATGAATTAATGGCGTTACAAGGTCGCTATTTTGCCCTGTATCAGCAACAGGATCTCAAGCGGTTTTAGGGATTACCAAGGAGAGCCGATCGCGACGAAAGCTGCCCAATAATAAGGATGAGCCATATTAACGCCCCCAAACTGCAAATTTGGGGGTAATTCGATCGCGCTTCCCGAATTCACCAAGGTTCCCCCTTCGAAACGAATATCGCCGCGAATCATGGCCAGTTGTGCCTGTCGCAGTGCTTCGACTTTAATCGGGGCGGTTTTCAATTGCTGATAGAATTCGCTCATCAGGGCTAGGGTGCCGACATCACTCACGGACCACAAACTGGCGATCGCGGTTTTTACCCCAGATTGGACGGCCAGTCCTGCAAAGCCCAATTCGGCCTCGCGATCGCCCAAAGCGGTCTGACAGGCACTCAAGACTAATAATTCCACGGGAGGATCTCTCCAGCCCAATTCCTCGAGGCGATCGAGGGAGAGTTGGCGATCGCTAAATTGAATGTAGGAGCGATCGGGAGATCCCTCTCTAAATTCGGCATGGGTGGCGAGGTGAACGATCTCTACAGGGTCTTGCTGGCGCTCGGCTTTCAGGTTGGCAATGGTAAAGTTTTGATTGAGGAAGGCTTTTCCTTGCCAGACTTCGGGGACGATCGCAGACAGTTCCACTTCGACTCCCGGTAAGGGCATTTTCTCTTGAAATTCCGAAGCACCCATCGCCAAAACCCGAGCGTTACTGAGATCGGTATAGGTGGTTTCCGTGAGGCTAAAGGCGGGAATGGTCGCGAGGCTGTATTTTTCGATCAGGAATTGTTCGCCGTTGTTGAGGGCTGCAAACGGGAGCGATCGCAGGTTTTCGCCAACACAAAATAAAAGCGTGTCGATCTGTTGGCTTTCTAGGATGGGTTCGATCGATCCAACCAACCACTGATAAAGCTGTCTGGAGGCTCTCATATAGGCAGCACTATTGGATCTCCGGGGGTTGGCCACTTCCCGACGAAAGGTTTTTGCCATAATATCGAGTTCGTTGCTATTTGCCTCGGAAATGATGCGGCTAATGGGTTCTCGACCCGGGGTAATGAGTAAGATAACGAGGTCGTCAGGGCGAGACCAAGCCCAAATAACGGCAGCATTTTTGCCCGTTTGTCGAGAAATTTCCAGAAGTTTTTCCGCGATCGCGTCTGCCGATTGGATCGGCTGGTCGTATCTTTGCCGATAGAAATTTTGATAGTCTTTCTTCCAACCCCTTTCCACTGTCGCGATCGTTGCTCCTAATTCGCCGCGATCGAGTAAAGTATTCACACGAGACGTTTGGGCGTGAGATGAGGAAGGAATGAGGAAAGAAAATGTTAGGGAAAATAGCAGAGAAAGCAGGAACAGCAAGGGAAAGACCCCTTGCCAGCGATGTAGTTTGCGAAAGAACCAAGCGTTAACAATGTTCATAGGAAGCATTCAGAGGTGGGAAGGTTGGGATGTATTAGTATTTTCTTTGCTTTCCTTGCTGTTTCGGGAATTTTTGAGAATCCGTTTCCTTTTATTTTTGGGTTTCGGATGCTTGTAACATTCTCAAAATCTTTCGATAAGTTTCTCGGTCTAACGTAACAGATTTTTGGCGATCGCTTTCATCAAATAAAACGAGAGTAAAAGTTTCTTCCGTTTCCGGGACTTCCTTCATTTCTTCTTCGGGTTTAGTTTGTTCTTCTGAAAACACCACTGGGGTTGCCACTTCTTCACTTTCCTCGACTACGGGTTCTTCCGAAATCACTTCTTCTCCGGGTTCGGTTTCTGCCACTATCGCCTCATCTTGTTCTTCTGGAGAAATCACTGGGGTTGCTGCTTCTTCACTTTCTTCTACTCCTGATTCTTCCGAAATGACTTCTTCTCCGGGTTCGGTTTCTACTACTATCTCCTCATCTTGTTCTTCTGAAGCAACCACTGGGGTTGCTGCTTCTTCACTTTCCTCTACTCCCGATTCTTCCGAAATGACTTCTTCTCCGGGTTCGGTTTCTACTACTATCTCCTCATCTTGTTTTTCTGGAGAAATCACTAAGTTTTCTGCTTCTTCACTTTCCTCGACTACGGGTTCTTCTGAAATCACTTCGTCTCCGGGTTCGGTTTCTGACACTATCTTCTCGTCTTGTTCTTCTGGAGAAATCACTAAGTTTGCTGCTTCTTCACTTTTCTCTACTCCCGATTCTTCCGAAATTGCTTCTTTTTCCAGTTGTTCTCCCCCTTCTAGCTCATTTGATTCTCTATTTTCTCCATCTTTGTGTAATTTGGGGAAAAATTTACTATTAAACGGAAAAACATTCTCATTGACAACAGGAAACTTTAACAGAATTGTATCGTCATCTATTCTTTCGATAGCGACACAACCTGTATTGAGAAATAATAAGATTGCCAAACAGAATGATAGAAAAAGTTGTTTGAACTTTATTTTTTCCAACATGAGATGTTGCTCCAAATTAAATTATTCCAGAAGCAATTGAGCATCGCCGGGTTCGGGGAAACGGCGATCGCCAGATGAATCGGTTGAATCCGATGACGATTCGCTTTCATTTGTTGCGGGGGGAGAAGAATCGCGATTTTCATTGGGGATATCGGTATTGAAAACCCCGATTAGTGCTTGAATGAGTTCCTCTCGCTCTTGTCGGGTCAAGCGATCGATAACAGCAATATCTCCCTTTAAGGGATTCTCTCGCAAGGTTCGCGTTCCCGAATATCGACTCGAGAGAATGGTTTCATTTGCTCCTAAATAATCGGCGAGGGTGAGCTTCCAATCAAAACGATATTGCGGGGGACGATTTTTCAGGTAAATGTGATAGTAAATCAGACGAGAAATTAAGGTATTGTTAGACTCGACCTCCCCAGAATCCTGCGAAATATATTGATTTTCTCGCGGGAAATCGGGGAGGATTTCATAAGTTCGCTCCGCATCCTTAACAGTTTGTAACGTTTGGGCAAAAATAGAAGAGCGATCGCTCCCCAAAACTAAAACAACTGCCAACACGACAGAGAATTTACCTAAATTACGCCATAAATTTTGTTTCATCATTTTTCCTCTCGCCTCGATTGCACGCGATCGCCATTTGTTGATTTAATCTCCAATGATTTCCGGTTGAGTCAGTTCGTCAGACATTTCGATAACCGCACGAATCACAGGTTTCATTGCGGGATCGTCGAGATTCTCAAACTCTTCATAGCGGCGGCGTTTGGCGCGATGTGCGACTTGTACGGTGATGCGATAGCGGTTCGAGGCAGCATTCATTAACTCGTCAGCGCGAGTCATGATTTCAGAAGAGTCGAAAGGTAGCCGTTTAGCCATGGGGAATCAATCCAAATTAATGCAATGATTTTAGTTTTTGGTCAATGAGCAAGCAATAACAACGAAAATTTGTGAATTGCCGCAGCAATGACTCGAGAACAGTCTAGCAAAATTCGGGTAACGCGTAACGAGTAGAGAAGTCATTACCGATTACCCATTACCGAGTTCCCGAATTGCTGCCATGCTACCAATGTTGACACGAGGAATTTTAGCATAGGCTCGTTTAAATAACCCCGTCAAGACTTGACCCGGGCCGACCTCAACAATCCGTTCGACATTATTGGCAGCGATCGCGTCCATAATTTCTCGCCAGCGTACCGATCCGGTCATTTGTTGTTGCAACCGCGCTTTTAATTCTCCCGCATTGGTGGAGGGGATGGGTTCGACATTGGAAAGAACGGGGATTTTTGTCTCGCTAAAATCAACCTTTTCTAAAACCTCATTGAACTGTTCCGATGCAGGTTTCATTAAATGAGAATGAAAAGCCCCAGAAACCTTTAATTCTACGGCGCGTTTGGTTTTAACGGCAGCAACAACGCGATCGACGTCGGCGGGTGTCCCGGAAATGACCACTTGTGCGGCGCTATTATCGTTAGCGAGGACGACATCGGGAGTTTTCTCGATTTCTCCTTGTAGTTGCTCGCGATCGAACCCCATCAGTGCATACATTTTCCCCCCTTCTGCCTCGTCCATCAATTCTCCGCGACGCTTCACCAACTGCAATCCGGTTTCAAAATTGTATGCGCCTGCGGCGTAGAGGGCAACGTATTCTCCTAAACTGTGTCCGGCGACGTATTGGGGAGTTTGACTCGATTCTAAGAGCAAATCGGCGAGAATAGAGGCGATCGCGTACAAGCAAGGCTGAGTGTAGCGCGTGCGAGAAAGTTTCTCTTCGTCATTTTTACAAACTTCGAGGACAGACCAACCTAAAATTTCCTCAGCGCGATCGAGTTTGGCTTTAGCTGCGGGAATTTCTTCAAGATCTGCCTGCATCCCGATTTTCTGCGATCCCTGTCCGGGAAAAACCCATGCTGTTGTTGTCATTCGTGCGTACCCTCTCGATTTCGCCTTTCAAGATTACGCCTCTGCGTTACTCCCGTCAATATCCCGTCAATTGAAAATTCAATTGACGGGTGACTGATTTCAGGATAATTTTAGAGCTCGGAGTTTGGATCGTTCGGCTCGTTATGAATTTGGCGATCGCTACGTTCGGGGGGTTTATTAAAGCGATCGATCAATACAGTCAGTTCCTGATTTTCTTGGGTCAAAAAATTGAGAATTTCTATCTCTCCCTTATCTTTGATTTCGTGGAATTTGAGATCGAAATCACAGAGAAACTTTTCAAATTGACTGGCAAAGATCACCGTCCAATCATAACTTTCCGAAGGACGAATCACCGAATTCAGAGTCCCGAGAAAAGTAATAGCAATACTCGTCCAAATCACAATTGTTTCTGAGGAGAGTTGATTGGTTCCGACAATCGCCGCCAAACTCCCCGATACTACGGGAATAGAGTATCGCAATACTTGATACCAGATCCCCAGAATAAATGTATAAGCCGCGTGAAAACCAATGCGCTTTCTGATTCTTTGATGTACTCTTAAATAATAGGCTTTTTTAGGTTTGTTAACTGGCATGGCAGGGTTCATGTTTCTCCTTATTAGTATTTTAGGTTAAAAGAGATTGAGGATTGAGGCGATCGCGATTTCTCTATATTGTTTTGAAGATTTCTTTCGCTTCGACTCCTCTACTTAAATTGAATGTAACACTCTGGTTGGGTCTTATCTTTGTAGATAAGTGCCAGAAGAGAGGTCGATAAACTGCCATCTAACTTGACACGTTGCTGTTAAGAGTCAACCGAACCGCAAGATTATACTGGATACTATCGGTAGTTAAAGGATAACAAAAAACTATGGTTGCTTGGAATGACGTGCGTCGGCAATACAAATTGAAATTAACCTCAAGTGAGATAGCAGAGATTCAAACGCGAATGCCCGATCGCGATCGCACTGACGGTTGCATCTATGTCGATGGTGCTTTTGAAGGGGGAGGGGTGTGGGGATTGGCTTTTTTAGGCGCGCTGCGCGTTTTTGCCGACCTAGGAGTACAATGGCGCAAGGTCGTAGGAACCTCTTCCGGTTCAATTACGGCAGCATTAGTCGCCTCGGGTTACTCAACGGACGAACTAGAAGAACTCATCGGCAATGCACATTATATGCAAGTTTTCTTACATCAAAAAACCTCTTTCTGGATTCCCGATGTCGATCTTTCTCACGATATGCTATCTCTGGGATGGGTATTGAAAGCGGGTCTGGCTTTAATTGCTACTGGTCAACGAGGCATGTATTCCTCTTTACCGTTCAAACATTGGTTGCTCGATAAATTAGCCCAGAAACAGATTAAAACTTTTGCCGATATTACTGCAAAAAATGGCCGAGGAGAGTTAAAAGTTGTCGTTTCCGATCTCAGTTACGGGCGCATGCTAGTGTTGCCAAATGATTTATCAAATGGGATGAAAGATGATTTTTCGGTTGCCGAGGCTGTTCGTTTATCCGCCAGTTTGCCGTTATTTTTTGAACCGGGAGAAATTCAAGGTCGGACTATTGTGGATGGCGGTATTTTCAGTCGGTTTCCCATCTGGATTTTTGATGTCGAAGTTAAACAGCGATCGCGTCAACAATGCCCGCGCTGGCCGACTTTTGGATTGCGAATTTTAGAGAAGAAAACCAAACCCGATCGCATTAACAATCTCTATGATGTAGGGAAGGCTATTTTACAAACATCGGGAGTCGCCCGAGACGAGTACGATATCAAACAAACATGGCGCGATCGCATTATTGAAATTGATGTTGCGCCCGTTGGTGTCAGTTCAACTGAATTCAATTTAAACGACGAGCAAAAAATTGCTTTGTATCGTTTGGGATACGAGCGTGCTAAGAATTTTTTGTTACATGAATGGGACTGGCACAAACATCTGAAAGGACGGGGTTACGATCCCAAGACTTGCGGTCAGCAGGATAAAGAAATTTTACACTTGACTGCCAGTTAATCGGTCTTTTCTTTTTCTAGCTGAGGTCAAGTGAAGTGAATGTTTTGTCCGCATTGACTTCACTTTGTACTGCCGCAAGGGTTGCCATCGCATCAGTCCAAACCGTAGAAGCGACGGGGATTATCCCAAAGGATCTTTTGCAAAATTTCTTTGGATAACCGTCCTTCGAGAGCAATCATATCATCAACCACATCGGGATCGTGATCCATGTGAGGATAGTCGGAACCAAAAATGAGATTATCAGCCCCCAATTCTTCGATGAGTTTGGGGATATAGGTTTCTGAGGGTTCGACGGCAATGAAACACTGACGGTGAAAGTATTCTGAGGGTTTCATCTTGACCTTATCCTTCACTTCCCAGAGCAAATCTTCGTACTCGCGATCGAGTCGCCATAACCAATAGGGCAACCACCCGCAACCCGACTCGAGAAAACCAACTTTCAAGTGAGGATGATTTTCTAAGATACCTCCTTCAATTAAAGCGAGGAGTGCCATCATCTGCTCCATTGGATGAGAACAAGCGTGCAGAGCAAAACGGGTGTCGAAGCGATCGCTGCCGGCTGTGGGGACGCGACTGTGAGTGGTTTCGTGGAGAGCCACGGCAATGCCCAATTCCTCGCACTTCGTCCAGAAGGGTTCGTAAGCAGGATCGCTTAAAATTCGACCTTTGACGGGGTTGGGACGCAAATAGACAGCTTTCCAACCAAACTCGGCAATACGTTCTAATTCCACTAGCATTTCCCCGGGATCGTGCAGGTTGACGACTCCCACCCCTCTCAACATTTGCGGGTTGTAGCTACAAAAGTCTCGCAGCCAATGGTTATAGGCACGCACGTAAGCCCCCACTTGTTGGGATGCCATTTTATCCACCCCCACCAACCATAAAAGATGAGTGGGGTAAACAAAAGCAATATCCACTCCCATTTGGTACATGGCTTTTACCTGAGATTCTGGGTTGAATTCTTGCGCGAAAGATTGGGGATGCGATCGCGCAACTTGCTTGGCTCCTTCGAGAGCTAAGAGATCGGTATATTTATTAATCACCGATTCCCCTTGCACCTTCATGTCTGAGGAGGGAGCAAAATCTCGAAAAGCGGGTTCGAGATAGTCTTTCCACATCGAGTGGGGTTCGTAAACGTGAGCATCCGCATCAATGATTCGATAACCTGCCAGCATGGGAAAAAATGATATATGTTATGGGAATTATCTTGACCTCTAAATCCCCCAAGTCTAGGGGTTGGGAATCCGAACTCAATCCTATAACGAACCCCAAATGACCTTCTCCTTCTTTACGCTTTCTTTACGAGAGGACATTGCGATCGCGCAGCAGGATAACCAGATTTCTCTGCAATCTCCCGCACGCAAGCTCACGTTTAAAGAGCTCCAACCGGGTGCGATCGCAGCGTTTTACGACCTCAAACAAGGCAACAAAACCCTCCCTCAATTTCAACAAGCTATTATTGAGACCGATGGGTTGGAAAGTGCGGGACTCTTTCAGGCTTATTTGCAAAAACTAATAAGATTGGGTTGGATTTATCATCTCGTTCTCCCCCTTGCCAAAGCGATCCCGATGGCAGGAAACTACCAACTCGATCGCCCCGAGATCGACTGGCAAAAGGATCGTTTTTCTCTTTCCCGCTTTGCCTATTTACATGGCATGGATGGGGAAATGTATATCGAGTCGCCTCTGTCTCAAAGTAAAATTATCCTCTTAGATTGGCGCGGTTCAGCTCTGATTGCCAAACTTGCGCGATCGCAAACTATCGCGGAACTCATTGCCGATATCCCCGACCTCACCGAAGCGATCGCGCGACAATTTCTCGCTCTTCTCCTTGCCACCCAAATGCTCGATCGCGAAACAGAGCGATCGCCCCTCGTTTTTTGGGAATTTCACGATCTGCTCTTCCACAGTCGCAGTCGCAATGGCAGGCACGATCGCCCGATGGGGGGTGTTTATCCCTTCAAGGATGCGATCGCCCCTCTACCGGCGATTAAACCCTTAATGGGGGAGAATGCGATCGACCTCTATACCCCCGATCTCAAAACACTCCAACAAACCGACTCCTTGACTCAGGTTGTGGAACGACGGCGATCGGTACGGGAGTACGATGAAGAAAATCCCATTACCGCGACCCAACTTGGAGAACTTTTGTATCGTTGCGCCCGCGTCAAAGAGGTATTCGAGACAGAATTAGGAGAACTCAGTCGCCGTCCCTATCCCGGGGGTGGGGCGATCTACGAACTTGAACTCTATCCCGTCGTCCGTCACTGCGAGGGACTCGAACCCGGACTCTATCACTACCATCCTTTAAACCACGTCCTCTGTCCGATTTCTCCATGGACTCCCGAAACCGAGGCACTGATTATCGATGCTTGGTTTGCCAACGGACAACAAGTGAAGCCGCAAGTGTTATTGGTTATTGCGGCGCGTTTCGGGCGGCTTTTTTGGAAATATCGAGGCATGGGTTATGCAGCAATTTTAAAACACGTCGGAGTCATGTATCAAAATCTCTATTTGGTTGCCACTCAGATGAATCTCGCCCCGACTGCGTTGGGAACGGGAAACAGCGATCTTTTTACTGCCGCAACGGGGCTGGATTATTATGAAGAGACTTCCGTGGGAGAATTTATGTTAGGCTCTCTGCCTTGAAATAGACTCTGATTTGGGAGAGAAGACTCCGGGAGTTTTCTGCGATCGGGGGATTGAAAGGGCAAGTAATTTAACAAGTAAAGGCAATGGGAACATAAACCGAAGGAGGAAGATAGCGACCTCCCGTATTGAGATTTTTTGCCCAATCTGTTAGCTGTTCTTCTGTCACTGTTGCTTGGCTCAATATCGGCTTTTGCGGATAGGCGACCTCGATCGCGTATTCATCTTTTACATTCCCTTCCTCATCCTTGAGTTGATAAACGTTACCCGTAAATTTATCCACGACGACGCGAAAGGTAAACTTATTGCACAATTCTCGTTCTCTACTAATTGCACATTCTTCTCCCGATAGGGCGTACAAGACATCTGATAACGTCAGAGTAATTCCTTGTTCTTTGAGGAAGGCAATGTTCTCATTGTCTCCTAGCAAAAGGCTTTTAATATCGGCAGCTAATTTGTCCGCGTCTCTTGCGGATTGAGGAATTCCATAAGACTCAAAGGCTTCCCAATTTTGTGCTTGTCTTTGCAGAGTTTGGATGAAGAAAGATTTGAGAGTTTTTTCTTGTTTTTCCTTCTCCCCATCCCCTTCAAATGCCAAAACCTCCGTCCAAGACCAAGCTACGAGGCGAGACCATTGGG